>NZ_CP115153.1:0-10000 GCF_027594365.1 Sutcliffiella sp. NC1
ATGTTAAATCCTAAATATACGTTTGACACATTTGTTATTGGATCGGGAAACCGTTTTGCTCATGCAGCTTCATTAGCTGTTGCCGAAGCACCTGCTAAAGCTTACAATCCTCTCTTCATATATGGGGGCGTTGGATTAGGGAAAACTCACTTAATGCATGCAATTGGTCATTATGTTGTAGAACATAACCCAGCAGCAAAAGTAGTTTATTTATCTTCGGAAAAATTTACGAATGAATTTATTAATTCAATTCGTGACAATAAAGCTGTCGAATTTCGAAATAAATATCGAAATGTAGACGTTCTTCTCATAGATGATATTCAATTTCTAGCTGGGAAAGAACAAACACAAGAAGAATTTTTCCATACTTTTAATACTCTCCATGAAGAAAGTAAACAAATTATTATTTCAAGTGACCGTCCTCCTAAAGAAATCCCTACATTAGAGGACCGCTTACGTTCTCGCTTTGAATGGGGTTTAATCACTGATATTACACCACCAGATTTAGAAACGAGGATTGCTATTCTACGTAAAAAAGCAAAAGCGGAAGGATTAGATATTCCGAATGAGGTCATGCTTTACATTGCCAATCAAATTGATTCTAATATTCGTGAATTAGAAGGAGCGCTTATTAGAGTTGTTGCCTATTCTTCATTAATTAATAAAGACATAAATGCAGATTTAGCTGCAGAAGCACTAAAAGATATAATTCCTAGCTCGAAACCGAAAGTATTAACAATACTAGATATTCAAAAAATGGTTGGAGAGGAATTTAATATAAAGCTTGAAGACTTTAAAGCGAAGAAACGAACTAAATCTGTTGCCTATCCAAGACAAATCGCAATGTACCTTGCAAGAGAGTTAACAGATTATTCGTTACCTAAAATTGGTGATGAATTTGGTGGCCGTGATCATACTACTGTTATTCACGCACACGAAAAAATCTCTAAGTTATTACAATCAGATACTCAATTACAGAAACAACTAGAATCTATAAGTAATAAATTGAAAAATTAGTAGAAGTGAATTATGTGAATAACAGGAGCATAGTTAAGCACAGTTTGTCCACATGTGGATAAGCTTTGTCTCTATGGTTTTTGTCGCTTATCCACATATTCACAGCCCCTACTATTATTACTTCTATCTTTTTATATAAAAAAATGAATTATAGAACTGCAATTTTTAAGGAGGATATTATGAAATTTATTATCCAGCGCGATAAATTACTTCAAAGTGTACAAGATGTGTTAAAGGCCGTTTCAACAAGAACAACCATTCCAATTTTAACTGGTATTAAATTAGTAACTTCAGAAGAAGGTGTAACTTTAACTGGTAGTGATTCTGATATATCCATTGAATCTTTTATTCCTTCAGAAGAAGACAGAACTATAAATGTAGAAGTTATTCAACCAGGTAGTGTTGTCTTGCAAGCAAGGTTCTTCAGTGAAATTATTAAAAAACTTCCTATGGATACAGTTGAAATTGAAGTAGGATCACATAATATGACTGTTATTCGTTCTGGAAAATCAGAATTCAACTTAAATGGACTAGATGCGGAAGAATACCCATTGTTACCTCAAATTGAAGAAGAAAATGTCTTTCGTATTTCTGCGGACTTAATAAAGAACATCATTCGTCAAACAGTGTTTGCGGTGTCCACCTCAGAAACACGCCCTATCTTGACAGGTGTAAACTGGCAGTTGGAAAACAGTGAATTAATCTGTACTGCAACAGACAGTCACCGACTTGCATTACGGAAAGCAAAAGTAGAATCTGATAATAACTTATCTTGTAATGTTGTTATTCCAGGAAAAAGTTTAAGTGAATTAAGTAAAATTTTAGATGATACAAACGAACTAATTGACATTGTTGTAACAGAAAACCAAGTATTGTTTAAAGCTAAAAATATTTTATTTTTCTCTAGGTTATTAGATGGCAATTACCCAGACACATCTCGATTAATTCCGTCTGAAAGTAAAACTACGATAACAGTTACTACGAAAGACTTTTTACAAGCTATTGATCGTGCATCATTATTAGCAAGAGAAGGTAGAAATAATGTTGTAAAATTCAATACGTTCGAAACAGGGTTATTAGAGATTTCATCCAATTCCCCTGAAGTAGGAAAAGTTGTAGAACAAGTTCAAAGTACATCTGTAGATGGAGAAGAATTAAAAATCTCGTTTAGTGCGAAGTATATGATGGATGCGTTAAAAGCGCTTGAAGGAACAGAAATTGTCGTTAACTTCACAGGAGCAATGAGACCATTTGTAATTAAAGCGTTAAACGATGATAATATGTTACAATTAATCTTACCGGTCAGAACATATTAAGAGCTTATATAGACTTTTTTAACAGTGCCTAGGGAAGGCTACTAGCAAGAATGTGTTAGTAGCCTTCTTTTCTATTTTGAAAAGATTTAGTAATATATAGATAGGCATAAGAACGTTAAAGGATGTGTTAAAAAGTGGAAGATGTAAAAATTGAAACGGAAATGATAACACTTGGCCAATTTCTTAAATTAGCAGACGTGATTCAATCAGGTGGAATGGCTAAATGGTTTTTACATGAGTACGAAGTCTTCGTAAATGGCGAACATGACTCGAGAAGAGGTCGAAAACTTTATTCTGGTGATGTTGTCTCAATTGACGGTTTTGGTGAATTTAAAGTAACATCTTTAAATTAAGTTTCGGAGAGAGTCAGAAATCGTACAGATTGTGGATAATTCTGTCTTTTTTCTAGTTGGAATTGTCCTCTTTAGATAGAATGATGTGCACATCTTTTTGATTGAATACTTTTAAAGTTGCATAAGGAAAACAAAGGAAATCGACTAGTTTTTCTTATGATAAAGTTGGTGAAATCAATTTGTATATTGAACATTTGAGCGTGAAAAACTATCGAAATTACACATCTTTGGAAGTAACGTTTGAAAAAGGTGTTAATGTAATTATCGGTGAAAATGCTCAAGGTAAAACAAATATTATGGAGTCTATCTACGTTTTGGCCATGGCGAAGTCTCACCGAACATCAAATGATAAAGAACTAATAAAATGGGACGAAGAATATGCTAAAATAGAAGGTAGGCTTCAAAAAAGAAACGGATCATTACCTTTACAACTAGTCATTTCAAAAAAAGGTAAGAAAGCAAAATGTAATCATATTGAGCAATCAAAGTTAAGCCAGTACATTGGAAATATGAATGTTGTTATGTTTGCCCCAGAAGATTTGAATTTAGTAAAAGGAAGTCCTCAAGTACGTAGAAGGTTTATTGATATGGAACTAGGTCAAGTATCGCCTGTTTACATGCATGATTTAGCCAAATATCAAAAGGTGCTACAACAAAGGAACCATTACTTAAAACAACTTCAAACGAGAAAAACAAAAGACGAGACGATGCTACTCGTTTTAACAGATCAATTAATCGAATTAGCTGCAAAGGTAACAATTAAGCGATTTGCATTTATTGAGCAACTAAGCCAATGGGCTAAACCTATCCACCATAGCATTAGTAGAGGTTTAGAAGAATTAGCGATTAAGTATAAAACAACTGTTGATAATGTATCAGAAGATATAAATATGTCGAAAATGGTAAATAGTTTTCACGAAAAATTTGAAAAAGTTAAAGAGAAAGAAATAGAAAGAGGAGTCACACTTTTTGGACCACATCGAGATGACCTTCTTTTTTACGTGAATGGAAAAGAAGTTAATATTTTTGGCTCTCAAGGACAACAAAGAACAACCGCTCTTTCATTGAAACTAGCAGAAATTGATTTGATTTTCTCAGAAATTGGAGAATATCCTATTCTTTTACTAGATGATGTCTTATCTGAGCTTGATGACTATAGACAGTCTCACTTATTAAATACCATTCAAGGAAAAGTACAAACATTTGTTACGACAACAAGTGTAGAAGGAATAGATCATCATACATTGAAACAAGCGGATACGTTCCGAGTAGTTTCTGGTTCTCTACAAAATAAACTTTGAGGTGAGGACAAATGTACTTGCATATCGGCGAAGAAATTATGGTAAGAGCATCTGAGGTTGTGGCAATTTTTGATAAACGCCTATTAAAAACAGAATGGAAAGAAACACTAACTGCTAATTCATTAGAAAAAATTAAAAATATAAGTAAAAATAATATTAAATCAATCGTCGTTACGACCGAGTATATCTACCTTTCTCCATTAGCGTCTACTACCTTAAAGAAAAGGTTAGATGAACCGCCGATGAGTGAATCAGTTAGTAATATCGGAATTAGCTAGAAAATAGAAAACTGATTATGAGTGAAATAAATAATGTAGGTGATAGAAATGACAATGGATCAGAAAGAAGTCGAACAAAACTCTTATGATGAAAGTCAAATTCAAGTACTAGAAGGTTTAGAAGCAGTAAGAAAACGTCCTGGTATGTACATTGGTTCTACAGCAAGTAAAGGTCTTCATCATTTAGTGTGGGAAATAGTAGATAATAGTATCGATGAGGCGTTAGCGGGCTTTTGCTCAGAAATTAACGTAATAGTAGAAAAGGATAATAGTATTACAGTAAAAGATAATGGCCGTGGTATTCCAGTAGGAACACATGAAAAAATGGGTAGACCTGCAGTGGAAGTTATCTTAACAGTACTTCACGCTGGTGGTAAGTTTGGCGGTGGAGGATATAAAGTATCCGGCGGACTTCATGGTGTAGGTGCTTCGGTAGTTAACGCATTATCCTCAAAGCTTGAGGTTTTTGTTCATCGTGATGGTAATATACACTATCAAGAATATCATCGTGGAGTACCAGCTGAAGATTTGAAGGTTATAGGAGAAACAGAAATTTCAGGGACAACTATTCACTTTGTTCCAGACCCAGAAATTTTCACAGAAACAACAGAGTATGAATACGATGTGCTAGCCAACCGACTTAGAGAACTAGCTTTTTTAAACCGTGGTATTAAAATTACAATCGAGGACAAGCGTGTCGAAGGTAATAAAAAGAACGAATATTACTACGAGGGCGGGATTGCGTCTTATGTAGAACATTTAAACAGAACGAAAGAAGTTGTTCATGAAGAAGTAGTATTTGTTGAAGGAGAGAGAGAAGGTATTTCGATAGAAGTTGCTCTCCAATACAATGATTCTTATATTAGTAACCTATATTCTTTTGCTAACAACATTAATACGTACGAAGGTGGTACGCATGAATCGGGCTTTAAAACTGCCCTTACAAGAGTAATTAATGATTACGCACGTAAACACAACATATTCAAAGATGCAGATAGTAACCTTACTGGGGAAGATGTACGAGAAGGACTAACAGCTATCGTTTCAATTAAACATCCAGATCCACAATTTGAAGGTCAAACAAAAACAAAGCTTGGTAATAGTGAAGCAAGAGCTGTTACAGATTCTATATTCTCTGAAAAATTTGAAGGTTTCTTGCTTGAAAATCCTTCTGCAGCTAAAAAAATAGTGGAAAAAGGCTTGATGGCATCTCGTGCTAGATTAGCTGCGAAAAAAGCTAGAGAATTAACTAGAAGAAAAAGCGCCTTAGAAATATCAGGTTTACCAGGAAAACTGGCTGATTGTTCTTCTAAAGACCCAAGTATTAGCGAAATATATATTGTTGAGGGTGACTCAGCGGGTGGTTCTGCAAAACAGGGAAGAGACCGCCATTTCCAAGCGATCTTGCCTTTACGTGGAAAAATTCTGAACGTTGAAAAGGCACGTCTAGATAAAATATTATCCAACAACGAAATTCGAACAATCATTACAGCATTAGGTACAGGTATTGGTGAAGAGTTTGATATTACTAGAGCAAGATACCATAAAATTGTTATTATGACAGATGCGGATGTTGATGGTGCCCATATCCGAACACTACTTCTAACGTTCTTTTATCGTTATATGCGTCAAATAATTGAACATGGATATATATATATTGCACAACCACCGTTATTTAAAATACAGCAAGGTAAAAAGGTTGATTATGCTTATAATGAGCGGGAACTTGAAGAATTATTAAAAACAGTTTCAGAAAATCAAAAAATTGGAATTCAAAGATACAAAGGTCTCGGGGAGATGAATCCAGGTCAACTTTGGGAAACAACAATGGATCCAGCTGGAAGAACACTCTTGCAAGTAAGTTTACAAGATGCAATTGAGGCAGATGAAACGTTTGAGACGTTAATGGGTGATAAAGTAGAGCCGCGTCGAAACTTTATTCAAGATAATGCTCGTTATGTTAAAAACTTAGATATTTAACTAATAATAGATTGAATAGTAGCCTAACACTGAAGATTATGGATTTGCGTTTACATAACGTAATATCCATTTTCTTGCATACATAAATGGTGCTAACGCTATTATACTGATGCAAATTTAAAAGAGAATTTGCAAGGAGGTACATGAAGATGAGTGAGAGTTCTCCTCGTGTTAAAGAGATTAATATAAGTCAAGAAATGCGAACATCGTTTTTAGATTATGCGATGAGTGTTATCGTATCACGTGCCCTACCTGATGTTCGAGATGGGTTAAAGCCTGTTCATCGTCGTATTTTATATGCGATGAACGATTTAGGTATGACTGCAGACAAGGCGTATAAAAAGTCTGCTCGTATCGTTGGTGAAGTAATTGGTAAGTATCACCCTCATGGTGATACTGCTGTTTATGACACGATGGTAAGGATGGCGCAAGATTTTAACTATCGTCATATGTTAGTTGATGGACATGGAAACTTTGGTTCTGTTGATGGAGATTCGGCTGCAGCGATGCGTTATACAGAGGCAAAAATGTCGAAAATTTCAATGGAAATATTAAGGGATATTAACAAAGACACGATTGACTACCAAGATAACTATGATGGTTCAGAAAGAGAACCTGTAGTATTACCAGCCCGTTTTCCGAACCTTTTAGTAAATGGAGCTTCAGGTATTGCTGTAGGGATGGCTACAAATATTCCGCCACACCATCTTGGCGAAGTTATAGATGGTGTGCTTGCGCTAAGTAAAGACCCTGACATTACTATTCCTGAATTAATGGAAATTATACCTGGTCCAGACTTCCCAACAGCTGGCCAAATTTTAGGCAGAAGTGGTATTAGAAGAGCGTACGAAACCGGCCGAGGCTCGATTACTATACGAGCAAAAGTAGAAATAGAACAAAAACCAAATGGTCGTGAAACGATTCTTGTTCATGAATTGCCATACCAAGTAAATAAAGCAAAGTTAATTGAAAAAATTGCAGAACTTGTTCGTGACAAGCGAATAGAAGGTATTTCTGATATTAATGACGAATCAGACCGTAATGGTATGCGTATCGTAATTGAAGTGAAACGTGATGCTAATGCTAACGTTCTTTTAAATAATCTATTTAAACAGACTGCTTTACAAAGTAGCTTTGGTATTAACATGTTAGCACTCCAAAATGGGGAGCCGAAAGTTTTAAACTTAAAACAATGTTTATATTACTACTTAGAGCACCAAAAAGTTGTAATTAGACGACGTACTGCTTTTGAATTAAGAAAAGCAGAAGCAAGAGCTCATATTTTAGAAGGATTACGTATTGCGCTTGATCATTTAGATCGAGTAATTGCACTTATCCGGGGTTCTCAAACAGCAGAAATAGCTAAAGAAGGATTAATGACTCAGTTTTCATTATCAGAAAAACAAGCACAAGCTATTTTAGATATGCGATTACAACGTTTAACTGGTTTAGAAAGAGAAAAAATTGAAGAAGAATACAATGCTCTAATTAAGCTAATCGAAGAGCTAAAAGCAATTTTAGCGGATGAAGAAAAAGTATTAGAGATTATTCGCGAAGAGTTGTTAGAAATAAAAGAGCGCTTTGATGATGACCGCCGTACAGAAATTTTAGTAGGTGGATTTGAAAATATTGAAGATGAAGACTTGATCCCTCGTCAAAATGTTGTTATTACACTAACACATAACGGTTACGTGAAGAGGTTGCCACTATCTACTTACCGTAGTCAAAGAAGAGGTGGACGAGGTATTCAAGGAATGGGTACGAATGAGGATGATTTTGTAGAACACTTATTAACAACTTCAACCCACGATACATTATTGTTCTTTACGAATAAAGGAAAAGTATACCGTGCAAAAGGCTATGAAATCCCTGAATTTAGCCGAACAGCGAAAGGTATACCGATTATCAACCTTCTAGAAGTGGAAAAGGGTGAATGGGTAAATGCAATAATACCAGTTGAAGATTTTGTTGATGATTGGTACTTATTCTTTACAACAAAACATGGTATATCTAAGCGGTCACCTTTATCGCAGTTTGCTAACATTCGTAACAATGGTTTAATCGCATTAGGTCTTCGTGACAATGATGAATTAATATCTGTTAAGATGACGGATGGAACGAAGGAAATGATTATTGGTACGAAAAAAGGAATGTTAATTCGCTTCCATGAGGCGGATGTTCGTTCAATGGGTAGAACAGCTACCGGTGTTAAAGGAATTACATTAGATGCTGATGACGAAGTAGTCGGGATGGAATTACTAGAAGAAGGACTAGAAGTATTAGTCGTTACGAAAAAAGGTTATGGGAAACGTACGGCGGCAGAGGAATACCGTATTCAAAGCCGCGGTGGTAAAGGTATAAAAACATGTAACATAACAGAGAAAAACGGTGAATTAGTATCTGTAAAAACTGTTACTTCAGATGAAGACTTAATGTTAATTACAGCGAGTGGTGTATTAATTCGTATGTCAGTAGACGGTATTTCCAAAATGGGAAGAAACACTCAAGGTGTAAAACTTATTAAGCTTGCAGAAAACGAATATGTGACAACGGTCGCTCGAGTAGATAAAGAAGAGGAATCGGAAGAAGAACTAGCGGACGAATTAGCAGATGATAACGTACAACAAGGTGATGCAAGTTCGGATGGGGAAGTTGAAGAATAAAAGAGTAAATAAATAGAGAGTTAGTCGCTTAAATTAAGCTTCAATGATAAGTAGTACTTTAGTACAAACTGCTTAACGTGTTTAATAGTCATTAATTTAAACACTGTCCACAAACTTTATGAGGAACTTAATATGTTCCTCTTTTTCTTTATTGTAAGGGGTAGGAGGGCATATGATGCTTGTAAAAACAGAACAATTAGTTAAAGGTTGTATTTTAGCAAAAGACGTAAAAGTAATAACGAATCGGGCAATAGTTACTAAAAAGACTATATTAACAGAAAAGCACTTAGAAGTATTAGAGGCTTATTTAATCGATAGTGTTGAAGTGGAATCTGTTTTAGCCTCAGGTGAACCGTTTGTTCCGAATGAAGTTCCTAAAGATAAGAAAGTACAACAACCTAAAAATAATTTCATTAGTATATACAGCAAGTCAGTTCAAGCATACAAATCACAATACAGTAAGTGGCAGGCAGGAAGCACGATTGATTATGTAGCAGTGCGCAATGTTACGATTCAATTAATTGAACAAGCATTAAAACATGAAAAAGAGGTCTTTGAGGTTTACCATTATTCCGATGAATATGAATATATTTATCACCATGCCGTAGCTAGTACTATGATTTCCTCTATATTAGCGGCTCATCTTGGATATGAAAAGAAAGATATTGTACAAATTGCAATAGCGGCGTTTTTAATGGATTGCGGTATGAGTAGAATTGATCAAAGAATAATTCAAAGTAACTCCTTGTTAAATAGAGAAGAATTTCAGCAAATTAAGGAACATCCTGTTATGGGCTACCAAATGGTTAGTAAAATCCCAATTATTCAAGATGAAATAAAAATTGCAATCTTACAACACCATGAAAGACCAGATAAAAGTGGATATCCATTTGGACTTAGTAGTGAGAAGATACATCGATATAGTAAAATAATTGCAGTAGCTGATGTATTTCATGCGATGATATGTAAAAGGAAATATAAAGCGAAGCAATCGCCATTTAAAGTATTAGAGTTACTTCAACAAAATACTTTTGGAAAATTTGATTTAGAAGTTGTTAATGTATTAATAAAAGTAATTAGCCATTTATCTGT
>NZ_CP115153.1:15000-257500 GCF_027594365.1 Sutcliffiella sp. NC1
AAAAGCTACCCCGGGGATAACAGGCTTATCTCCCCCAAGAGTCCACATCGACGGGGAGGTTTGGCACCTCGATGTCGGCTCATCGCATCCTGGGGCTGTAGTCGGTCCCAAGGGTTGGGCTGTTCGCCCATTAAAGCGGTACGCGAGCTGGGTTCAGAACGTCGTGAGACAGTTCGGTCCCTATCCGTCGTGGGCGTAGGAAATTTGAGAGGAGCTGTCCTTAGTACGAGAGGACCGGGATGGACGCACCGCTGGTGTACCAGTTGTCTTGCCAAAGGCATAGCTGGGTAGCTACGTGCGGACGGGATAAGTGCTGAAAGCATCTAAGCATGAAGCCCCCCTCAAGATGAGATTTCCTTTAGCGCAAGCTAGTAAGATCCCTGAAAGATGATCAGGTTGATAGGTTCGAGGTGGAAGCGTGGCGACACGTGTAGCTGACGAATACTAATCGATCGAGGACTTAACCAATTTTAATGAACGATACGAATGATCTTGATGAAAATATATTATCTAGTTTTGAAAGAACAATTCTTTCAACTAAATATGTCTGGTGATGAAGGCGAAGAGGTCACACCCGTTCCCATACCGAACACGGAAGTTAAGCTCTTCAGCGCCGATGGTAGTTGGGGGCTGTCCCCCTGTGAGAGTAGGACGTCGCCAGGCAGAAGAAAAAACGGTTAGTGCTAATAGGCGCTGACCGTTTTTTAGTTTGTTCGGTATGGGAACGACCGAAGGTCGAAAAGTAAATAATATTGGATTGAATAGAAAAATAGAACAGTAAATCCCCGATGGCGTCGGAGAAGCGAGAAGATCGAGGAAGCGAAGGCCGTGAGGACCGGAGTGTACGTTTGCGAGGGTACATGAGGACCGGAGCGGCAGAGCTGACGAAGAGATTCGAAGCTTATCGGGCGCCAACGGCGAACACGGAAGTTAAGCTCTTCGGTGCCGATGGTAGTTGGGGGCAGTCCCCCTGTGAGAGTAGGACGTCGCCAGGCAAAAGGAAAAAACGGTTTTGTGCTAATAGGCGCTGACCGTTTTTTTGTTTGTTCGGTATGGGAACGACCGAAGGTCGAAAAGTAAATAATATTAAAATGGAATAGAAAATAAAACAGTACACTCCCGATGGTGCCAGAGAAGCGAGAAGATCGAGGAAGCGAAGGCCGTGAGGACCGGAGTGTACGTTTGCGAGGGTACATGAGGACCGGAGCGGCAGAGCTGACGAAGAGATTCGAAGCTTATCGGGCGCCAACGGCGAACACGGAAGTTAAGCTCTTCGGTGCCGATGGTAGTTGGGGGCAGTCCCCCTGTGAGAGTAGGACGTCGCCAGGCAAAAGGAAAAAACGGTTTTGTGCTAATAGGCGCTGACCGTTTTTTTGTTTGTTCGGTATGGGAACGACCGAAGGTCGAAAAGTAAATAATATTAAAATGGAATAGAAAATAAAACAGTACACTCCCGATGGTGCCAGAGAAGCGAGAAGATCGAGGAAGCGAAGGCCGTGAGGACCGGAGTGTACGTTTGCGAGGGTACATGAGGACCGGAGCGGCAGAGCTGACGAAGAGGTTCGACGCTTATCGGGCGCCAGCGGCGAACACGGAAGTTAAGCTCTTCGGTGCCGATGATAGTTGGGGGCTGTCCCCCTGTGAGAGTAGGACGTCGCCAGGCAAAAGAAAAAAACGGTTTTGTGCTAATAGGCGCTGACCGTTTTTTTGTTGTCTAGTTCCAGGCGTTAGCGGCTAACAAACTTCCCATTCTGTCCGTACGATAAGTCAACATCGGTTCATGCTAACGCACTCACCGTGTTTCCTTTATCTCCTACCAGAATAGTCCAGTTTGTACGCCGCTGATCGAACGCCTTCCACTTTTCTACTTTGTTCGGTATGGGGACGATCGGAAGGAAGGTAAATAATATTGGAATTGTAAAAAGAAATAGTATAAAATAAGCCCCCGATGGCGTCAGAAAGGAGAGAAGGCCGTGAGAACCGGAGCGGCAGAGCTGACTAGGGAGAACATGAAACTTCATCGGGAGCCATGGAGACACAGAAGGTAAGCTCTTAGGTGTCGGATACTGTATCCCTATAATAATAGAATATTGCCGGACAAGAGAAAAAATGGTTTAGCGCTTTTAAACGCTGAACCATTTTAAAATTATTGTAAAGGGAATAAAAAAGTAAAAAACTTGTTAATCATAAAAAACTCTTATTGTAAGTCGTAGCCAATAAAAATAATCATGTTCTATTAAAACCGCAAGTAAGCATTGACATTGACCTAAAATGTCCCCTTTACTCACTAAATGATGAAGATGAATTCCATTTAAACACAATCAAATTGTTTCTTTATAAATTCATAAAGAATATAAGGAATTTTTTCCTCAGTAATGTGTAGAAAGTTTGTAATATACGTTAAATCACTGCTATGAAACGTGTGTATTAACTCACCCCACCATTCTGTTTCGTAACGGCAAACCATACTTAAATTATATAAAACTAAATAATGAATGACCGTATCGGAAAGCTCCCATAACAATTGCTTATTCTTAGGAAAGTAAATGGATTCGTTTGAAAAATTAATATATAGTGGGGCTGAATTTATAATACGTATTTCTCCTGTGAAAATAAAGACCTTTTCTGCCTCACTACCAGCTTTAAATTGCAAAGGTGTATTATGTTCTACATATTGTACGAACCTATCATGTGTCATTTTATAGTGATCTAATATCGTTGCTGGTATTTCATACTGCTCACTGTTAAGAGTACCTATTTTATAAAAAGGTGAAGATTTTTCAATGTATCGGAATGGAAGTTCTAACTCAGGGACAGAAGAAAGAAGTTGCTTCATCGTGTATTTTGTACCTTCCAGTTGTTTCACATGAAACATTTTGTCGGAAAAGTGCGTAAAAAGTCCGTTTTTTTGAATTTTTACTTCGTCTTGTAGGAAAGAATAACCTTGTTTCTTTCTTTTTCTCGTTGAAACACCATGTGCTAATACTGATGTTGTTTCAGGATATAAAGGGTCAACAGTTAATAAACAAGCTTTTAATAGTTGAATCATTCCATAAAAGAGTAGTACTGGTCGGATAGATAAAGGAGCTGTTTTAGCTGATTGATAATACGTTAATCCGTGTTCAATAAAATAAATAAAACTATAAACATTTTCGTAGCTTTTTTGCTCCGCTTGCTGAATGTTTTTCTTTTTATAGCAATTAAACAAGTTTGACTGCACTACATCCGTTGATTGAAATGATTGGTAAAGAAGGGCAATATCGGTTTTCATTTTAGTATTCTCCTTAAAGATAATTTATCTGAAAAATCTAACATATCCTGTTGTCCTTGACAGTATTTTAACCAGTTGTTAATCTACTAATAATATTTTTTCCTATAAAGGGGGATTTTTTGTCATGTGGGAACGTAAATTCGAAAAAGAAGGCTTAACGTTTGATGATGTTTTATTAGTGCCGGCAAAGTCAGAGGTACTTCCAAGAGATGTCGATTTATCTGTACAATTATCAGATACTTTAAAGTTAAACATTCCAATTATTAGTGCTGGTATGGATACTGTAACAGAAGCACAAATGGCAATTGCGATGGCTAGACAAGGTGGTTTAGGTATAATCCATAAAAATATGTCAATTGAGCAGCAATCGGAGCAAGTAGATAAAGTTAAGCGATCTGAGCGCGGAGTTATTACTAATCCATTTTATTTAACACCAGATCATCAAGTATATGATGCAGAACATTTAATGGGTAAATATAGAATTTCTGGTGTTCCAATCGTAAATAATGACGAAGAGCAAAAATTAGTTGGAATTCTTACGAACAGAGATTTGCGTTTTATTCAAGACTTCTCCATTAAAATAAGTGATGTCATGACAAAAGAAAATTTAGTAACAGCCCCAGTAGGAACGACTTTAGAAGAGGCGGAAAAGGTTTTACAAAAATATAAAATTGAAAAGCTTCCGTTAGTAGATGAAGACGGAGTATTAAAAGGGTTAATAACGATTAAAGATATCGAAAAAGTAATTGAATTTCCGCACTCAGCAAAAGATGAGCAAGGTAGATTAATTGTTGGTGCTGCTGTTGGTGTTACAGGAGATACGATGCTACGAGTTGAAAAACTAGTTGCAGCAGGCGTTGATGTTATCGTAGTAGATACTGCTCATGGACATTCACAAGGTGTACTAAGTACTGTTTCAAAAATTCGCGAACAATATCCTGACTTAAATATTATTGCAGGAAATGTTGCTACTGGAGAAGCGACTAGGGCATTAATTGAAGCGGGTGCAAATATCATTAAAGTTGGTATCGGACCTGGGTCTATTTGTACAACTCGTGTTGTTGCTGGTGTCGGAGTACCTCAAATTACTGCCGTGTATGATTGTGCTACGGAGGCGAGGAAATTTGGAGTACCTATTATTGCTGATGGTGGGATAAAGTACTCTGGAGATATCGTGAAAGCACTAGCTGCTGGAGGCCATGTAGTTATGTTAGGTAGTATGTTAGCTGGAACAACGGAAAGTCCAGGTGAAACAGAAATCTATCAAGGAAGAAGATTTAAAGTATATCGTGGTATGGGCTCCATTGCCGCTATGGAAAAAGGTAGTAAAGACCGATATTTCCAAGAAGATAATAAAAAGTTTGTACCTGAAGGGATTGAAGGAAGAATCCCTTATAAAGGGCCGGTTCATGAAACAATTTACCAACTAATAGGTGGAATCAGATCTGGTATGGGATACTGTGGAACTGCTGATTTACAAGCTTTAAGGGAAAATTCCCAATTCATAAAAATGACAGGTGCTGGATTAAGAGAAAGCCATCCACATGATGTTCAAATTACTAAAGAAGCACCTAACTATTCTGTAACATAATAAATTAGGACTTTAGTCTAAAATAGACAGGTGAAGACTTACAAATCTTTCCCTGTCTATTTTTTTTGATAACTTTATGTTAAAATAACACCTATGTGAAAAAAAAGATGGAGGTTTAAAAACGTGAAAAAACTAAGCTATTTACACAAATTGTTTGTAAGTTTAATAACAATAGCTTTACTAACAACTGCTGTTACGATTCCTGCAAATGCAGAAGAGGTTGATACGTTAAATATAAATGCTAGCGCAGCTATTTTAATAGATTTTGAAACTGGCAAAGTTTTATATGATAAAAATGCTGATACACTGCTTCCTGTTGCAAGTATGACTAAAATGATGACAGAGTATCTTTTATTAGAAGCAATTCACGATGGAAAACTAGCATGGGATGATGAATATGAAGTAAGTGAGGTAGTTTATCATATATCTCAACAATACCCAGCTTTATCAAATGTTCCACTTAGAAGAGACGGAGTATATAGTGTAAGGGAACTTTATGAAGCGATGGCAATTTATTCAGCAAATGGAGCGACAATTGCATTAGCTGAAATGGTTGCAGGTTCTGAGACGAATTTCGTAAGAATGATGAATGAAAAAGCTGGAGAGCTTGGATTAGAAGATTACGAATTCATTAACTCGACGGGTTTAAATAATGAAGATATGGGTGGTTATCATCCAGAAGGAACGGCTCCTGATGCTGAAACAAGATTATCTGCACGTGCTACTGCAAAGTTAGCCTACCATCTAATTCATGATTTCCCGGAAATATTAGAAACTGCAAGTATTCCGAAAAAGGTTTTCAGAGAAGGTACTAGCGACGCTATTGACATGCCTAACTGGAACTGGATGGTTTCAACGGAAAGGTACGCATTTAATAAAGATGGCGCTGTAGTTGATGGACTTAAAACTGGAAGTACGTTAAATGCTGGTTATTGTTTTACTGGAACGGTAGAACATAATGGTAAAAGATTAATTACTGTAGTTATGAATGCAACAAAGGATGAGAGTAATACGGAGCAATTACCACCTCAAGCATTCCGTTTTTTAGAAACTGCTAGAATGTTTAGCTATGGTTTAGATAATTTTAATTTAGTTGAGTTGTTCCCTGAAGGATATCAACCGGAAGAAACTACATTACCTGTAATTAAAGGGAAAGATAAAGAAGTTGAGATTGCTACAGTAGAACCATTAAATATGATGGTGAAACGTGGGGAAGAAGAACAATTTGAACCAGTTTTCGTAATAAATGAAGAACTATTAAATGAAAATGGTGAATTAATCGCACCGATAGAAAAAGGAACGAAAATAGGATATTTCACTGTTGAATATACTGGTGGACAAGACTTAGGGTATCTTTATGATGATGGGTCAGTTGGAACAGTAGACGTAGTAACTGTGGCAGATGTACAAAAAGCAAACTGGTTCGTACTTGTTATGAGAGGAATTGGAGGCTTCTTTGGAGATATCTGGTCTAGTGTAGCTAGCACCGTTAAAGGATGGTTCTAAAATCCTCTAGAAAAAGCTATTTAAAGGGAGTAAATACTTCCTTAAATAGCTTTTTTCTATAAAGTGAATGAAACATATTTTAAAAGAGGCGATTAATTACGAACGTTACAAGACGTAATTTTACTTATTGAATGAGTTTGTTTTTATTTATATAGAAATATATTAGGATTTTTATAAAAATTAAGGTAAAATAAAGAACAGAATGAAAACAATTAGGACAACACTGTCCAAATAATATCAATATACATAGAGGGGGATTTTAAAATGAGTCAAAAAGGAACAGAACGTGTAAAACGTGGTATGGCTGAAATGCAAAAAGGCGGCGTTATTATGGACGTTGTTAATGCAGAACAAGCTAAAATTGCAGAAGAAGCTGGTGCTGTAGCTGTAATGGCATTAGAAAGAGTACCTGCAGACATTAGAGCAGCAGGTGGAGTAGCTAGAATGGCAGATCCAACAATTGTTGAGGATGTAATGAATGCTGTTTCTATTCCAGTAATGGCAAAAGCTCGAATTGGTCATATTGTAGAGGCAAAAGTGTTAGAGGCAATGGGTGTTGACTACATCGATGAGAGTGAAGTGTTAACTCCAGCTGACGAAGAATACCATTTAGATAAACGTCCATACACAGTTCCGTTTGTATGTGGTTGCCGTGATTTAGGAGAAGCAGCTCGTCGTATTGGAGAAGGAGCTTCGATGCTTCGTACAAAAGGTGAGCCAGGAACAGGTAATATCGTTGAAGCTGTTCGTCATATTCGTAAAGTAAATGCACAAGTAAGAAAAGTAGTTCATATGAGTGAAGACGAAATTATGACAGAAGCAAAATTATTAGGTGCACCATTTGAATTATTATTAGAAATTAAACGTCTTGGGCGTTTACCGGTAGTTAACTTTGCAGCTGGTGGAGTTGCTACTCCTGCAGATGCTGCATTAATGATGCAATTAGGAGCAGATGGTGTTTTCGTAGGATCTGGAATTTTCAAATCAGACAACCCTGCTAAATTCGCACGTGCTATTGTAGAAGCAACGACTCATTATCAAGACTATGAATTAATTGCTCATCTTTCTAAAGGTCTAGGAAGCGCAATGAAAGGTATCGAGATTTCTACACTACTACCAGAAAACCGCATGCAAGATCGCGGCTGGTAATACGAAAAGCGGAGGGCGCTCGCTTATCGGCGACAAGCACAAGACAAGCGCTGTAGAAGGGCGCTTTTTGCCCTTCGGAAGTGATTGACTTGTGACCTCGAGCCGATAGCGCTCAGAGCTAGACAATACGAAAAGCGGAGGGCGCTCGCTTATCGGCGACAAGCACAAGACAAGCGCTGTAGAAGGGCGCTTTTTGCCCTTCGGAAGTGATTGACTTGTGACCTCGAGCCGATAGCGCCCAGAGCTAGACAATAAGAAAAGCGAAGGCGGCCAGTTTTAGCCGCCTTTACATCAAACAATATATGCAATTTATGTACTCAACGTGTAACAAAGGAGTTTTTATTAATGGTGAAAATAGGAGTACTTGGACTACAAGGAGCTGTTCGTGAGCATATACGATCTGTAGAAGCATCTGGTGCAGAAGCGGTCGTTATCAAAAAAGCAGAACAGTTACAAGAAGTAGATGGACTTATCATGCCAGGTGGGGAAAGTACGACCATGCGTCGTTTAATTGATAAATATCAATTTATGGAACCACTTAAACAGTTTGCACAATCCGGAAAACCAATGTTTGGTACATGCGCTGGTTTAATACTATTAGCTAAAAACATTGTAGGTTACTCAGAACCACATATAGGCGTTATGGACGTAACGGTAGAGCGTAACTCTTTCGGACGCCAAGTAGATAGCTTTGAAGCAGAATTAACGATTGCTGGTATTGCTAATGATTTCGTTGGAGTTTTCATTCGTGCACCTCACATAGTTGAAGTAGGGGAAAACGTTGAAGTACTATGTAAACATAACGGGAGAATTGTAGCCGCAAAACAGGACCAATTTCTTGGTTGTTCGTTTCATCCAGAATTAACAGAAGATCACCGTATTACACAATACTTTGTTAACATGGTGAAAGAATCAAAAGTAAATTAATGAATAAAACTATTGCAAGTAAGTTAAACTTATAGTAAATTATTCGTTAATAACAAAATATCATTACAGCGTTGATAGGAAATAGTAACAAGATCTTTATTCTAAGAGAGCTGGTGGTTGGTGCAAACCAGTGAATAAACCTTGTGAATCCATCCTTGAGCAAAAGTCCGAACTACTATTAGGCTAGTTAAGTAAGACTTTTCGGTTAAAAAGCCGTTATCAAATGGAGTGGAAAGGAAGGTATTTTTCCTTTCAACAAGGGTGGCAACACGGGTATTAGACTCTCGTCCCTATTTAGGGGACGGGAGTTTTTTGTATTTTTTTAAAAAAAGGAGGAAAAAATTATGTTAGATCTAAAATTTTTAAGAGATAACTTCGAGGATGTAAAGAATAAATTACAGCACCGTGGAGAAGATTTATCGGATTTAAATCAGTTTGAAGACCTAGATGTTAGACGACGTCAGTTATTATCTGAGACAGAACTGTTGAAAAGTAAGCGTAATGAAGTATCACAGCAAATAGCTGTGTTAAAGAGAGAAAAGAAAGATGCAGAGCAGTTTATTAAAGAAATGCGAGAAGTAGGAGATAAGGTTAAGGCGCTTGATGAAGAATTAAAAGGAGTAGAAGAAAAGTTAGAGCTTTTATTATTATCTATCCCAAATATCCCTCATGAATCTGTTCCTGTTGGAGAAACGGAAGATGATAATGTAGAAGTTAGAAAATGGGGAGAGTTACCGAGCTTTTCTTTTGAACCTAAGCCTCATTGGGATATTGCTGATGAATTAGAAATATTAGATTTTGAACGCGCAGGAAAAGTAACTGGAAGTCGCTTCGTATTTTACCGTGGTTTAGGAGCTCGATTAGAAAGAGCGTTATTTAATTTTATGTTAGATTTACATGTAGATGAACACGGATATACAGAAGTATTACCACCATATATGGTTAACCGTGCTAGTATGACAGGTACAGGGCAGTTACCTAAGTTTGAAGAAGATGCTTTTTTAATTGAAAGCGAAGATTATTTTTTAATTCCAACTGCGGAAGTACCGATTACGAATATACACAGAGATGAAATTTTAACAGGTGAGCAACTACCTATTAACTATGCTGCATTTAGTGCATGTTTCCGTTCTGAAGCAGGGTCAGCTGGACGCGATACGAGAGGATTAATTCGTCAGCATCAATTTAATAAGGTAGAGTTAGTGAAATTTGTTAGGCCAGAGGATTCTTATGAAGAATTAGAAAAATTAACTGGTAATGCAGAAAAAGTATTACAGTTACTTGGACTACCATATCGAGTGATGAGCATGTGTACTGGAGATCTTGGATTTACAGCTGCTAAAAAATATGATATTGAAGTATGGATTCCTAGCTACGGTACATACCGGGAAATTTCTTCTTGCAGTAACTTTGAAGCATTCCAAGCTAGAAGGGCAAACATCCGTTTCCGTAGAGAGAAAAATGGAAAACCAGAGCATGTACACACATTGAATGGTTCTGGATTAGCAATAGGACGTACTGTCGCTGCAATTATTGAAAATTATCAGCAGGAAGATGGTAGTATTTTAATTCCGGAAGTATTGCGCCCATATATGGGAAATAAAGAATATATTACGAAATAGTGAACAAAATAAAAGGTAGGGGAAATCCCTACTTTTTGTTTTGTTATTTTGTTGACAACCTATTTCTAAATATGATATATTACTTCTTGTCGATACGGAGGAATACCCAAGTCCGGCTGAAGGGATCGGTCTTGAAAACCGACAGGGGTGTTAAAGCCCGCGGGGGTTCGAATCCCTCTTCCTCCGCCATTTGATAATTATAAGGTATGACCTTACACGCATAATCTGGAGATAAAATTGTTACCTGGAGAAGTAACAATTTTTTTATGTCAGACATGACAAAAGCCGCCTAATTAGGCGGCTTTATTTTTTTGCTTTTTTATTTTTTTAGTAGTTCTGTCTGTCTCATGAAATATGATATTTTCTCAACAATAGGTTCAATGGAATTAGCATCTTTAAGAACATCATATTCATTAATATTAAGGCGTAAAACAGGGCAAGCGTGGAAGTTATTGATCCAATTTTCATAACGACCATGCATTTCTTCCCAGTAACTAATTGGTGTTTGCTGCTCCATTGGACGCCCACGTTCTTCTATTCTTTGTAGGATGTCATCTAGACTACCTTCTAAGTAGATTAGTAAATCTGGATGTGGAAAATAAGGTGTCATTACCATTGCATCAAAAAGGCTAGTATATGTTTCATAATCTACTGGCGTCATTGTTCCTTTTTCATAATGCATTCTAGCAAATATCCCTGTATCCTCGTAAATGGAACGATCTTGAATAAAGCCACCACCATATTCAAAAATCTTCTTCTGCTCTTTAAACCTTTCTGCCAAAAAATATACTTGTAAATGAAAGCTCCAACGTTCAAAGTCAGCGTAAAATTTATCTAAGTAAGGATTTGTATCTACTTTTTCGAATGAAGTGCGAAATCCTAGTGCTTGTGCTAATGATGTTGTCATCGTAGACTTTCCAACACCAACTGTACCTGCAACAGTAATAACAGCGTTAGAAGGAATACCATACTTTTCTCTTAAATTCATGAAATAATTACTCCTTTATACAAAGTTTCCTTTAATTGATTAATAATTAGTTGTAAATCCTCTTCACGTTGTACAAAATCAATGGAATCTCCGTTATATTTCAATACAGGGATAGTAGGATTTTCTTTAATAAAGTCTTCCATTGCAACTTCATAGTCCATACTTAATTGTTGTAAGTAGAGTGGATCGATATTTTTTTCAATATCTCTACCTCGCATTTGAATACGATCCAATAATGTATCTAAACTAGCATTTAAATAGATAACAACATTAGGTACTGGCATATCAGCAGTTAATATTTGATAAATTTTTAAATACTTATTGTATTGATTTTGCTTTAAAGTGCGTTTAGCAAAAATAATATTTTTCATTATGTGATAATCTGCTACGACAGATTGATTCTTTTGTAGATAGTGTTTGTCGATATCTTCTAATTGCTTATAGCGATTACAAAGAAAAAACATTTCTGTTTGAAAGCTCCACTCATCAATATTCGTATAAAACTTCCCTAAAAATGGATTTTCATCGACAATTTCTTTTAATAGTTGGTAATTAAACTCTTCGGAGATTCTTTTCGCTAAAGATGTTTTACCAACACCTATAGGACCTTCAACTGTAATAAATGGTGTTGCTTGCAAGTAGATGCACCCCTTCATTCATAAAACGACAAGATATTCTATATCTAGACAGATACAGATTATTCTACCATATATGTTGACAGAATAGGGCGGTAAATTATAACTAATGTAAAAAAGAGACAAAGCTAAGTGCTAGTCTCTTATATCAAGTAAATTCACGATATCGGTGGAGGTCACAATCGTTGCTTTCATTACATTTTTCATCATTGTTAAAGCATGTAAATTATCGTGATTATTATTAGAAGCGATGCAGTCTTTTAACGCGTAAAGTTTGTATCCCCTCATGTATGCGTCATTTGCAGTAAATAAAACACATATATTACCTGCTAGTCCTGTTAAAATAAGGCTATCTATTTTCAATTCAGTTAACAATGTATGTAGAGCTGTTTCATAAAAAGCAGAGTGCTTAGGTTTAATCAAAAAAAAGTCGTCTTGTTCAGGCTCCAGTATATCTATAATATGTTTGCTACGTATGTTAGAACATTTTTCAATAATTTTATTGTAGTCCGCTTGCCAAATCCCGTAGTGATCATTTACATAAATAATAGGGATCTTCAATTTTTTTAATTTCTTTTTTAGTGCTAAAAGGTCCGGAACAAAAGCTTGTGTCTTTTCCGCAAGAACAGCACCATGTCCAAATTGAAAATCATTAATTATATCGATTATTAACAATGCATGTGACATATGTACACCCCCATTGTTGATTAGTGTATGGATTATCATGTTAAAATATAGGTAGAAAAAAGAGAGGAAATGAATATGGAACAAACTATAGATGAGGTATTTATGAAAGAGGCAATAAAGGAAGCGGAAAAAGCGCTAGAAAAGATGGAAGTTCCAATTGGAGCGGTAATAGTGAAGGACGGAGAGATAATTGCAAGGGGACATAATATTAGAGAGACGAGCCAACGGTCTATCACTCATGCAGAAATACTAGCAATCGATGAAGCGTGTGAAAAGCTAGGTAGTTGGCGTTTAGAAGATACAACTCTATATGTAACATTAGAACCATGTCCAATGTGTGCAGGTGCAATTATCCAATCAAGAATAAAAAAGGTAGTGTACGGTGCAAAAGACCCGAAAGCAGGTTGTGCTGGAACATTAATGAACCTATTAAATGATAACAGGTTTAATCATCAAACAGATGTGGAACTAGGTATATTAGAAGAGGAATGTGGATTAATGTTATCTACTTTTTTCAAACAGTTAAGAGAAAGAAAAAAGAAAGAAAAGCAACAAAATCAAACCTCCTAATTATTTACAGTTAGACAAGGTTGATTTTTTTATGAAAAACATATATACTCTATTTATGCGTTACTAATAACGCACATAACTAATAGTTATACTTTTGCCGTGCTAAGCGGGGAGGTAGCGGTGCCCTGTACTCGCAATCCGCTCTAGCGAGGCCGAATCCCTTCTCGAGGTTAACAGGCTGTAGGGCTGCCTTAAGTAAGTGGTGTTGACGCTTGGGTCCTGCGCAATGGGAACCCGTGAACTATGTCAGGTCCGGAAGGAAGCAGCATTAAGCGGATCATCCCATGTGCCGCAGGGTTGCCTGAGCCGAGCTAACTGCTTAAGTAACGCCTATGGCGGTTAATCGACAGAAGGTGCACGGCAGTTATACTTAAGAACAACTCACCTAATAAAATAGGTGAGTTTTTTCATGTTTTCAAGGAGATACATCCATGCAAGTAAATTTGCACCATGGCGCATGAAAATGGGAGGTTCGACTTTGAAGAGCTACAACCTTTTACCTTTTTGGATTTCGAACCGTGAATGGAGCGGACATTATACTCCTCATCCCACTTTTCCGGTTAGCCAATAGGCAAGCTCATTGGGTAATTATAATTAAAGATTTGAAGGATAAGTACAACGTAAAGGCTTTGAATCTATGTAACCCATAAGGTATAATAAATTGAATGAGAAATGGAAGGGGGCATATTCATGGCATATCAAGCTTTATATCGTGTTTTTCGTCCGCAACTTTTTGAAGATGTCGTTGGACAAGAGCATATTACGAAAACGTTACAAAACGCCTTGCTCCAACAGAAATTTTCTCATGCGTATTTATTTTCTGGACCGAGGGGAACGGGAAAAACAAGTGCTGCAAAAATATTAGCGAAAGCAGTAAACTGTGAGCGAGCTCCAGTTTCAGAACCTTGTAATGAATGCCCTTCGTGTAAAGGGATTACCGACGGGTCTATTGCTGACGTGATTGAAATTGATGCTGCATCAAATAACGGTGTTGATGAAATACGTGATATAAGAGATAAAGTAAAGTTTGCACCAAGTGCTGTAAAGTATAAAGTTTATATTATAGATGAAGTACATATGTTATCTATTGGAGCTTTTAACGCTTTATTAAAAACATTAGAAGAACCACCAAAACATGTTATTTTTATACTAGCTACAACAGAACCACATAAAATACCTTTAACCATTATCTCTCGTTGTCAACGTTTTGACTTTAGAAGGATTACTGCAGAAGCTATCGTGGGAAGAATGGAAACCGTTATAAACGCACAAAACATTTCGGTGGAACCGAATGCTCTCTCCATTATAGCAAGGGCTGCAGAAGGTGGAATGAGGGATGCGCTAAGTTTATTAGACCAAGCAATCTCATTTAGTGACGGTAACTTAACCATTCAAGATGCCCTTTCGATTACAGGATCAGTTTCTCAATCCTTTTTAACAGAATTAGTAGGAGCTATAAACGATAAAGACGTTAGTCGCGCATTAGATGCTCTTAGCTCTCTGTTCCAACTTGGGAAAGACCCTGTACGCTTCCTTGAAGACTTAATCTTTTATTTTAGAGATATGCTTCTATATAAAGCAGCCCCTAATTTAGATTCTATTTTAGATTTAGTACAAGTGGATGATAAATTTCAACAATTTGCTGAGCAATTCTCTTCCGAAGCTATATACGAAACGATTGACATATTAAATAAAAGTCAACAAGAGATGAAATGGACAAATCATCCTAGAATTTTTTTAGAGGTTGCCGTTGTTAAACTGTGTAAACACTCAGCAGGCCCAGTAGAATCAGCCAATCAAGAAGAAGTGAATTCACTTCTTCAAAAGGTCCAACAGCTTGAAAAAAGGGTGATGGATTTAACGAAAAATCCAGTTGTTCAAGAACAGAAAGACAATCCGAAAGCAACACCAAGGCAAGGAAATCGAAATTCATTTAAGCCGGCGGTCGGAAGAATAAACGAAATTTTAAAATCAGCAACTAGAGAAAATTTAGAAACCATTAAACGTAGTTGGCCAAACCTATTAGATACATTGAAACGACAAAACAAAGTTTCGCATGCAGCCTTATTAAATGATAGTGAACCTGTTGCTGCAGCTAACCAAGCATTTGTGTTAAAATTTAAATATGAAATACATTGTCAAATGGCGACAGAGGAACAAGTAAAAAGTAATATAGAACATATAATATATGAACTTACAGGAAATAGCCTTGAAATGATAGCTGTTCCAGCTGAACAATGGCAAAGTATTAGGGAATCGTTCTTACAAGGCCAAAAAGCTTCTAATAAATCAGAAGAGGAAGTAGACCCTCTTGTTGAAGAAGCAAAAAAGCTAGTGGGAATAGAATTACTTGAAATTCAAGAATAATTTTAGGAGGAAATAGATTATGATGCGTGGCGGAATGGGAAATATGCAAAAAATGATGAAACAAATGCAAAAATTACAAAAGGATATGGCGAAGGCTCAAGAAGAGCTTGCAGAAAAAACAATGGAAGGTACAGCTGGTGGCGGGATGGTTACCGTAGTTGTTAACGGTCAAAAAGAAGTAATTGACGTTAAGATAAAAGAAGAAGTAGTAGATCCAGAAGATATTGAAATGCTACAAGACTTAGTGTTAGCTGCAACAAATGATGCGTTAAAGAAAATGGAAGATTTAACAAACGAGACAATGGGCCAATTCACTAAAGGAATGAATATGCCTGGAATGTTCTAGGAGGATTCTAAATGCACTATCCTGAGCCTATATCAAAACTAATAGATAGTTTTATGAAATTGCCAGGGATTGGGCCGAAAACGGCGGCCCGACTGGCTTTTTTTGTATTAAATATGAAAGAAGATACGGTATTAGATTTTGCTAAAGCACTTGTTAATGCAAAACGAAACTTATCTTATTGCACCGTTTGTGGGCATATTACAGATAAAGACCCATGCTATATTTGTGAAGACCAACATAGGAATCGTAGTACTATATGTGTAGTACAAGAAACAAAAGATGTAATTGCGATGGAAAAAATGAAAGAGTACAGTGGTCAATATCATGTTTTACATGGGGCAATATCTCCAATGGATGGAATTGGGCCAGAGGATATTAAAATCGCTGAACTAATAAAACGACTCCAAGATAATGAAGTACAAGAAGTAATACTAGCTACTAACCCTAATATAGAAGGTGAAGCAACCGCAATGTATATTTCGAGGTTGTTAAAACCTTCAGGTATTAAGTTGACGAGAATTGCTCACGGTTTGCCAGTTGGCGGGGATTTAGAATATGCGGATGAAGTAACATTATCTAAAGCGTTAGAAGGAAGAAGAGAAATATAAACTGATCGGCTATAAGGAGTTTACACCCATGTTTTTTCGTAAGAAAGATAAACTGAAAAAAAAGTATGATGAAAAACTGCTAAATATGATTGAAGCTAATAAGAAAACATGGAATACGCAAAAGGCAATTTTAGAAAAAAGTTTAGATCCATCTGAAGATGTGATTTGTAAAATGAAAATAGAAGAAGCGAAATACTTATTTCTATTGAAAGAAGTAAGAGTACGTCATAACCGAAATTAAAAGGAGCAAAATTGCTCCTTTTCTTTTTTTGTGTAGTTACTATAATAGTTTGCTAAATGGATAATAAGAATTGTAAATATTTAGTTCTGAATACTAAAAGGCGACATATACTTTAGTACAAGCTTTTTAGGGGGAAGGACGATTGGAAACATATATTATTATTGGAGTGTTAGCTGGAATAATACTATTATTGCTACTTGTTGGCGCACCTATTAAACCAGTGCGATTTATAGGTCAAGGAGTTATTAAGCTAATGATCGGAGCATTATTCTTATTTTTCCTTAATGCGTTTGGGAATTATATAGGTATTCATGTTCCAATTAATTTTGTTACAACTGCTGTCTCTGGTTTCCTTGGCATACCAGGAGTAGCAGCACTAGTAATTATTCAAATGTATATAATATAATAGTGGATAAGCTTTATTGAAAAATCCCTTCCATGTACGTACAGGGGATTTTTATTTTTTTGTTGACTTATATATATAAAACATGATATATTATT
This sequence comes from Sutcliffiella sp. NC1, assembly GCF_027594365.1. Taxonomy (NCBI): domain Bacteria; kingdom Bacillati; phylum Bacillota; class Bacilli; order Caryophanales; family Bacillaceae; genus Sutcliffiella; species Sutcliffiella sp. NC1. Next base: position 32,010 of record NZ_CP115153.1, read on the forward strand.
TTTTGTCGTTGAGAAACGTCTTAAAAAACTACAAAAAAACATATTGACTATCACCTAAGTGATATGTTAATATATAAAAGTCGCTTCGGTAATTCAAAGCGAAATTAGCTCTTTGAAAACTAAACAAAACAATAGCGTGCAAGTCGGTTTTTAAAAATCGACAAAACAATAAATTGACGATAAGTCAGCAAACATTTTGAGCAATCAAATACTCTACGGAGAGTTTGATCCTGGCTCAGGACGAACGCTGGCGGCGTGCCTAATACATGCAAGTCGAGCGAACTTCTTTAAAGCTTGCTTTAAAGAAGTTAGCGGCGGACGGGTGAGTAACACGTGGGCAACCTGCCTGTAAGACTGGGATAACTTCGGGAAACCGGAGCTAATACCGGATAATATATAGTACCTCCTGGTACTATATTGAAAGTTGGTTTCGGCTAACACTTACAGATGGGCCCGCGGCGCATTAGCTAGTTGGTGAGGTAACGGCTCACCAAGGCAACGATGCGTAGCCGACCTGAGAGGGTGATCGGCCACACTGGGACTGAGACACGGCCCAGACTCCTACGGGAGGCAGCAGTAGGGAATCTTCCACAATGGACGAAAGTCTGATGGAGCAACGCCGCGTGAGCGATGAAGGCCTTCGGGTCGTAAAGCTCTGTTGTTAGGGAAGAACAAGTGCGAGAGTAACTGCTCGCACCTTGACGGTACCTAACCAGAAAGCCACGGCTAACTACGTGCCAGCAGCCGCGGTAATACGTAGGTGGCAAGCGTTGTCCGGAATTATTGGGCGTAAAGCGCGCGCAGGCGGTTTCTTAAGTCTGATGTGAAAGCCCACGGCTCAACCGTGGAGGGTCATTGGAAACTGGGAGACTTGAGTGCAGAAGAGGAGAGTGGAATTCCACGTGTAGCGGTGAAATGCGTAGAGATGTGGAGGAACACCAGTGGCGAAGGCGACTCTCTGGTCTGTAACTGACGCTGAGGCGCGAAAGCGTGGGGAGCAAACAGGATTAGATACCCTGGTAGTCCACGCCGTAAACGATGAGTGCTAAGTGTTAGAGGGTTTCCGCCCTTTAGTGCTGCAGCTAACGCATTAAGCACTCCGCCTGGGGAGTACGGTCGCAAGACTGAAACTCAAAGGAATTGACGGGGGCCCGCACAAGCGGTGGAGCATGTGGTTTAATTCGAAGCAACGCGAAGAACCTTACCAGGTCTTGACATCCTCTGCCACCTCTAGAGATAGAGCGTTCCCCTTCGGGGGACAGAGTGACAGGTGGTGCATGGTTGTCGTCAGCTCGTGTCGTGAGATGTTGGGTTAAGTCCCGCAACGAGCGCAACCCTTGTTCTTAGTTGCCAGCATTTAGTTGGGCACTCTAAGGAGACTGCCGGTGACAAACCGGAGGAAGGTGGGGATGACGTCAAATCATCATGCCCCTTATGACCTGGGCTACACACGTGCTACAATGGACGGTACAAAGGGCAGCAAAACCGCGAGGTCGAGCCAATCCCATAAAACCGTTCTCAGTTCGGATTGTAGGCTGCAACTCGCCTACATGAAGCCGGAATCGCTAGTAATCGCGGATCAGCATGCCGCGGTGAATACGTTCCCGGGCCTTGTACACACCGCCCGTCACACCACGAGAGTTTGTAACACCCGAAGTCGGTGGGGTAACCTTTTGGAGCCAGCCGCCTAAGGTGGGACAGATGATTGGGGTGAAGTCGTAACAAGGTAGCCGTATCGGAAGGTGCGGCTGGATCACCTCCTTTCTAAGGAAAATCACGCTCATTGTTTTGTTTAGTTTTGAGAGAGCTTCTCTCTATATTATATGGTGAAGGGCCTATAGCTCAGCTGGTTAGAGCGCACGCCTGATAAGCGTGAGGTCGGTGGTTCGAGTCCACTTAGGCCCACCATTTTTATTTTATTGAAGTAAATACGGGGCCTTAGCTCAGCTGGGAGAGCGCCTGCCTTGCACGCAGGAGGTCAGCGGTTCGATCCCGCTAGGCTCCACCAAATTGTTCTTTGAAAACTAGATAATATAAGTAATCAAGATACATTCACAAGTATCGTTCATCTTAGTAATTTTCTAATGATAACAATTCGCTGTTATCGAAAACCGCTAATTTAATTAGCACATGGTTAAGTTATTAAGGGCGCACGGTGGATGCCTTGGCACTAGGAGCCGATGAAGGACGGGACTAACACCGATATGCTTTGGGGAGCTGTAAGTAAGCTTTGATCCAGAGATTTCCGAATGGGGAAACCCACTGCTCGTAATGGAGTAGTATCCTTACCTGAATACATAGGGTATGGAAGGCAGACCCGGGGAACTGAAACATCTAAGTACCCGGAGGAAGAGAAAGCAAACGCGATTTCCTGAGTAGCGGCGAGCGAAACGGAATTAGCCCAAACCAAGAGGCTTGCCTCTTGGGGTTGTAGGACACTCTATACGGAGTTACAAAAGAACGGGGTAAACGAAGCGACCTGGAAAGGTCTGTCATAGAAGGTAAAAACCCTGTAGTTGAAACCTCGTTCTCTCTTGAGTGGATCCTGAGTACGGCGGGACACGAGAAATCCCGTCGGAAGCTGGGAGGACCATCTCCCAAGGCTAAATACTCCCTAGTGACCGATAGTGAACCAGTACCGTGAGGGAAAGGTGAAAAGCACCCCGGAAGGGGAGTGAAAAGATCCTGAAACCGTGTGCCTACAAGTAGTTAGAGCCCGTTAATGGGTGATAGCGTGCCTTTTGTAGAATGAACCGGCGAGTTACGATTACGTGCAAGGTTAAGTTGATGAGACGGAGCCGTAGCGAAAGCGAGTCTGAATAGGGCGTCATAGTACGTGGTCGTAGACCCGAAACCAGGTGATCTACCCATGTCCAGGGTGAAGTTCAGGTAACACTGAATGGAGGCCCGAACCCACGCACGTTGAAAAGTGCGGGGATGAGGTGTGGGTAGCGGAGAAATTCCAATCGAACCTGGAGATAGCTGGTTCTCTCCGAAATAGCTTTAGGGCTAGCCTTGAGTAAAGAGTCTTGGAGGTAGAGCACTGATTGGACTAGGGGTCCTCATCGGATTACCGAATTCAGTCAAACTCCGAATGCCAAAGACTTGTTTCTCAGGAGTCAGACTGCGAGTGATAAGATCCGTAGTCAAGAGGGAAACAGCCCAGACCGCCAGCTAAGGTCCCAAAGTATACGTTAAGTGGAAAAGGATGTGGAGTTGCTTAGACAACCAGGATGTTGGCTTAGAAGCAGCCACCATTTAAAGAGTGCGTAATAGCTCACTGGTCGAGTGACTCTGCGCCGAAAATGTACCGGGGCTAAACGTATCACCGAAGCTGCGGACTGTTCTTACGAACAGTGGTAGGAGAGCGTTCTAAGGGCGTTGAAGCTAGACCGTAAGGACTGGTGGAGCGCTTAGAAGTGAGAATGCCGGTATGAGTAGCGAAAGAAGGGTGAGAATCCCTTCCACCGAATGCCTAAGGTTTCCTGAGGAAGGCTCGTCCGCTCAGGGTTAGTCGGGACCTAAGCCGAGGCCGAAAGGCGTAGGCGATGGATAACAGGTTGATATTCCTGTACCACCTCATTCCGTTTGAGCGATGGAGGGACGCAGGAGGATAGGGTAAGCGCACTGTTGGATATGTGCGTCCAAGCAGTTAGGCTGGATAAGTAGGCAAATCCGCTTATCCTAAAGGCTGAGCTGTGATGGCGAGGGAAATATAGTACCGAAGTTCCTGATTCCACACTGCCAAGAAAAGCTTCTAGCGAGGAATATGGTGCCCGTACCGCAAACCGACACAGGTAGGCGAGGAGAGAATCCTAAGGTGAGCGAGAGAACTCTGGTTAAGGAACTCGGCAAAATGACCCCGTAACTTCGGGAGAAGGGGTGCTCTGTTAGGGTGTTAAAGCCCGAGAGAGCCGCAGTGAATAGGCCCAGGCGACTGTTTAGCAAAAACACAGGTCTCTGCGAAGCCGTAAGGCGAAGTATAGGGGCTGACGCCTGCCCGGTGCTGGAAGGTTAAGGGGAAAGGTTAGCGCCTCGGCGCGAAGCTTTGAACCGAAGCCCCAGTAAACGGCGGCCGTAACTATAACGGTCCTAAGGTAGCGAAATTCCTTGTCGGGTAAGTTCCGACCCGCACGAAAGGCGTAACGATCTGGGCACTGTCTCAACCAGAGACTCGGTGAAATTATAGTACCTGTGAAGATGCAGGTTACCCGCGACAGGACGGAAAGACCCCGTGGAGCTTTACTGTAGCCTGATATTGAATTTTGGTACAGCTTGTACAGGATAGGTAGGAGCCTGAGAAGCCGGAGCGCTAGCTTCGGTGGAGGCGTCGGTGGGATACTACCCTGGCTGTATTGAAATTCTAACCCGCGAGCCTTATCGGCTCGGGAGACAGTGTCAGGTGGGCAGTTTGACTGGGGCGGTCGCCTCCTAAAGAGTAACGGAGGCGCCCAAAGGTTCCCTCAGAATGGTTGGAAATCATTCGTAGAGTGTAAAGGCACAAGGGAGCTTGACTGCGAGACCTACAAGTCGAGCAGGGACGAAAGTCGGGCTTAGTGATCCGGTGGTTCCGCATGGAAGGGCCATCGCTCAACGGATAAAAGCTACCCCGGGGATAACAGGCTTATCTCCCCCAAGAGTCCACATCGACGGGGAGGTTTGGCACCTCGATGTCGGCTCATCGCATCCTGGGGCTGTAGTCGGTCCCAAGGGTTGGGCTGTTCGCCCATTAAAGCGGTACGCGAGCTGGGTTCAGAACGTCGTGAGACAGTTCGGTCCCTATCCGTCGTGGGCGTAGGAAATTTGAGAGGAGCTGTCCTTAGTACGAGAGGACCGGGATGGACGCACCGCTGGTGTACCAGTTGTCTTGCCAAAGGCATAGCTGGGTAGCTACGTGCGGACGGGATAAGTGCTGAAAGCATCTAAGCATGAAGCCCCCCTCAAGATGAGATTTCCTTTAGCGCAAGCTAGTAAGATCCCTGAAAGATGATCAGGTTGATAGGTTCGAGGTGGAAGCGTGGCGACACGTGTAGCTGACGAATACTAATCGATCGAGGACTTAACCAATTTAAATGAACGATATGAATGATCTTGATGAAAATATATTATCTAGTTTTGAAAGAACAATTCTTTCAACTAAATATGTCTGGTGATGAAGGCGAAGAGGTCACACCCGTTCCCATACCGAACACGGAAGTTAAGCTCTTCAGCGCCGATGGTAGTTGGGGGCTGTCCCCCTGTGAGAGTAGGACGTCGCCAGGCAGAAGAAAAAAACGGTTTAGTGCTAATAGGCGCTGACCGTTTTTTAGTTTGTTCGGTATGGGAACGACCGAAGGTCGAAAAGTAAATAATATTAAAATGGAATAGAAAATAAAACAGTACACTCCCGATGGTGCCAGAGAAGCGAGAAGATCGAGGAAGCGAAGGCCGTGAGGACCGGAGTGTACGTTTGCGAGGGTACATGAGGACCGGAGCGGCAGAGCTGACGAAGAGATTCGAAGCTTATCGGGCGCCAACGGCGAACACGGAAGTTAAGCTCTTCGGTGCCGATGGTAGTTGGGGGCTGTCCCCCTGTGAGAGTAGGACGTCGCCAGGCAAAAGAAAAAAACGGTTTAGTGCTAATAGGCGCTGACCGTTTTTTTGTTGTCTAGTTCCAGGCGTTAGCGGCTAACAAACTTCCCATTCTGTCCGTACGATAAGTCAACATCGGTTCATGCTAACGCATTCACCGTGTTTCCTTTATCTCCTACCAGAATAGTCCAGTTTGTACGCCGCTGATCGAACGCCTTCCACTTTTCTACTTTGTTCGGTATGGGAACGACCGAAGGTCGAAAAGTAAATAATATTAAAATGGAATAGAAAATAAAACAGTACACTCCCGATGGTGCCAGAGAAGCGAGAAGATCGAGGAAGCGAAGGCCGTGAGGACCGGAGTGTACGTTTGCGAGGGTACATGAGGACCGGAGCGGCAGAGCTGACGAAGAGATTCGAAGCTTATCGGGCGCCAACGGCGAACACGGAAGTTAAGCTCTTCGGTGCCGATGGTAGTTGGGGGCTGTCCCCCTGTGAGAGTAGGACGTCGCCAGGCAAAAGAAAAAAACGGTTTAGTGCTAGTAGGCGCTGACCGTTTTTTTGTTGTCTAGTTCCAGGCGTTAGCGGCTAACAAACTTCCCATTCTGTCCGTACGATAAGTCAACATCGGTTCATGCTAACGCATTCACCGTGTTTCCTTTATCTCCTACCAGAATGTCGAGACCCCCCTTCTTTGGGTATGGACCAACTTAAATACTAGAAGGGTTATCAAAAATTTTGCGCTTGGCTAACACTTCCGTTTTTTACTAATAAGTTTATTTGTAATCAAGACAGACACAGACTAGTAGCAACGTCATACACTTTATATAAGATAATCAAACTACAAAGTTAAAAGTCTTGTATATATAAAGCATGTTTAGGGCAAAATAGTTGATGGAGGTGGAGAAATGAATCAAAGTATTCGTTCATCCGTTGGGGAAACGTGTATTATATGTGAAGAGATAAAATATAGAGGTTTACATCTTTATACAGAATTTATATGTTTGGATTGCGAGAAAGATATGTTAAATACAAGTACAGACGATCCAAAATATAAATATTATGTACAACAACTAAGAAAGATAAGCCTCCCCAAAATGTATTCTTAAAAAAGTCCTTTAAAAGGGCTTTTATTTTTGTAATAAAATACTAACTTGTTTACTTTATACAATAAGAGGTTAATAACTTGTTATAATAAAATAAAAAAAGGAATAGAAAAAAGATGAATAGTAAAAGTAAAAACGATATAGACACTCCTATATTTTCTACATTAATGAATCATTTTGAAAAAAAACCAATATCAGGACATGTTCCAGGTCATAAATATGGTACAGTATTTCCGAAGGAAGGTAGGCGATTTTTTGATAATATTTTAAAAATTGATGCTACCGAAATTACTGGTCTGGACGATTTACATGACCCACAAGGAATAATAAAAGAAGCACAGCAATTAACTGCTCAATTGTATGGATCCGAACGTACATATTTTCTTGTGAATGGCTCGACGGTAGGAAATATAGCAATGATTCTTGCCAATTGTGAAAGAGGAAGTAAAGTACTCGTTCAAAGAAACTGCCATAAATCTATTTTAAATGGAATAGAATTAGCTGGAGCAGAGCCAATTTTTATCATGCCTGAGTATAATCAAATGATCGGTGTATCTACTTCCATTACACTCGAATCGTTAGAGGAGGCATTAGACCAATATAATAACGTTAGTGGCCTTATTATAACAAATCCTAATTATTACGGATTAACCGTTCCTTTAACAAAAATAATTGAAAAGGCACATGATTACAATATTCCCGTTTTAGTGGATGAAGCACATGGAGCTCATTTCGTCATAGGTGACCCATTCCCTTCAAGTGCTATTCGATGTGGAGCAGATATTGTCATTCACTCAGCACATAAAACATTACCTGCGATGACAATGGGCTCATTTCTACATATGCAAGGAAACCTCGTAAACCGAGATCGAGTGGAATATTATCTCCGGATGTTACAATCAAGTAGTCCGTCCTATCCTATTATGGCTTCGCTAGATTTAGCAAGAGCTTATATCTCCAATTTTCGGGAACAGTCTAGCCTACTAATAGAAAAAATAAATAATTTAAAAGAAGAGATAAGTACAATAGAAGAAATTGAAATTGTGGAATCGGAAGAAAATGTTAAAATGGATCCACTTAAAATTATTCTTCGGTCAACCGTAGGATTGTCAGGGTATCAATTACAAAGTTTACTAGAGTCAGAAAATATATTTCCAGAATTAGCGGACTTACAAAATGTACTTTTTATCTTGCCATTGAGCACGGAAGAACATTTTCATGGTATGATTAATAAAATAAGGAAAGCAGTTCATTTAAAAGGAGATAATAGAAAAGAATCTCCAAATCCTTTAAATTTTGTAGATAAGTCAATAAGGAAACTTAGTACTTTACACATTCCGCTAGATAAACAGTACATGTTTAGAAAAGTAGAGTGCGATCTCCTACAAAGCGAGGGGAAAGTTAGTGCGGAAACAATTGTCCCATATCCACCTGGTATTCCAGTTTTGTATAAAGGGGAAGTAATAACAAAAGAAATAATTGAGTATATTACAACATTATCTGAACAAGGTGCTAAACTTCAGGGGAAGGAATTAGCGAAATATCGAAAAATATATGTTTTTTATATAGAAAAGGAGTTACATCAGTGAACGGACTATTTATAACTTTTGAAGGACCTGAAGGAGCTGGAAAAACAACAGTCATCCAAAGACTTGCAAAAGATTTTAGTAACGAATTGAATATTTTATTAACTCGCGAACCTGGTGGAATATCAATTGCTGAGCAAATTAGAGCTGTTATTTTAGATTGTGACAATACGAAGATGGATGCTAGAACAGAAGCTTTACTATACGCTGCTGCTAGAAGACAGCATTTAGTTGAAAAAGTTCTACCTGCACTCGAAAAGGGCAGTATTGTACTTTGTGATCGTTTTATTGATAGCTCGTTAGCTTATCAAGGATATGCTAGAGGACTAGGGATAGATGAAATATTAAAAATAAATGAATTTGCCACACAAAAGCATATGCCGAATTTAACAATTTATTTTGATGTGGAACCAGAAGAAGGACTTCGAAGAATTGCAGCGAATAATAATCGTGAAATCAATCGTTTAGATGAAGAAACTATTGATTTCCATTATAAAGTAAGAAAAGGTTATCACCTCGTAATGGAAAAATTCAAAAACCGTTGTGTACTAGTTGATGCTTCTAAAGATTTAGAATCAGTTTATGAAGAAGTAAAGGCTATATTTATTCAAACCATCAAGGAGAATTTCCAAAAATGAGTCAGTGAAGAACTGCCTAATTAATGGTAAAATGGAGGGGATGTAGGTGAAACTTATTATGGCTGTTGTACAGGATAAAGACAGTAATAAGCTTCTAAATGCGTTAGTGGAACATAACTTTCGAGCTACAAAGTTAGCTAGTACGGGTGGATTTCTTAAGTCTGGTAATACAACCTTCATGATTGGAACTGAAGATGTACGGGTACAAAAAGCTTTAGATATTATTAAAGAAAATTGCCAACATCGACAGCAGCTTGTTGCTCCTGTATCACCAATGGGTGGAAACGCAGATTCTTATGTACCGTACCCAGTTGAAGTAGAAGTGGGCGGCGCTACTGTATTTGTACTTCCTGTTGAAGAGTTTCAGCAGTATTAATATAGGCGGCTAACTAAGCTGCCCTTTCTGTTATTTAGTTAGAAAGGAAGCAGGACTAAAATGAAGATAACATCAGAATTCCGGACAGGTTTAGATAAAAATAGAGTAGAACAACCTAACGGATCAAATAAAAAGGCAGTATTTGGAGATATGTTACAAAAACATGATTCCAAATTAAAGTCTAATCAATTACAGTTGCTAATGCACGATATTAATAATGCAGGGGATCGTCTTAGTAATTCAAGGACGTTTCAAGACTTAGCAAAATACAAAACGTTAGTAAAGCGATTTATGGAAGAAACGGTTGAATTCGGTATGGAACTTAATCAATCTTATCATTGGACGCAAGATGGACAAGCAAGGCAGCTACAACTTGTACATCAAATAGATGAAGCATTACTTTCTTTAACGGGAGATGTAATGAATAAGGAAAAGAACAGGCTTGATATTTTAAGTAGTATCGGTGAAATTAAAGGTTTATTAATAAATTTATATACGTAGTAAGTGAGTGATATAGGTGTTGAAAAGCTGGACACAACTATCGGACGTTCAACCGACTGTTGCAAAAATTGTTGTAAATAGTTTACGTAGAGACCGTATTGCCCACGCATATCTTTTAGATGGTATGAAGGGTACTGGGAAAAAAGAGACAAGCTATTTATTTGCTAAAAGCCTCTTTTGTAAAAACCGAGATGGAGAAGATCCATGTCATCAATGTGTAAATTGTAAAAGGATCGAATCAAGAAATCACCCTGATGTTCATGTTGTTGAACCAGATGGAAATTCGATTAAAAAACATCAAATTCAGTACCTACAAGAAGAATTTTCAAAAACAGGATTAGAATCAAAGCAAAAAATATATATTATTGATCATGCTGATAAAATGACAACAAGTGCTGCTAACAGCTTGTTGAAATTTTTAGAAGAACCGAACCAAGAGACTTATGCCTTTTTATTAACGGAAAATATCCACCGAATATTAAATACGATTATATCAAGATGTCAGCCTTTGTCCTTCCAAGCGTTAACCTCAAAAAGATTGATAGACAAGCTAGTGGAACAAGGATATTCACCGTCTATATCCACAACCGTAGCACAACTAACGAATGATATGAATGAAGCTTTAGAACTATTAACAGACGACTGGTTTGCAGAAGCAAGATTATTAGTGATAAAATTATATGAAACATTGCAAGTAAGACCACAACAAGCCTTACTATTTATTCATGAAAAATGGATGCCGCATTTCCCAGATAGAAGTCAGTTAGAAATAGGACTAGATTTATTATTATATATATATAAAGATATGTTATATGCACAGCTTCAAAAAAATGAGGAGATAGTTTTTATTGATCAGCTCGAATTGATTGAAAAACAATCATTGCAAACAACTCAAAGTAAAATTGTTGATCAACTATCTTTTATATTACAAAGCAAGTCTAGGTTAGCGTCAAACGTAAATGCTCATTTATTAATGGAGCAAATAGCACTAAACTTGCAGGAGGGATAGTAGCTTGTATGAAGTAGTAGGAGTTCGCTTTAAAAAAGCGGGAAAAATATATTATTTTGACCCAAATGGGCTTAATATAAATGAGAACGAATTTGTAATTGTAGAAACAGTAAGAGGAATCGAGTACGGTAGAGCAGTTTTGATTGGGAAAAAGGTGGAAGAGGAAGATATAGTACTTCCATTAAAGAAAGTACTTCGAATTGCAGACCAGAAAGATCGCTTAATTGTAGAAGAGAATAAAAAAGCGGCAGAAGAAGCGTTTCACATTTGTTTTGAAAAAGTAGCAGAACATGGAATTGACATGAAGCTTGTAGATGTAGAATATACCTTTGATCGAAACAAAGTTATTTTTTACTTTACAGCTGATGGTCGTGTAGATTTCCGTGAACTTGTAAAAGATTTAGCAGCTATTTTCCGAACTAGGATTGAATTACGTCAAATTGGTGTTCGTGATGAAGCAAAATTACTCGGTGGTATTGGACCTTGTGGTCGGATGCTTTGTTGCTCCACCTTCCTTGGAGATTTCGAACCAGTATCGATTAAGATGGCTAAAGACCAAAATTTATCTTTAAATCCTTCTAAAATTTCAGGGCTTTGCGGACGATTAATGTGTTGTTTAAAATATGAAAACGACGAATACGAATCTGCAAAAGAGCAATTACCTGATTTAGATGAGGTAATTGCAACACCTAGAGGTGAAGGTAAAGTAGTTGGCTTAAATATTTTAGAAAGAGTATTACAAGTACAATTGCTAGAAGAAGAAAAGGTTATTGAATACACCTTAGATGAATTAATCAAAGAAGGAACCGTTTCGATACAAGCCACAGATTAATGAGGTGGAGATATTGGACAAGAAACAAATATTTGATTCGGTTACGAACATGGAAGAGCAAATAGGTCACTTATATAAGCAATTAGGTGAATTAAAAGAACAGCTAGCCCTTTTTATTGAGGAAAACCACAACCTACAAGTTGAAAATATTCATCTTCGCAACCGTCTAGAGCACTTTTCTCCTTCTGAAGAAAATATTGAAAAGATAGACAAAGAAACAGAAGGGAAAAAAGATGAGCAAAGGGCGGAAATTGGGGAAGGCTATGATAATTTAGCTCGCTTATATCAAGAGGGATTTCATATTTGTAACTTACATTTCGGAAGCCCAAGAAAAGAAGGGGATTGCTTATTTTGCCTCTCCTTCCTTAATAAAAAGTAAAGGTCGCCTATTTTTGGCGACTTTTTCTTTACGTGTTAAGAGAGACTAATTTTATAACTATTTATTTTTTTAACACCAACAATTAATCCATTAATGCTCGTCATAGAAAGGAAATAAATATGGTACAGTTACAAGGTGATGAAAGATTAGATTATTTACTAGCGGAAAATTTAAGAATTATACAAAGTCCTTCTGTGTTCTCGTTTTCTTTAGACGCAGTGTTGTTATCTCGTTTTGCGTCTATACCAATTCAAAAGGGGAGCATTGTCGACTTATGTAGTGGAAATGGAGTAGTTCCGTTACTAATGAGCTCTAGAACGAAAGCCTCCATCATTGGGGTTGAAATACAAGAACGGTTGTCAGATATGGCAAAGAGAAGTATTACATATAATAACTTAGAAGAGCAATTATCAATTATACATGGTGACTTAAAAGATATGCCAAAACAATTAGGAAAAGAAAAGTATGATAGTGTTACATGTAATCCTCCTTTTTTTCCAACTGTATCCGAAGAGAAGATTAGTGACAATATACATTTAGCGATTGCACGTCATGAAATATATTGTACGCTAGAGGATGTTATCCAAGTAAGTAGCCAATTATTAAAACAAGGGGGAAAAGCAACGTTTGTTCATCGTCCTGGAAGGTTGATTGATATCATAACGTTAATGAGAAAATATAAATTAGAACCGAAACGGATGAGGCTAGTTCACCCGAAAGAGGGAAAAGAAGCAAATACCTTATTAATTGAAGGAATAAAAGACGGAAAGAAAGATCTAAAGGTTTTGCCACCGTTAATTGTTTATACGGAAGATAACGAGTATACACCTGAAATTAGGAGTATATTGTATGGAGAATAATGAACACTATTTTTATGTATTACAATGTGCGGACAAGTCTTATTATGCTGGTTATACAAATAATGTTGCTAAAAGAATTGATGCACATAATGCGGGAAAAGGTGCAAAATATACGAGATATCGAACCCCTGTCCATCTAATCTATCAAGAGCAATATTCAACAAAAAGAGCTGCGATGCAAGCAGAATACCGCTTTAAACAATTAACAAGAAAACAAAAGGAAATTTATATAAAAGAGGGATTATGGAATGGAGCAATGGACACAGTCTAGTTTTTCCGATAAATACGAATATGGACGATTATACTTAGTGGCAACACCGATAGGAAATTTAGAAGATATTACATATCGTGCTCTACGAATATTAAAAGAAGTAGATATTATTGCTGCGGAAGACACTAGACAAACAAAAAAGTTAAGTAATTACTTTGAAATTGCAACACCGTTAATAAGTTATCATGAACATAATAAAGAACAAAGTGGTTACAAAGTAATCCAATTACTGAAAGAAGGAAAAGACGTTGCTTTAGTTAGTGATGCCGGAATGCCTTGTATATCCGATCCAGGATATGAATTAGTAGTAGAAGCAATAAAAGAAAAACTATATGTCATACCTGTACCAGGAGCTAACGCTGCGTTAACGGCTTTAATAGCATCAGGTTTACGAGCACAACCATTTTACTTTTACGGTTTTTTAAATCGACAAAAAAAAGAAAAGAAAAAAGAGCTAGATGCGTTTAAAAAATTAAAAGATACGATTATTTTATATGAGTCTCCTCACCGTCTTAAAGAAACATTAGTACTCATTCAGGAACAATTAGGTGATCGAAATATAGTTTTAAGTAGAGAGCTAACAAAACGTTTTGAAGAGTTCGTAAGAGGACCTGTAGGGGAAGTGCTCGAAAAAATAAAACAGCATGAAGTAAAAGGAGAATGCTGTTTAATTATTGAAGGCATTGAAATGGAGCAAGAAGATGAGGAAACAGAGTGGTGGGTAGATTTATCAATTGAAGAACATGTTCAACAAATGATAGAAGAAGGACATTCTTCTAAGGATGCCATCAAGCTAGTAGCAAAAGAAAGAAATATACCGAAGCGAGAAGTGTACCAATCCTATCATATTAATTAATAAAGAATAAAAGCGGAGGCGTCTCGCTCTGGCTCGACAAGAAAGGTATGGCGCTGAAGGTTTTGTCGACGGGAAGTGACTGACTTATGTCTCGAGGGCTATGTCGCCAGAGCTAGACGTAACAAAAGATGTCAAAAGCTATCCACAAGCTTTCCAGTGTTATAACCTCCTTAAAATGAAAAAAGCTTCAAGTGTTGAGTTAAAATCAACCACTTGAAGCTTTTGCTGTTTACATTATTTTGTTACTAATCTATTTTGGATTTCTTCCACGATTTTTTCTGCACCTTCACGGCTTAAGATGATTTTACCTTCTGCTAAAGTAAGGTTATCATCAGAAACTTCACCAGTAACTTGGCAAGTCATGTTTGGTTTGTATTTCTTTAAGATGATTTTTTCATCATCTACATAAATTTCTAATGCGTCTTTCTCAGCAATTCCTAAAGTTCTACGAAGTTCAATTGGAATCACCACTCGGCCAAGCTCATCAACTTTACGTACAATACCTGTAGATTTCATTTGTTTTTCTCCCTTCATTTTATAAATCATGTATGGTTTTTGGCATAGTGTTTCGTCATTATTCGACATTTATTCTATGAAACAATCATAGCAGTATTTACATTTTCCGTCAATCATTTTATTCTAGAATTTTGTACTTCTATTAAAATATGTATAATATACTCGGTGAGAACCCTATAAAATCAACATTCTTCATAAAGTAATACTATTTGGTGAATAATATATTTTTTCCAAAAAAATAATGCACTAAAAATAGATGACGAGCAAATTCGACAAAATACGACATATTCTACATAAACTTGTCGAAACAATGTTTTTGTAGTTTTCCTTTCGATGAAGTAGTAGTTACCATTCAGGAGTGAAAGAATGTATAATAATAAGAAGAATTAGGTTAAGATGTATCTATTAATGATACTAATTAACTTCCATTTTATATACAATTCGTACAAAAGGAGGATATTGTGTTGGTACAAAAAACATTTTATATTACTACTCCCATTTATTATCCAAGTGGTAAATTACATATTGGTCATGCGTATACTACGGTTGCAGGGGATGCGATGGCTCGTTACAAAAGAATGCGTGGATATGATGTGATGTACTTAACGGGTACAGATGAGCATGGTCAAAAAATACAAAGAAAAGCGGAAGAACTAGGTGTATCGCCTCAAAAATATGTCGATGATATCGTAGTTGGTATTAAAGAGCTTTGGGCCAAGATGGATATTTCATACGATGATTTCATTCGTACAACGGATCAAGGTCATAAAGAAACAGTCGAAAAAATCTTTCAAAAACTGCTTGATCAAGGAGATATTTATTTAGACGAATATGAAGGTTGGTATTCTGTTCCAGATGAGACTTTTTATACAGAAACTCAATTAGTCGACCCAATCATGGAGAATGGAAAAGTTGTTGGTGGGAAAAGTCCAGATAGTGGACACCCAGTTGAATTAGTTAGAGAGCAATCTTATTTCTTCCGCATGGGTAAGTATGTTGATCGACTTCTTCAATACTACGAAGAAAATCCTACGTTTATTCAACCAGAGTCTAGGAAAAACGAAATGATCAATAACTTCATAAAACCAGGATTAGAAGATTTAGCAGTATCTAGAACTTCGTTTGACTGGGGAGTAAAAGTTCCTGGAGATCCTAAACATGTTATTTATGTTTGGATTGATGCGCTATCCAACTATATTACTGCATTAGGGTACGGTTCAGATAATGACGAAAAATATTTAAAATACTGGCCGGCTAATGTTCATTTAATGAGTAAAGAAATTGTGCGTTTTCATACAATATATTGGCCAATTATGTTAATGGCGTTAGATTTACCGTTACCTAAACAAGTATTTGCACACGGTTGGCTATTAATGAAAGATGGGAAAATGTCTAAATCTAAAGGAAATGTAGTGGACCCAAATACTTTAATAGACCGTTACGGATTAGATGCTCTTCGCTACTATTTATTACGAGAAGTACCGTTTGGTTCAGATGGGGTATTTACGCCAGAGGGATTTGTTGATCGTGTAAACTTTGATTTAGCGAATGACCTTGGAAACTTATTAAACCGTACTGTAGCGATGATTGGGAAATACTTTGATGGTGTAGTACCAACATACAATGGAAATGTAACGAATTATGATGAAACACTATCTAATTTCGCAAAAGATACTGTAACTAATTATGAGCAAGCGATGGAGAAAATGGAGTTTTCCGTAGCTCTAAGTACGATTTGGCAATTAGTAAGCCGTACAAATAAATATATAGACGAAACGCAACCTTGGGTGTTAGCAAAAGATGAAGAAAACAGAGAGGGACTCGCTTCTGTCATGACTCATTTAGCAGAAAGTTTGCGATATACAAGTGTAATGTTAAAGCCATTTTTAACAAGAACACCAGACAAAATCTTCAGTCAACTAGGAGTTAACGAATCTACTTTGACAAATTGGGATAGTATCCAAACTTGGGGAGTTATACCTGAAGGGACAAAAATAGAAAAAGGTGAGCCATTATTTCCAAGGTTAGAAGTAGCGGATGAAGTAGAATATATTAAAACCTCTATGTCAGGAAGTTCTGCTCCTACAATCGAAAAGGAACAAGAAGAGCAGGAAGAAACTCTACCGGAAATAACAATAGATGATTTCTTTAAAGTTGACTTGCGGGTAGCAAAAGTAATAGAAGTGGAACCTGTTAAAAAGGCTAATAAGCTGCTAAAACTTCAGCTAGACTTAGGATTTGAAAAGAGAAAAGTCGTGTCCGGAATTGCAGAATTTTATAAACCAGAAGAGCTTGTTGGAAGGAAAGTTATTTGTGTCACAAACTTAAAACCAGTTAAGCTTAGAGGTGAATTATCGCAAGGAATGATATTAGCTGGAGAAAAAGACGGTGTATTATCACTAGCTACTGTAGATGAGGAATTACCGATAGGTGCCAAAGTAAAATAATAATTATATAGAAATACTATTTGGAAATAGGTGTTTCACGTGTAACGACGGGTAACACCTTTTCCTTTTTTGAATTAGGAAAGAATAATCATAACTAAATTAAAATGAGGTGTTCTCTTTGTTGTTTGATACACATGCCCACTTGAATGCTCATCAATATGAAGAAGATTTACAAGAAGTGATTGATCGGGCTATGAGTGAAGGGGTAACGAAAATTGTTGTTGTAGGTTTTGATAGACCTACCATTACACGTGCAATGGAGTTAATTGATCAATATGACTTTATATACGCAGCAATTGGATGGCATCCAGTAGATGCAATTGACATGAAGGATGAAGACTTACAATGGATAGAAAAATTATCCCAGCATGAAAAAGTAGTTGCAATAGGGGAGATGGGATTAGATTATTATTGGGACAAATCTCCAAAGGAGGTTCAACAGGAAGTTTTCCGTAAACAAATTCGCCTTGCTAAAAAATTAAAATTGCCAATAGTTATACATAACCGTGATGCAACAGAAGATGTCGTAACAATATTAAAAGAAGAAGATGCTCAAACGGTTGGGGGGATCATGCATTGCTTTACTGGTAGTGTAGAAGTGGCACATCAATGTTTAAATATGAATTTTTATATCTCGTTAGGTGGTCCCGTTACCTTTAAAAATGCAAAAAAACCGAAAGAAGTGGCTAAAGAGATTCCTTTAGATAAATTACTTATTGAAACGGATTGCCCGTATTTAACACCGCACCCATTTCGTGGGAAGCGAAATGAGCCAGGTTACGTGAAGTATATCGCAGAGCAAATTGCAGAATTAAAAAATATTTCATACGAAGAAGTTGCAAGACAAACAACTCAAAATGCAGAAAAACTATTCGGCATTAATCGACACAAACACATGTAATTTATGGAAGAATCTTGTCCAATTATAAACTAATTCAAAAAAGTTCTACATGCCTCTTTTTCCTCATAGGATAAACTGTCGAGAAGTTATGCTTTCCTTTTTTTTAGATTGTCTGCATAATAAACAATACGTCAGGGCAATAAAGGGAGGGGTTGACAAGGCAGAAACAACTGTTTATAATCCATCCAAGGAGAAGGAGGCGTTTTTGCATGTTTCAAAACATGAAAAAACTGTTTTCCGGTTCTATGGGGAGAAAAAAATTAGTTATTATTATTACTAGTTTTATAGTCTTCCTAACCATACTAAGCTTCGGTACATACGAAGCAACAAAAGCGTCCGTAACAGTTAACGTTGATGGGGAAGAAGTAAACGTTCGAACTCATGCTAAAACTGTGGCAGACATCCTTAATGAACTAGACATCACTGTTCGATCAGAAGACTATTTATTTCCGGAGAGCTCAGAGCTTGTTACAAACTCGATGGAAATAGTATGGGAACCAGCCAAACAGATTACGCTTAATGTTAATAACGAAGAGCAAATCGTTTGGACAACGGCGAAAACAGTAAAAGAGCTTTTAGCTCAGCAAAACATAACAGTATCGAAACACGATAAAATTAATCCTAGTCTTGATACAGAGTTAGAAAAGGATATAAACATTGTATATGAGCAAGCATTTGAACTTACCTTAACAGTTGGTGGAGAAGAACAACAAGTGTGGTCAACTTCGACTACGGTCGCTGACTTTTTAGAACAGCAAGAAATTACGTTAAATGATTTAGACCGAGTTGAGCCTGGATTAAAAGCAATGGTTACGAGCGATTCTAATGTGGAAGTTATTAGAGTTGAAAAAGTCACCGATGTAGTGGAAGAACCGATAAAATTTGGTGTTGTTACGAGAAATGATAATTCTTTAAACAAAGGTACAGAAAAAGTTGTTCAACAAGGTCAAGAAGGTTTAGTTGCTAAGCATTACGAAGTTATTATCGAAAATGGTAAAGAAGTTTCAAGAGAATTAGTAGAAACAAAGACATTGAAAGATAGTAGTGACCGAATTGTGGCAGTTGGAACGAAGCAAGCTCCTCAACCACAACAGGTCTCTAGAAGCAACAGTTCATCGTCAAAAGAATTTTATGTTTCATCTACAGCGTATACTGCTAATTGTAACGGGTGTAGTGGAATAACGAGCACGGGAATCAATTTAAAGGCTAACCCTAATATGAAGGTTATTGCCGTTGACCCTAGCGTTATACCTTTAGGAACAAAAGTTCATGTTGAAGGTTACGGTTATGCAGTAGCTGGAGATACTGGTGGTGCGATTGTTGGAAATAAAATTGACGTATTTTTCCCAGATAAGCAAAGTGCTTACCGCTGGGGATCAAAGCGTGTAAAGATTACAATTTTAGATTAACGTAAAGAGCAGAGGTGTTTTTACCTCTGTTTTTTTATTTACATTCTAGCTATAAATCGTATACAGCCTATTTTTTAATCCTCTTGGCTCAAAATTAGTTTTCGGGGTGTTATTAATACAAATACTAATTCAAGCCTTGTTGCGCTTTTTTTAACGTTTTGCGTTATAATATAAAAACATAAAAACAACTCTATATATATAGACGTATGTACATATGAAAAGTTGCATGATTTCGGAGGAAAAAATGAAAATAAAAGAAATAATCGTTGTGGAAGGAAAAGACGATACAGTAGCGATAAAAAACGCAGTTGATGCAGATACAATTGAAACAGGAGGATCTGCTATTAATAGAGAAATTTTGGAACGGATTAAACATGCACAAAAAACTAGAGGTGTGATCGTATTTACCGATCCAGACTTTCCAGGGCAAAAAATAAGACATACTATATCAGAGTATGTACCAGAATGTAAACATGCCTTCCTGCCGAAGGAACTAGCTAAAGGGAAAAATGGAAGGGGCATCGGAGTGGAGCATGCAAGTAAAGAATCAATTATTAAGGCTCTAACTGGGCTTCATCAATCGTATGAAGGGGAAAGCGAGCTTATCCCTATGTCTGTTTTGATTGATTACCATTTAGTTTCCCATCCAGCGTCAAAGGTGAGAAGAGAGCGTCTCGGAAACATATTAAATATAGGCTATACTAATGGGAAACAGCTGCAAAAAAGACTCCAAATGTTCCAAATAACGAGGGAGCAACTAGAAGAAGCGGTGTCACAAATTAACCAGGAGGAAAGCTAAATGCATAAAGATATTGCAACACCTGTTCGAACAAAGCAAATATTAGAAAAGTATGGCTTTTCGTTTAAAAAAAGCTTAGGGCAGAACTTTCTCATTGATACTAATATATTAAGAAATATTGTAGACGCAGCTGAAGTAACAGAAGAAACAGCTGCCATTGAAATAGGTCCAGGGATTGGAGCATTAACGGAGCAAATCGCTAAAAGAGCAGGTCAAGTGATTGCATTTGAAATTGATCAACGACTATTGCCAATACTAGCAGAAACGTTAGAGCCTTATAACAATATTAAAATTATTCATGAAGATATTTTAAAGGCTGACGTACCGAAAGTGTTAAAGGAAGAGTTAAAGCCTTATAGTGAGTTAAAAGTAATTGCTAACCTTCCTTACTATGTAACAACACCAATCATTATGAAATTGCTATCAGAAGACTTACCTCTGCAGTCCATAACGGTTATGCTTCAAAAAGAAGTGGCAGATAGAATGACTGCTAAGCCTGGTACGAAAGATTATGGGTCGTTATCTATTGCAGTTCAATATTATACAAATGCCGAAACCGTAATGATTGTCCCTAAAACTGTATTTGTCCCACAGCCTAACGTTGATTCGGCGGTTATTAGACTAACCGTTAGGAAGGGTAGAGCTGTTACTGTTTTAGATGAGGAATTTTTCTTCTCTGTCGTGCGTGCTAGCTTTGCACAAAGAAGAAAAACGATTTTAAATAACTTATCAACGAATTTGCCGAATGGAAAGGTAGAGAAAGATTCGATATTAGAAGCGCTACAAATGGCTCAGATTGACCCGAAACGACGTGGAGAAACGTTATCTATTGAGGAGTTCGGTTTTCTAAGTGACACGCTTTATAAATTGTTAAATAAATGATGGACTTGCTTTTTAGAGCAAGTCTATTTTTTTTTTATAAGCTAGTTGTCTGCGGCTCCTTGTATGTCTAGCCCATCCGCTACTTCCGGTACACAGTTTGATTGGACCCTAAGCGATTCACCTACGCTTTTCTAATCACCAAGGGGTATTTGGTTGCATAGTCTAGTTTAGGTGGCTGTTAAGTTAGCTGCTCGTCTTCCAGTTATGAAGTGAGTAAAACTTTTGATAGAACTTAGGGTGCGGTGTTCTGGAGAGAGAAGTTTTTGATAATCTGACCGCAAGCGAAAAGTGAAAAATCTGTTTAACGGAGCAGTTAAATGGATTAACGTTTATCTTATAGTCTTGAAGTGACGTCAAGCTCCGGTGTTGTGGTCCCAATGGCTTTTACTCTCTGTTTGTGATAAGGGAGAATGTATTTACTTGACCGAGAAAAACACCTAAGCTTTTTTGGTTTTGGAGGGAGTAACGATGAATATAAATGTTGGAGATATTGTTGCAAGAGCATCATATAAATTTGACTTGCTATTCCGAGTTATTGATATATATCACAATGAGAAAGGAGAAAAAATAGTACTTCTATATGGGGAGGATGTTCGTTTAATGGCGGATGCACCTTATGGTGATTTAAGAAAGATGGACAATATTGAAGTACAAGAAAGAAAAAAAGTAGAAGATATGAGATTAAGTCGTTCCTTATATCTTTTTCAGCAAGATTACGAGTTAATTCGTGAAAAAAGTGAATACGAGGTTACAGGAGGATATCAAACCGATAATGAATATTTTCAAGTGCCGGGGAAAGTTTTGCATATAGATGGAGATCCTCTCTACTTACAAAAGTGTTTAGATTTGTATTCAAAATTTCAAGTGCCAGTTCAAGGGGTGCATTGTCATGAAAAAGAAATGCATTTAAAGATTGGAGAATTAATCGATAAGCATAGACCAGATATTATTGTTATTACTGGTCATGATGCATATTCGAAATCAAAAGGAAAAGTATCAGATATAAAAGCATACCGTCATTCACGCCATTTTGTTCAAACAGTAAAAGAAGCTAGAAAAAAAGTCCCTCACTTAGATCAGCTTGTCATCTTTGCAGGAGCTTGTCAGTCTCATTTTGAATCATTAATTAGGGCAGGAGCGAATTTTGCGAGTTCACCTTCTAGAGTAAATATACACGCCTTAGATCCTGTGTATATTGTTGCTAGAATATGTTTCACCCCATTTATGGATAGGGTAAATGTGTGGGATGTATTACGTAACACACTAACAGGAGAAAAGGGATTAGGCGGTATTGAAACGAGAGGATTACTTCGTACAGGTATGCCGTATCGGAAACATGAAGAAGACTTCTGACAATTTTCGTTAGAAGTTTTTTTGTGTTGTTCACTATGAGTAATAGAGGTTTTTATTTTATATATCAAGCGAAGTAAAAGTTTTTAAAATATTTTTACATAGTAACGGAACTATTGGTGCAAAGTAATTGTAGACATTTGGAGATAATTGTTGATTAAATTATATTGACGAACTTTATATCTGGTTGATATAATTTAAAGTTTTATTTGTCTTTTTTCACGTTTTGTGCTATACTTAAAAATAGTGAGGTGGAGTAAAAATGGGAAAAACGCTAAATGATATTAAAAGTACGTTAGATTCTAACTTAGGGAAGAGATTAACTCTTCGTGCGAACGGTGGTCGTAGAAAAACTATTGAGCGTGTAGGTGTTTTAGCAGAAACATATCCATCTGTCTTTGTTATTGAACTAGATCAAGATGAAAATGCGTTTGAACGTGTATCCTACAGCTATGCAGATGTCCTCACAGAAACGGTACAACTTACATTTATTGAAGAACAAGGTAATATGGCTTTAAGTGGGCAGTAGACAAAAGTTTGCTGCTTTTTATTTTGTTCTAATTCAGGTCTTGTTAATATGTGCCATGAAAATAAATACTATACAATCAAATTTTTGCATGAAATAAATTACGTAATACTTATTCATACTAATAATGTCGTATCATTTTGAAAGGGGTTGCGTAACATGGGCAGACGTCGTAGAGGTATTATGTCTCCTCAGTTAAAAGAGGAGCTAGCAAAAGAGTTAGGTTTTTATGATGTAGTGCAGCAAGAAGGCTGGGGAGGAATCCGGGCTAAAGATGCTGGAAACATGGTAAAACGAGCTATTGAAATTGCTGAACGTCAACTTGCTCAAAAAGGTAATCAATAATAAAATTTCAAAGATACGACAACCGAAGCCTGCGCTTCGGTTTTTCTTTGTTAATAAAAATTATTACAACATGTTATGTAGATTGATTTATAAGTCGATATTGTTTTTATGATGGAAGTTTCACAACGTACAAGATAATGGTACAATACATAAATAATCAATGGAGAGACGAAAAAGTAGGTGAAAAAAGTGAAGGTGTTAGAAAAAGCCCCAGCTAAAATAAATTTATCGCTAGATGCTCTATATAAGCGGGAAGATGGTTTTCATGAAGTGAAAATGGTAATGACAACAATCGACCTTGCTGACCGAATTGAGCTAACAGAAAGAACGGATGGACAAATCGAAATTATTTCGCATAATCGATTTGTGCCAGACGATAACCGTAATTTAGCATATCAAGCTGCACAATTACTCCAAAAAAAGTATGGAGTTACAAAAGGGGTATCGATTGAAATATCAAAAATTATCCCAGTTGCTGCTGGCTTAGCGGGAGGAAGTAGTGATGCAGCTGCTACGCTAAGGGGATTAAATAAATTATGGAATCTTGGGCTAACATTAGATGAATTGGCAGTACTAGGAGCAGAAATCGGTTCTGACGTTTCTTTCTGTGTATACGGGGGCACAGCTTTAGCGACGGGAAGAGGCGAAATCATCCAACCTATTCCTGCACCTCCGCATTGTTGGGTCGTTCTTGCGAAGCCAACAACAGGTGTATCAACGGCTGAAATATATAATAATTTAGATTTAAAGAAAGTAAATCATCCAAATGTTGATGGTATGGTAGAGGCAATTAAAAACCAAAACTATGAAGAAGTTACAAAGTTAGTTGGGAATGTGTTAGAATCTGTTACTTTAAAACTTTATCCTGAAGTTGCCCAAATAAAAGAACAAATGAAACGTTTTGGAGCAGATGCGGTCTTAATGAGTGGAAGTGGCCCAACAGTTTTTGGACTAGTTCAACATGATTCCCGATTACATCGAATGTACAATGGATTAAGAGGATTTTGTGATCAAGTGTTTGCGGTTCGACTTATTGGAGAACAGAATAAACTTGATTAAATCCGTATATTAATGGTATATTTACTATAAAATTTTCGGATTTTAGGAGGGGTTCCATGAAACTGCGAAGAAGCGGTCGCCTCGTAGATATGACTCATTATCTGCTCCAAAACCCACAGACGTTAGTTCCTTTGTCATACTTTGCGGATAGATACCAATCAGCGAAGTCTTCAATTAGCGAAGATTTAGGGATTATTAAGCAAACGTTTGAACAGCAAGGTATTGGATCATTATTAACAATTCCAGGTGCAGCGGGTGGAGTGAAATATATTCCATATACAGGCTTGGAAGAGGCCACACAATTTATTGAGGAACTGAGTGAATTAATTGCGAAGCCGGACCGTTTATTACCCGGTGGCTATTTATATATGACTGATATATTAGGTAATCCAAAGCTATTGAACAAAATCGGCAAAATGTTTGCAACAGCCTTTAAAGACACAAAAGTCGATATTATTATGACAATGGCAACGAAAGGGATACCTCTTGCGCACGCTGTTGCAAGTTATTTAGACGTTCCTGTAGTTATTGTTAGAAGAGATAGTCGAGTAACAGAAGGATCAACAGTAAGTATAAACTACGTATCAGGGTCTTCTAAAAGAATTCAAACGATGTTGTTAGCAAAACGAAGCTTAGAAACGGGTTCAAACGTGTTAATTATTGATGATTTCATGAAAGCTGGTGGAACGGTTAATGGAATGGTAAATTTATTAGCCGAATTCCAAGCGAACGTGGCGGGTATAGGAGTTCTAGTGGAATCAGAAAACGTAGAAGAGCGACTAGTAGAAGATTATATTTCATTAGTGAAATTAGAGAACGTAAATGAAAGAGATCGTCAAATTGAAGTGAACCCAGGAAATTTTTTAACGGTAATGTCAAAAAGTAATGAATAAATTCTAGGAGGTATGTACTGTGAAAATTGTAAAAACTTTAAATGCACCGCAAGCTATTGGTCCATATTCACAAGGTGTTGTAGTGAATAATATGTTTTATAGTTCTGGTCAAATTCCTTTAAAGCCGAATGGGGAATTAATGGATGGAAATGTACAAGAACAAACGCACCAAGTTTTTCATAACTTAAAGGCAGTATTAGAAGCAGCGGGTGCAAGCTTAGATACCGTTGTGAAAGCGACTGTTTTTATCAAAAACATGGATGATTTCCAGGCTATAAATGAAGTGTATGGAGAGTATTTTCATAGTCATAAACCAGCTAGATCTTGTGTGGAAGTGGCAAGGTTACCGAAAGATGTATTAATAGAAATTGAAGTAATCGCATTAATAAAGTAGTTTTTTCATGTTTATTCACTTTTTTTAAAAAAACTTTTAGTATTTAGAAGGATTTTGAAAATTTTCGGAGAATTTATAATACTAAGTTTTTGTTTAAAGTAAAAGGTGGTGAACAGAATGGAAGTAACTGACGTAAGATTACGCCGCGTTAATACTGATGGTCGCATGAGAGCGATAGCATCTATTACATTAGATCATGAATTCGTTGTTCATGATATTCGTGTAATTGATGGAAACAATGGGTTATTCGTAGCGATGCCAAGTAAACGTACACCAGATGGGGAGTTCCGTGACATTGCTCATCCGATTAACTCTGGAACTCGTTCTAAGATTCAAGACGCTGTATTAGCGGAATATGACCGCTTAGGCGAGTTAGAAGTTGAGTATGAAGAAGCAGGAGCAGGGGCATCATAAAATTTTTCTTAAAAAAGGTATATTTGCCATTGGCTGTCGACATTAGTCGGCAGCCTTTAATTTTGTCTTTTTAACAATTATCCCCAAAAACGTGTTCGCGCACTAAATTAATTTGTAAAATAAATGTACTTTTATGAACTTCCTTGAAAACCTATCGTATTTAGGATATATTCGTAATGGATAATTAGGTAAATGGAGGCCTGTTATGGTTAATAAATATGCTGTCATATTAGCAGCCGGACAAGGAACAAGAATGAAGTCGAAATTATATAAAGTGCTTCATCCAGTATGTGGAAAACCTATGGTTGAACATGTTGTAGATCATGTAACCAGTTTGAATTTAGAAAAAATAGTGACGGTAGTAGGACATGGAGCTGAAATGGTAAAAAACCATTTAGGAAATCGTAGTGACTATGTTCTTCAAGAAGAGCAATTAGGAACTGCACATGCAGTGATACAAGCAGCACCAATCTTAAATAATCTACAAGGAATTACCCTCGTTATTTGTGGCGACACACCACTTATTACACCTGAAACGATGGAGAAGCTTGTTGAGCAGCATGAATCAACTGGAGCAAAAGCAACTATTTTGACTGCTTATGCAGAAGATCCGTCTGGTTATGGTCGAATCATTCGCGATAATAACGGACATGTGAAGAAGATTGTCGAGCATAAAGATGCTTCGGAGGATGAGTTAAAAGTAACAGAAATTAATACTGGAACATATTGTTTTGATAATGAGGCACTATTTGAAGCGCTTACAAATGTATCTAATGATAATGTTCAAGGGGAATATTACTTACCAGATGTGATTGAAATCTTAAAAAATCAAAATGAAATTGTAACAGCGTACCAAACGTTAGATCTAGATGAAACGTTAGGTGTAAACGACCGAGTTGCTTTAAGTCAGGCTGAACAAATTATGCAAAAACGTATCAATAAAAAACATATGGTAAACGGTGTTTCTATTATTGATCCAGCTAACACATATATTTCAGCAGAAGCTATGATAGGTAGAGATACAGTCAT
This sequence comes from Sutcliffiella sp. NC1, assembly GCF_027594365.1. Taxonomy (NCBI): domain Bacteria; kingdom Bacillati; phylum Bacillota; class Bacilli; order Caryophanales; family Bacillaceae; genus Sutcliffiella; species Sutcliffiella sp. NC1. The sequence continues at coordinate 58,959 of NZ_CP115153.1, forward strand.
TTATCCAGGAACGGTTATTATCGGAAAAACAACAATAGGCGAGGATTGTCATGTTGGACCACATTCTGAAATTAAAGATTGTGTGATTGGTAATAATACATCTATCCGTCAGTCAGTTGCTCATGAAAGTGAAATTGGAAATGATGTACAAATTGGGCCATTTGCACATATACGTCCTGCATCTACAATCGGAAACGAAGTGAAGCTTGGAAATTTTGTGGAAGTAAAGAAGTCCACGTTTGGAGACGGAAGTAAAGCTTCTCATTTAAGTTATATCGGAGACGCAGAGGTCGGAAAAGATGTAAACCTTGGCTGCGGTTCTATAACAGTAAATTACGATGGCTCGAAAAAGCATTTAACAAAAATAGAAGATGGAGTTTTTGTTGGATGTAATTCTAATCTTGTTGCACCTGTCACAATTGGAAAAGGTGCGTATATTGCTGCTGGTTCAACTATTACGGAAGATGTACCAGGAGAAGCATTATCTATTGCAAGGGCTCGTCAAGTAAATAAAGAAAACTACGTTCAAAAATTAAGCAATAAATGAATTTAATTTCGGAGGTTCTTATTAACATGTCTTATAAATATGCAAACACAAATTTAAAAGTTTTCTCTTTAAATTCAAATATCGCTCTAGCGGAAGAAATTGCTCAACACGTTGGAACAACGCTTGGAAAAAGTAGTGTTACTCGTTTTAGCGACGGTGAAATCCAAATTAATATTGAAGAGAGTATTCGTGGCTGTGATGTATTCGTCATCCAATCTACAAGTGCACCGGTAAATGAGCACATTATGGAAACGTTAATTATGATTGATGCATTAAAAAGAGCTTCTGCTAAAACAATCAATATTGTTATGCCGTATTATGGATACGGTAGACAGGATCGTAAAGCACGTGCAAGAGAACCGATTACGGCAAAATTAATTGCAAACCTATTAGAAACAGCTGGTGCGCATCGTATCATTACACTTGATTTACATGCTCCACAAATTCAAGGTTTCTTTGACATCCTAATAGATCACTTAATGGGTGTGCCTATTCTTGCTGAATACTTTGAAAGTAAAGGTTTAGATGAGCTTGTTATCGTATCACCTGACCACGGTGGTGTTACAAGAGCAAGAAAACTAGCGGACCGCTTAAAAGCACCAATTGCAATTATTGATAAGCGTCGCCCTCGTCCTAATGTAGCGGAAATTATGAACATTGTTGGTCATATTGAGGGGAAAACAGCAATACTTATTGATGATATGATTGATACAGCCGGTACTATTACGTTAGCTGCTAACGCTTTAGTGGAAAATGGAGCAAAAGAAGTATACGCTTGTTGTACTCATCCAGTATTATCGGGACCGGCTATCGAGAGAATTGAAAACTCAAAAATTAAAGAGCTAGTTGTAACGAATACGATAGCTCTTCCAGAAGAAAAATGTATTCCAAAGATTACACAATTGTCTGTTGCAGAGCTAATTGCAGAAGCAATCGTACGTGTACACGAAGAGAAATCAGTTAGTACGTTATTTGATTGATTGAGTGAAAAATATTTTTTCTGTGATTAACTTTTTAGTAATAGGGAATGGATATATATAGACAAGTTCTTATATTACTAGGAAGGTGATTATATGGAAGCTGTATTAGAAGCAAAAGAACGCTCTAGTTTTAATAAGTCTGGGCGTAGTCAAGTAAGAAATGAAGGCTATATTCCAGCAGTTGTCTACGGAAATAATACTTCGAACAAATCAATCGCAGTTAATGAGAAAGATTTTATTAAAACAATTCGAGAAGTTGGGCGAAACGGAATTATTACCCTAGCTGTTGGGTCGGACAAAAGAAAAGTGATGCTTTCTGATTATCAAAGAGACCCATTAAAATCATCTGAATTTGTTCACTTAGACTTCCAAGTCGTCAATTTTTCGCAAAAAATTGACGTGGATGTAAATATTGTTTTAACTGGAGAAGCTAGCGGTGTAAAAGATGGAGGAGTGTTACAGCAATCCCTTCACTCTGTTTCTATTAGTGTGCTTCCAAACGATGTTCCGGAACAAATTGAGCTTGATGTTAGTCATCTAGTAGTTGGAGATACGGTTACTCTTGCTGATGTCCCTTCCTCTAACTTCGAGATAAACCAAGATTTAGAAACGACTGTTGCGTCCATCTTACCTCCGAAGCAAGAAGAAGAAATAAATAGCGGCGAAGAACAAGAGGCTGGGCAACCAGAAAATGTAGAAGGTCGTGAAACAACTGAAGTAAATGAAGAAGCGTAACCACATGGTTGCGCTTTTTGATTAAAAGATAGAAAACGTAATACCACTTAGAACAAAGACACGTGCACATTCCTGTTACTTTTAAGGTAGACACTATGCAAGTGAAAATTTGCATCATAAAGAATGAAAAATGGATGGATCGACTTTGAACAGCTACAATTTTTTACCTTTCCAAATCTAGTACCTTGAGTGGAACGGAGCGGAAGACACTTGACTCCAGCGGGAGGTAGAGGGAAGGTCGAGACCCCACAGGCGCAGCCGAGTTATAATGAACGAAACTAGCTCCTTACTCGTAAATTCGTAGGTTAATTTGGTAAGAATGTTACTGTTAAATATAAAAACCAAATCAGTGCTACATTACGGAAGGAGCTAGTTATTATGAAGGATACCATAAAATACGTAGGTTTAGACGTATCAAAAGAAAAAATTGCTGTTGCTATTGCTGAAGAGGGACGTGGAGAGCCAAGATATTTTGGAATGATACCTCATACACCTGAAGCAATCAGAAAATTAATAAAGAAACTTGGTAAACCAGACACATTATATGTTTGTTATGAAGCAGGGCCAACTGGTTACCCATTATATAGGTTATTAATCTCTTTAGGAGTTCACTGTGATGTCATTGCCCCATCTTTAATTCCGAAAAGACCTGGTGAGCGAGTAAAAACCGACCGTAGAGATTCAATTCGTCTAGCCCAACTATACAGAGCTGGAGAATTAACTTCTATATATGTACCTACTCCGGACGGCGAAGCGTTACGAGATTTAGTTAGAGCTCGTGAAGATGCCAAAGAAGATGAATTGAGAGCTAAGCATCGGTTAACTAAATTTTTACTAAGAAATAATATACACCCACCAGTTGGAGTAAGAAAATGGACGAAAAAATACCGTGAATGGTTGGATGCGTTAAAATTTGAAAATAGATCTTTACGAGTGGTTTTCCAAGAATACTATCACCAATTAAAAGAATTACAACAACGGGTCCTAAGATTAGAAGAAGAAATTAAACTAGAAGCATCAGAAGGTATTCATGCACCAACTATACAAGCGTTACAGGCATTAAGAGGTGTTGCCCTAATAACTGCGACGAGTCTTGTAGCTGAAATTGGATCTTTTAAACGCTTTCCTACTCCAAAACAATTTATGGCTTATGTAGGTTTAACTCCAAGTGAAAGTTCTAGTGGTGATAGAAGAAGACAAGGGGAAATTACTAAAGCGGGTAACCGCCATGTTCGAAGATTGTTAATAGAGTCTGCCTGGAGTTATCGATACCAGCCAGCAGTAAAAGGTGAGTTAAAGAGAAGACAAGATGGCCAATCTCCTACAATTCAAGCGATATCATGGAAAGCACAAAACCGACTCCATAAAAAATATTTCCGATTACTATCTAGAGGTAAAGAAAGTGGTAAGGCAATTACCGCTGTCGCTAGGGAATTGTCAGGATTTATTTGGGCTGTTACACAAGAGATAGAAGAGACAAAAGTCTCATAAGCATCAGGGGCATCATGAAGAAGAATAGAATTGCTTTAAAGTAGATATGTGAGAATAGGGCTCGAAAGCAAAGGTTAAAACCGGAAAGGAAAAACCACGTGCCTCCTCTGTGCTATTTCTAAATAAGAATAACGCACGTCCCGAGTTAGTGGAAAGTCCTTTATACGGAAAGATAAATTGTGAAAACCCACGTATATCAGAATGCTAACCGCAGTAGAGTTTTTGCTTTCGTGCCGTGTTCTTAACATCTATTCCAATAATATATGGAGGTGTGACAGTTTATAAATTCCTTTAGCTTAAATAAGTGTCTCAACTCTTTGAATGACAGTCAAGGAGAGCACTTGACAGCCATTCAAAGAGTTGAGGTAGGGTTTGTAAGCTAAAGAAGGAGTGAATCTAGCCTGTAAAGGCTAAAAATTAAAAGAAAGTAAAGGAGCCAAAAAACAGCTTCTCTACTTAAAGTTGCCCAAAAATAGAACGAATAATAATTTAGAGTGGGGGCCTTGATAGTTTCGTTCATATCAGGAGGCTCGACTCCCTCCCCGCGGAAAGCAAGTGTCTGCAGCGAAGTGCAACGGGCTAACTTAAAACGTATAAAAACAAACGTTGCCTACAATGAAATGCAATATTTCTAAACACGCCTATTTTCAGGGGAGACTATCAAACAAGTGAAAATTTGCATAAAGAGGAATGAAAATAAGGAACGTGTGAATTTTTATCATTCATCAGCTATCATATACATATATTTTAAACCTCGTTATAAAGCACTATATTTAAATGTTTGAATCATTACATTATTTTTTGGAAGGTGTTTCATGATACAATTGTTACGTTCCATATTTTCAAAGCAAGAGGTAGAAGTAGGTGAAGAAGGCATGAAAGTAATTGTCGGACTTGGAAACCCAGGGCCAAAATATGCTGAAACAAGACATAATATTGGCTTTATGGTTATCGATGAATTGGCTAATAGATGGAATATCTCTTTAACTCAATCAAAGTTTAAAGGACAATTCGGGCAAGGACTAATAAATGGTGAAAAAGTAATTCTTGTAAAGCCGTTAACATATATGAACTTATCTGGAGAATGTATAAGGCCATTATTAGATTATTATAAAGTGGAAATAGAGGACATTTACGTCATATATGATGATTTAGACCTTCCAGTAGGAAAATTAAGATTAAGGCAAAAAGGTAGCGCAGGTGGACATAATGGTATCAAATCATTAATACAACATCTTCAGACGCAACAATTTAATCGTGTTCGAATGGGAATTGATCGACCTACAAATGGTCAGCCTATTTCAGATTACGTTTTAGGGAAATTTACAGTGGAAGAACGTCCAATTGTACAAGAATCTGTCGAACAAGCAGCTAAAGCTTGTGAAGAATCAATGAAAACTCCATTTTTACAAGTCATGAATACATTTAATCAATAATAGAATGGTTTAAAAGCTGTATAACATTTTCCTTCCATGTTTATACTAATCTTAAAAAGCACGGGAGGAAAACAAAGTGGCTATTCATTACCATTGTAGACACTGCCAATGTGGTGTTGGAAGTATTGAGAATGCTTCCGTTTTTTCAGAAGCACTAGGCTTTCATCATTTAAGTGACGATGAGAGACAAGAGATGATTTCATATCAACAAAATGGTGATATACATGTACAAACAATATGCGAAGATTGTCAGGAGGCACTTAATAGAAATCCTGATTTTCATCAATATGAAAAATTTATACAATAATGACACTTGCTTTGGTACTTGCCAAAGCCTTTTTGTGTCAAAACATTAAGGAGAGGAGGGCTGGTATGAAAAGTAGTTTTATTCCTTATTTTAAAGAAAACGATGATTTTCAATCTGTAATTGTAGGTGTAGAGGAAGGTTTGCGGGAGCAGCTAGTAGCTGGTTTGTCTGGATCGGCTAGAACATTATTTATTACATCGATGTATGAACAATTACAAAAGCCTATCGTAGTGTTAACACACAATTTATATCATGCGCAAAAATTGTACGATGATTTTACAAATCTTTTTTCAGAAGATGAACTTTATTTATTTCCAGCAAATGATGTATTAGCAGCTGAGGTTGCAATTGCCAGCCCAGAGCTTAAAGCACAAAGGTTAGAAGTGTTAAACTTTTTGGCGAAACAAAAAAAGGGAATTATTATTGCTCCATTAGCAGGAGTGAAAAAAATATTACCACAACGGGATATGTGGCTTCAGTCAATAATGACATTTGAAGTTGGAAAAATAATAGAGTTAGATTCATTGGCTGAAAAACTTGTTCGACTTGGGTATCAGCGTGTTGGAATGGTGTCAACACCAGGTGATTTCAGTATCCGTGGTGGAATTATTGATATTTATCCATTAACGGAAGAATATGCTGTGAGAATTGAGTTATTTGACGATGAAGTTGATTCAATTCGTTATTTTAATGTAGAAGATCAACGCTCTCAAAAAAGTGATACGAAGGTTGAAATTGGGCCTGCAACAGAGGTTTTATTATCCAAGCTTGAAATGATGCGTGGAGCAGAGAAATTAGAGCATTTATTAGCTAAATCAATCAAAAAGGTAAAAGAAGAAAAAGTAAAGCAACTGTTAGCTGAAAACATTACACATGAAATAGAGACGGTAAGGTCAGGCCAAGAAGTAAAAGAGATAAATAAATATTTATCTGTCTTCTACGAAAAGCCAGCTAGTTTACTAGATTATTTACCAGAAGATGCAATAGTTATTATGGATGAAATTAGTCGACTTCAAGAAACTGCGGAATCGTTGGATAAGGAAGAGGCAGAATGGCTTACAGAGTTAATAGCTGAAGGGAAAATAGTTCATGATGTAAAGTTAACCCATTCTTTTATTCAAACATTACAAAAGAAGGTACGCCCTTACGTTTATTTATCGTTATTTTTACGTCATGTAAGTCATACGCATCCAGAAAATCTAGTAAATCTTTCTTCGAAGTCAATGCAACATTTTCATGGTCAAATGCATTTACTTAAAAATGAAATGGACAGATGGCAAAAAGCGGGTTATGCAGTTGTTGTATTAGGTTCGAACGAAGAACGTATGGAAAAATTAGAAGCAGTCCTTTCCGATTATGACATTGAAGCTAGGAAGCAAAAAAGCAATTCACCTATCTTACATGGACAAGTACAATTGTTAGAAGGAGACTTGCAATCTGGTTTTGAGCTACCACTTCAAAAACTAGCAGTAATAACAGAAGAAGAACTTTTCAAAAAGAAAGCGAAAAAACTACAAAAGAAAAGACAAAAACTTTCTAACGCTGAGAGAATAAAAAGCTATTCAGAATTAAATGTTGGCGACTACGTAGTACATATAAACCATGGAATAGGAAAGTACTTAGGAATCGAAACGCTGCAAATTAATGGTGTTCATAAAGACTATTTACACATTAAATATCAAGGTACCGATCAACTATACGTTCCAGTTGAACAAATTGATCAAGTTCAGAAATATGTAGGCTCTGAAGGTAAGGAACCGAAAGTATATAAACTTGGTGGAACAGATTGGAAGAAAGTGCGGAAAAAAGTAGAGTCATCTGTTCAAGACATAGCAGATGATTTAATTAAGCTTTATGCAGAACGTGAAGCTAGTACAGGATATGCATTTTCTCCAGATGCTGAAATGCAACGTGAGTTCGAAGCGTCTTTCCCATACAACGAAACGGAGGATCAATTACGATCCATCCTAGAAATAAAGAAGGATATGGAAAGAGAAAGACCGATGGACCGTCTTTTATGTGGAGATGTTGGTTATGGAAAGACAGAGGTTGCAATCCGGGCAGCATTTAAAGCGATAATGGATGAAAAACAAGTAGCAATACTAGTACCTACGACGATATTAGCTCAGCAACATTACGAAACAATTAGAGAAAGATTTCAAGATTACCCTATTAATATCGGTTTGTTAAGTCGATTCCGTTCAAGAAAACAACAGCAGGAAACGATGAAAGGTTTGGCCAATGGAACGGTCGATATTGTGGTTGGAACACATCGTCTTTTATCAAAAGATGTTAAATATAAAGATTTAGGTTTATTAGTTATTGATGAAGAACAACGGTTTGGTGTAACACATAAGGAAAAAATTAAAAAATTAAAAGCGAATATTGATGTATTAACGTTAACTGCTACACCGATTCCGAGAACGCTTCACATGTCCATGCTTGGAGTTCGTGATCTATCTGTAATTGAAACGCCGCCGGAAAACCGCTTCCCTGTTCAAACATATGTGATGGAATACAATGGTGCGCTAGTGAAAGAGGCAATTGAAAGAGAGATGGCCCGCGATGGCCAAATATTCTTCCTATACAATAGGGTAGAAGATATTGAAAGGAAAGCGGAGGAAATTTCGATGCTTGTCCCAGATGCTCGCGTTATTGTAGCCCATGGTAAAATGACAGAGAATGAACTTGAATCAGTTATCCTTCAGTTTTTAGAAGGGGAAGCGGATGTATTAGTTAGTACAACTATTATAGAAACAGGTGTCGATATTCCTAACGTAAATACGCTTATTGTGTTTGATGCAGATCGTATGGGCCTTTCGCAACTCTACCAACTAAGAGGTCGAGTAGGAAGATCTAATCGTGTGGCGTATGCTTATTTCACATATCGAAAAGATAAAGTGTTAACAGAAGTCGCAGAAAAAAGACTTCAAGCGATAAAGGAATTTACTGAACTTGGATCTGGGTTTAAAATTGCGATGAGAGATCTATCTATACGTGGAGCAGGTAACTTATTAGGAGCTCAACAGCATGGATTTATTGATTCTGTCGGATTTGATATGTACTCTCAATTATTAAAAGAAGCTATTGAACAAAGAATAGGAACAACTAACGAAGAAAAGCCTCATGAGGTAGAATTAGATGTGGAACTCGATGCTTACTTACCAGATGTATATATATCAGATAGCCGTCAAAAAATCGAGATATATAAGCGTTTCCGAGGATTAGACTCAATAGAAGAAATCGAGGAGTTAAAAGAGGAACTTTTAGATCGTTTTGGAGAATATCCTAAGGAAGTTCAATATTTATTAAAAGTATCAGAAATTAAAGTGCTAGCAAGATTAGAAAAAATTGACTCCGTAAAACAGCAAAAGCAACAGGTTACGATTCTATTTTCAGAAGAAGCGTCACAAACAATAGATGTGATGAAATTATCTCAGCTCATAGCAAAATATGGACGCCACGTAGGTGGAGGACAAGAAGGAACGAAATTTAAACTTGTTGTTGCAACAAATAAAATGAGCGATGACGAGTGGTTAGATTGCGTGAAAGAAATACTAGAACAATTAAGAACGTTAAAAAAAGAAAACGTTAGTGCTTAAAATAATAAAATAAACTTCTCCGTACTAGTATGCATGTTGCTAGTAAAGGAGAAGTTTTTTTATACATCAAAAAAATCAATATTAGAAAAAAAGGTTTAAGAATGCCTTTTCATGTCTATATAAATACTGGGGTAATTTTCTTCTACAAAAAAACTTTCCCAACATGTATATAAACCACCAGAAGTTAGATACTAATTTCAACAAAGGTGAATTATTCAATAGAAGGATAAATTGATCAATTCAACCAAATTAAATCATCTCTTTTTATCATCGGATGAAGGAGGCAACTTAGAAATGAAAGCAACTGGTATTGTACGTCGTATTGATGACCTCGGGAGGGTCGTTATACCGAAAGAAATTAGAAGAACGTTACGTATTCGTGAAGGAGATCCTTTGGAAATCTTCGTAGATCGAGATGGGGAGGTTATTCTAAAGAAATATTCTCCTATTAGTGAACTTAGTGATTTTGCGAAAGAATATGCAGAAGCCTTGTATGATAGTTTAGGGCAACCGGTTTTAATTTGTGACAGAGACACGTTTATCGCGGTTGCTGGTGGATCAAAGAAAGAATACTTAAACAAAAGTGTAAGTGACGTAATTGAACGTGCTATGGAAGAAAGAGGATCTGTACTAGTAACGGACGAGCAACAAGTTGCAATTGTTGACGGTAATACAGAAACACTTACGTCTTATACTATCGGAGCAATTGTAGCGAATGGTGATCCCATCGGTGCAGTCGTCATTCTTTCTAAAGACAAGGCACTTGGAGAAGTAGAACAAAAAGCAGTAGAAACAGCGGCTGGGTTTTTAGCGCGTCAAATGGAGCAATAAGAACAAGAACCGCAATCAAAAAAGCAGTAGGGGAAACCCTATTGCTTTTTCTTTTGAAAAGCATCGTGAAACTGCAGAAGCGGACTAACTAAAACATTAAAAATGACCTAATAGTTGATGTTCCTCTTATTTACGTGGGAATCGCGTCCCTCCCACCGCTACCCAAATGTAAACAGCTGGTGATATAATGGAGAAACTGGAATTAGAGAAAATTAGGCGGTATACAAATGAATAACAGTAAAAACGTAACAGGGCATGTACTAAAAGGTGCAGCTATATTATCCATTGCTGGAATCATAACAAAAATATTAAGTGCAGCGTATAGAATACCTTTTCAAAATATAGTAGGTGACGTAGGCTTTTTTATCTATCAACAAGTGTACCCTATTTACGGGATTGCACTTATTTTGTCTACATATGGCTTTCCTGTCGTTATTTCAAAATTAATTGCAGAATTCCCAGAAGAAGAACAACTTGAAGCAACAAGGAAAATTGGGAAAATATCATTTATATTTTTGAGCATAGTTGGTACGTTATTTTTTATCTTTTTATTTTTTAATGCCCAGTTAATAGCGAATGTTATGGGGGATGAGCAGCTAACAGGGTTAATTCAACTTTCTGCTTTTTCATTTTTGTCCCTATCAACTCTTTCTGTCTTGAGAGGGGTGTTTCAAGGGCGAAATGAAATGGTACCAACAGCAGTTTCACAAATTGTGGAACAAACATTTCGAGTAGGACTAATTATTTTCTTCTCCATTTATTTAGTATATAACGAATATAATTTGTATTACGTTGGTAAAGGAGCTATATTAGCATCAGTCATTGGTGGAATGGCAGCTATCATTGTTTTACTTGTATTTTTAGTGAAGTCCAAGCAGCTTACTAACAGGACAAGTGTTAAAAAAACAAATATTTCTAGCTATACGATTATCCAAAAACTATTAACTCAAGGTATTACTATTTGTATAAGTAGTTTACTACTAATTTTAATTAACATGGTCGATGCTTTTACTGTATATAGAAATATGGTGGAAGTGGGGATAGATGAAACTGTCGCCAAGGGGTTAAAAGGTATCTATGACCGTGGACAACCTTTTATTCAATTGGGTACTGTTGTGGCAACGGCCTTTTCTTTATCGCTAGTCCCCGCTATAACGATGGCGATAGTGCGAAAAGAACAGAAAGAAATAGAAGATAAAATAAATTTATCTCTAAGAGTAAGTATCGTCATTGGGTTAGGCGCATCATTTGGTTTAGCACTATTAATGAAACCAATTAATACAATGTTATTTATGAATGACCATCAGTCTAGCGTATTAATGATTCTTTCTTTTTCGATTCTTTTCAGTAGTATTGCATTAACGGGTGCAGCCATTTTGCAAGGGTTGGGCTTTCCTTATACGCCTGCTTTTATTGTAGCGATAGGTGTAGGATCTAAATATATATCTAACATCCTATTATTACCGAAATACGATATATTAGGTGCAGCTATTGCGACGGTTCTGTCATTATTTATCGTTGCAAGTATTATGTTAGTAATAATTTATAATAAAACGAGGAGACCAGTGCTCAATAGCAGTTTTATTTGGACTTTAGGGAAAGCTACTGTCTTCATGAGTGTAAGTTTATTACTTTATTTGCAACTACCTTTGAATTTAGATAATAGAGAAATTGTAAGGTCTTTTTTAGGAGTAATAATTGGTGGAGCGATATTTTTATATACAATAATAAGGGGACATTATTTTTCAAAGGAGGAACTATTATTACTTCCTCTTGGTAAAAGAATAGCTAGACTTTTAAATTAACTAGGATGGTGAAAGTATGAAACGAATCAACATAGTAGGTTTAGGTGCTGGAGATCTAAATCAACTTCCTTTAGGTATATATAAACATTTAAAAAACAGTCAATCATTGTATTTACGTACAAGTGAACATCCTGTATTAAAAGAGCTAGAGCAGGAAGGTCTTTCGTTTGAATCGTTTGATTACTTGTATGAAGAGCACGAACAGTTTGAACAGGTCTATGAAGCAATTGTGCAAGTTTTATTACAAAAAAGTAGTGAAAACGATGAAATTACATATGCTGTTCCAGGGCACCCACTAGTTGCCGAAAGAACGGTACAACTACTTTTGGAAGAAGAAAAGCGAGGAAATATTGCTGTGGAAATAATAGGTGGACAGAGTTTTCTCGACCCGATGTTCTCCGCAATTGGTTTAGACCCTATTGATGGGTTTCAATTGTTGGATGCGACAAGTTTAAATAGAGATGATATTCAACTATCTTCTGCGCTCATTATTGGCCAAGTGTATGATGCTTATGTAGCTTCAGAAGTAAAGCTAACGTTGATGGAACTGCTACCAGATGATTATACAGTTTATTTAGTAACAGGAGCGGGTACAAGTGAAGAGAAGATAGTTGAAGTTCCTTTATATGAATTAGATAGGGTAACAACATTAAATAATTTAACGAGTGTATACGTACCAAAAGTTGAAGACCGCGCACTACTTAATCATCAGTTTGCTTCTTTCCGGGCAACTATCGCTACTTTAAGAGGGCCAAATGGCTGTCCTTGGGATAAAGAACAAACGCATGAATCGCTAAAGAAATATTTGATAGAGGAAGCATATGAGCTTATTGATGCGATTAATGGTGATGATATAGAAGGTATAATAGAAGAGTTAGGTGACGTTCTGCTTCAAGTAATGTTACATTCCCAAATTGGTGAAGATGATGGGTATTTTTCTATTGATGATGTCATACAAACAATAAATGAAAAGATGATTAGAAGACATCCGCATGTTTTTGCTAAAGTGGAGATAGAAACTGCAGATGATGTTGTGACAAACTGGGAAGCGATAAAAAAGGAAGAGAAAAAAGAGAGGCAGCAAAGTAACCTACTTGATACTGTGTCTGAAAGTTTACCAGCCTTATCAAAAGCGTTTCATTACCAAAAGAAAGCAGCGAAAGTTGGGTTTGACTGGGGAGAGACGGATCCGATTTGGGACAAAATTTATGAAGAATTAAAAGAACTACAAGAAGAGTGGAAAAAAGGTCACCATGATCTAAAGGTGAAAGAAGAGTTTGGCGACCTACTATTTGCACTCATTAACATAGGGCGTTATTACAAAATAGATCCAGAAGACGCATTAACTGTTACGAATCATAAATTTTATAATCGTTTTAGTTACATAGAGGGTCGAGTAAAAGAATTAAAAAAAGATTGGGACGAATTTTCATTAGAACAGCTAGATGCATTTTGGAATGAAGCAAAAAAATTAGAAAAGTAAAAGGGGTATGTGAGATGAGATTAGATAAATATTTAAAAGTATCAAGAATTATAAAACGTCGTACATTAGCTAAGGAAGTAGCTGAAAAAGGTAGAATATCGATTAATGGTGTTCAAGCAAAAGCTAGTAGTAACGTAAAAGCTGGCGATGAACTGACATTACATTTTGGTCAAAAAATTGTAACTGCTAAAGTTAACCATATTCAAGAAAATGCAAAGAAAGAAGAAGCGTCTTTAATGTATACGATTATAAAAGAAGAAAGAATAGAACAAGAAGAAGTTTAGAGCTTGTTCTAAAAAAGATTCTCTCTCATATATATGTACTATTAATAGTCTTAATAGTGAGGGATGAATATGAACCAATATTATGAACAGAATCAACCATCAAAAAGTAATATTCAAGATCAAGACATTGTTATGCGAGGCAGAAGGTTATTAGATATTACAGGAGTAAAGCAGGTTGAAAGCTTTGACAATGAAGAATTTTTATTAGAAACGGTAATGGGTTTCCTGGCGGTTAGAGGTCAAAACTTACAAATGAAAAACCTTGATGTGGACAAAGGAGTAGTGTCTATAAAAGGTAAAATTATGGAAATAATTTATTTAGACGACCAGCATGCAGACAAAACTAAAGGCTTCTTTAGTAAGTTGTTCAAATGAGTTTAACTATACAATTTTATACAATGGCCGCAATGATAGGTGTTGGAAGCTGGTTAGGTGCGGCGATTGATACGTACGGACGGTTTTTACAAAGAGAAAAAAGAGCTAAATGGTTCATCTTCATTAATGATGTGCTCTTTTGGCTCTTACAAGGTTTAATTACCTTTTACGTCTTGCTGCTGGTCAATGAAGGAGAACTACGTTTTTATATATTAATTGCCCTACTATGTGGCTATGCTGCATATCAAGCACTATTGCGGAATATTTTTTTAAGGTTACTTGAAACACTTATTCAATGGACCATTAACTTGTACCTTGTTTTAGAAAAGATCTTCCGATTGATAATTGTTCGACCGATTCAAGCAGTCGTACAAGCTATCATTGTGCTTATAATAGCTATTGGTAAAGGATTATATAATATTGGGAAAATGCTAGTAATCATACTATGGAAAGTTACGTTAGTGTTATTATGGCCTTTAAAAGCAGTTGGATTACTTCTGTGGAAATTGACTCCTAATTTTGTCAAAAAGTATTTGGAAATTTTTATTCGCAAATTAGCAGGATTTTATGAGATAATAAAGAATACAACAGTGAAGGTTATAAAATATTTGAAAAATTTCCGAAAGGTGCGCTAAAGGAGGAAGACGTATGAGCACTGCTAATAATGATAAGGTAAGTCAAATTCGTTCACAATACTATCAACAGCTAGAAGAAGAACAGCAAAAGAAAATAAAAAAAAGACGCGGTCTATATATGCGACTAGCAGTGTTTTTTACTTTCACCTTAATAGTAGCGGGCTTTATCGGAAAGGCTTTTTATAATCAGCATGTCGTACTAAACGATAAGTTAGAGCAGAAAGAAGTATTGGAACAAAAGTTAAGTCAGCTACAAAAAGAACAACAACATTTAGAAGATGAGATTGTAAAATTAAATGATGATGAGTATATATTAAAGATCGCAAGGCGAGATTATTTTATGTCAGAAAAGGGAGAAATTATCTTTAATATCCCTAAACAAAAGGATAGAGATACCTCGTCATATTGACACCTTAATTTTGCTCTAGTTATAATAGAGGTAAAGTGAATTATTTTTTTAAAGATTTTAAGGAGGAACATTTTTTTTATGTCAATCGAAGTAGGCAGCAAATTACAAGGGAAAGTAACAGGTATAACAAATTTTGGTGCGTTTGTGGAGCTGCCAGGTAATATAACTGGTTTAGTTCACATTAGTGAAGTAGCGGATAACTATGTAAAAGACATTAATGAGCATTTGAAAGTCGGCGATGAAGTTCAAGTGAAAGTTATTAATGTTGAAAAAGATGGAAAGATTGGTCTTTCTATTAAAAAGGCTAGTGAAACTTACCGTGAACCACAACAACGTTCCAACCAGCAACGCCCGAAAAAGCAGCGTGACGATTTCCGTCCGAAGGAGAACTTCGAACAAAAAATGGCTCGCTTCTTAAAAGATAGTGAAGACCGTTTAGCTTCTTTAAAGCGTAATACCGAATCAAAACGCGGAGGTCGTGGAGCAAGAAGAGGATAATTTGCTGCTGAAATCCACATATATAGAAGAAATAATAAGATACAAGTTAAACCACATTCGTATAGAGTGTGGTTTTTTATATTTCATAATTTTATAATAACTAAATGTGAAATGAAAACGATCAGCCTTAAAGTGTTAGTTCTGGCAAATAGAAAAAGACATTCTCTCTTGAGAATGTCTTTAAGTATGACCCGTACGGGATTCGAACCCGTGTTACCGCCGTGAAAGGGCGGTGTCTTAACCGCTTGACCAACGGGCCTAAAATTATGGTAGCGGCGGAGGGAGTCGAACCCACGACCTCACGGGTATGAACCGTACGCTCTAGCCAGCTGAGCTACACCGCCATAATTCAAAAACTTTTTTAAAGCACAAGGAATATAGTACTAGCATATTGCATATATGTCAATATAAAAAGTTAATGAAAGAAAATTTAAACATTTTCTCCCCTTTTCTGTTGCCATTTTACAAAATATGAAGCGAAAAGATGACAAACAGAAAAGGATTGTGACATCTTTTCTGCCATTAACATGAAATAAGTCGAACATTTCTTCTTTTTACTGTAGTTACTTTGACAAATCTTTCTCTTCTGTCCTTATATAATGTTCACAACAATGAAAAACGGGAGAGGATTTTTTTATGGAAAGAAATATGGCACAGGCAATATCGGAAGTTCCAATGGAAAAAATTCAAAAAGGTTATTTACTACCGTTTAAAAAAATGAAGCAGTATGTAATGACTGTACTGTTTCGCCAAGGATTTCTTTTAGTTTTTATCGGCTTTCTGTTGGGACGAGCTCTAATATTAGGTGAAATTACACCATTTGCATTACCGTTCTTTGCGGCAGTCTATTTAATGAGACCGAAAAGAGCAGGTTTAACGTTAATTGCGTTAGTTTTAGGAGCTATTACGATCTCTGGATTTACGGCCTTGCATATAGGTGGTGGTATTTTATTATTAGCGTTGTTAATGAAATGGACAAGGTCTTTAAAATACGAAACGCTAAAACTATTACCATTTCTCGTATTTACAGCTGCTTTTCTATCAAAGGCTGCTTTACATTACATGACTTCCGAAATTGTCATGTATGACTGGATGATGATTGGTGTAGAGGCAGGACTAGGCTTTATATTGACGCTCATATTTTTACAAAGTATTCCGTTATTAACGATGAAAAAGAAAAAACAAACGTTTCGTACGGAAGAAATAATTTCACTTATTATTCTTCTAGCCTCTGTTCTTACTGGTACAATCGGTTGGTCCCTTTATGAAATGGAAGTAGTACACGTATTATCTAGATACTTAGTGTTATTATTCGCATTCGTTGCAGGGGCAACAGTTGGGTCTACAGTAGGAGTAGTAACTGGGTTAATTTTAAGTTTAGCTACTGTTAGTAGTTTGTATCAAATGAGTTTGTTAGCGTTCGCCGGGCTATTAGGTGGATTATTAAAAGAAGGGAATAAAGTAGGTGTTTCTGTAGGGTTACTATTAGGGACATTGTTAATCGGTATATACGGAGAGGGATTCCAAACATTACTACCATCTTTATTGGAATCATTAATAGCTGTTACCATCTTTTTATTTACACCAAAAAAAGCTATTTCATCTATTGCAAAACATATACCAGGAACAGCAGAATATGCTGCTGAACAGCAGTTGTATATGCGGAAAGTAAGAGATGTAACAGCGAACCGAGTAGATCAATTTTCACAAGTGTTTCAAGCGCTATCCAATAGCTTTTCAAAAATTCCATTTCAACACGACCAAGAAGATTATAGTAAAGATATCTTTTTAAGTAATGTTACGGAAAAAACATGTCAGTCGTGTTTTAAAAAGGAGCAATGTTGGGCGCAAAAATTTCAACAAACATATGAATTAATGAATGATATGATGGACGAAATGAATAACGGAACATATACCTCGAATATTAAACTTCAAAAACAATTTGAACGGCATTGTTCTAAAGCAGACAAAGTAAAAACGGCAATGTCACAAGAGTTATTACATTATCAGGCAAGTAATAGTTTAAAAAAACAATTGAAGGAAAGTAGGAGATTGGTAGCGGATCAATTATTAGGTGTTTCACAGGTAATGGAAAACTTTGCAAAAGAAATTCAAAGGGAACGTGAAAATCATTATGCACAAGAAGATCAAATTTTAGAGGCAATGCAAGCTTTTGGAGTCGAAATTGAACATGTAGAGATATATTGTTTAGAACAAGGGAATGTAGATATAGAAATGACAATTCCGTTCTGTAATGGCCATGGTGAGTGTGAAAAATTAATTGCTCCGATGCTTTCGGACATTTTACAAGAAAATATAGTAGTGAAAAATGAAGATTGCAATGCAGACAATAACGGATATTGTCACGTATCGTTTAGTTCTGCCAAAACTTATATAGTGAATTCAAGTGCGGCTCATGCAGCGAAAGGTGGGGGGTTAGTTTCAGGTGATTGTTACTCGACGATAGAGCTAGGGTTAGGGAAATATGCAGTAGCAATTAGTGATGGGATGGGAAATGGAGAGAGAGCACATTTTGAAAGTAACGAAACGATTAAACTACTTCAAAAAATCTTACAATCAGGAATCGAAGAAAGAGTGGCAATTAAATCGATTAACTCTATTTTATCGTTGCGCACAACAGATGAAATTTTTACAACGTTAGATTTAGCGATTATCGATTTGCAAGATGCATCTGCTAAATTTTTGAAGGTCGGTTCAACTCCAAGCTTTATTAAGAGAGGAGATAAAGTTATTAAAATTGAGGCTAGTAATCTTCCAATGGGTATCATCCAAGATTTTGATGTGGACGTTGTAAGTGAACAACTGAAAGCAGGAGATCTACTCATCATGATGAGCGATGGAATATTTGAAGGACCAAAACATGTCGAAAACTACGATTTATGGATGAAGCGAAAAATATCAGAAATCCAAACAGAGGATCCACAAGAAATTGCCGACCTTTTAATGGAGGAAGTAATCCGTACCCGGTCTGGCCATATTCAAGATGACATGACGGTAGTCGTTTCGAAAGTACAAAGAAATACTCCAAAGTGGGCATCGATTCCTGTCCATCAATATATTTCGAAAAAACCAACAATGAAAGCAGCATTATAAATTACGAAATCTAGTAAAATATGTATAAAAAACTCCCATCTAGGCGATGATGCTAATGCGTATGTAAGCATTAGGAGGGGATGGAAAATGTATAAAGGTACATTAAAACAAATTCTATTAATTACAGACGGGTGTTCAAATTCAGGTGAAGACCCAATTGCAATGGCGGCATTAGCACGAGAGTATGGAATTACAGTAAATGTTATCGGAGTCATGGACCGTGATGTTATTGATGATAGAGGAATGAAAGAAATTGAAGGTATTGCAATGTCTGGTGGGGGGGTAAGCCAAGTAGTGTATGCTAAGCAGCTGTCACAAACAGTACAAATGGTTACCCGTAAAGCGATGACGCAAACATTACAAGGTGTTATTAATAAAGAACTACAGCAAATATTAGGTCCGAATTCTAGTATGGAAGAATTACCTCCAGAAAAACGAGGAGAGGTTATGGAAGTAGTAGATGAGCTAGGTGAAACAGTTTCACTTGAAATTTTAATTTTAGTAGATACTAGTGCTAGTATGAAGACAAAACTTCCAACGGTAAAGGAAGCGTTGTTTGACCTTAGTTTAAGTCTAAATGCTAGAATTGGCCATAATAGCTATGGGGTATTCGTTTTCCCGGGGAAGCGCCAAGAAGTAGAAAAAGTGTTAGATTGGACACCAAAGCTTGAATCACTCTCTACTATTTTTCCAAAACTAACAACAGGTGGTATCACACCTACTGGTCCAGCAATTCAAGAGGCAATTTCCCACTTTAAGAATAATAGTGGCATAAGGAGCAAGGTGGCTTATGATGAACAGTACATGGAAGAGTCCGGATTATAAAATCGTCCCTGGGACAACGGTTGTTGGGAAATGGCATAAAAATCGTTACAGCATAATAAAAACACTTGGGTACGGGGCGACAGGTCATGTCTATTTGGCGAATTGTACAAATGGAGAGCAAGTAGCTCTAAAGATAAGTGATAATAGTCTTTCGATTACTTCGGAAGTTAATGTATTACGTCATTTTGAGAAGGTCCAAGGGTTTGCCCTCGGACCTTCTTTAATCGATGTAGATGATTGGGAAATAATGCATGGAAAATCGATTTCTTTTTATGTGATGGAATACGTTCGAGGAGAAAGCTTTCTCACCTTTATTAACCAAAGAGGGCAGGAATGGATAGGTATATTAATTTTACAGTTGCTTTCTGATTTACATATATTACATAAGGAAGGTTGGGTGTTTGGTGACTTAAAACCAGACAATTTAATGATTTCTCTACACCCACCAAAAGTGAGAATGTTAGACGTAGGAGGTACTACGTTAAAAGGTAGATCAGTAAAGGAATTTACGGAGTTCTTTGACCGAGGATATTGGGGCTTAGGAACA
Source organism: Sutcliffiella sp. NC1 (assembly GCF_027594365.1). Lineage (NCBI taxonomy): Bacteria > Bacillati > Bacillota > Bacilli > Caryophanales > Bacillaceae > Sutcliffiella > Sutcliffiella sp. NC1. The sequence goes on from NZ_CP115153.1 coordinate 78,863, forward strand.
AGAAGAGCAGAAGAGTCGTATGATTTGTTTTCAGTAGCAATGATTATGATTAATGCTGCCTATCCAAACCGTTTTGAAAAAGACGGTAGAGGTGTTTTACAATTAAAAGAAAAGATTAAACATCATCCTTTTTTATTAGCGCATGAAAAATTCCTTACTAGTGCATTGAACGGGAACTTTGTGAATGCTTTACAAATGAAGGAAGCTTTAGCAAAAAGTTTGAGTAACGCACCAAGAAACAAGGAAAAAATAACAAAGGTTACAAAAACTCAAACTGTTACAAGTAGAGTAGCTCGAAGAAACCAAAGAAAGACAAAAAAGTTTATTAAAAGATTTTCAGAAACTATCGTGTTAGTTGCGGTCGTTTGTATGATTTATTTTCTTTATGTTTACAGTCACCTATTATAGGGTAAAAGTCATTTGCTAACTTTTTTAAAAAAATGATGTTTCTTTTTTGCTCTTAAGTAAGTGAAAATGATACGATAAGCATTGAAAATGACATTTATGGAAAAGAGTTTAGTATATGAAGGAAAAAGTGTTAGCCTTTATAAAAAAGCATAAATTATTGAAGAGTGGAAAAACGGTTGTTGTTGGTGTAAGTGGAGGAACGGATTCTGTCTGTCTATTACATTTGCTAAAGAGCATACAATTAAGTAAAAACATAACAATTATATGTGCTCATGTAGACCATATGTTTAGAGGAAAAGAATCGGAAGAGGATCTGTATTTTGTAAAGGCTTTATGTGAACAATGGGACATTCCGTTTGAATCTACTCAAATTAATGTTACTGATTTTATGAAAAAGCGAAAAATGAGCTCACAGACAGCTGCAAGAGAATGTCGTTACCACTTTTTTAAAGAAGTAATGAAAAAATATAAAGCCGAATACTTAGCTCTTGGGCATCACGGTGATGACCAAATTGAAACAATGTTAATGCGGTTCGGAAGAGGTGCAGTATCATTAGGTTATGCAGGTATTCAACCTTTACGTCCATTTGCAACTGGATTTCTCATTCGTCCACTTTTATGCGTAGATAAAGACGAGATTGAGAAATACATAAACGATGAAAATCTTCCGTACCGAACGGATCCTAGTAACAAAGAGAATGCTTATACAAGGAATCGAATAAGGCATTTTGTTCTTCCTTCATTAAAAGCTGAATTTCCAACAGTTCATGAAAAATTCCAAACGTTTAGCGAGCGGTTAACAGAAGATGAATTGTACTTACAGGAATTAACGCATCAAAAAATGAATAAAGTAATGAAAAGTAAAGAAGTAGGCTCCGTTAAAATCGACAGAAATGAATTCTGTTTACTGGCAAAACCTTTACAAAGAAGAGGGATTCAACTAATATTAAAATATCTCTATAATAATGAAATTCCTCCAGCTTTATCCTCTATACATATTAATAATTTATTATCGTTATTAACAAGTGAACATCCTTCAGGTTCATTGGATTTTCCAAACGGATTAACGGTTAAACGTTCTTATAATGAATGTTTGTTTACTTTTGAAACGGAAAGTAATCAACCGTATGCATTAACTGTAAATATTCCAGGGAAAATTATTTTACCTAGTGGGGATGAGGTTAATTGTGCAGTTTTAGCAGAATATAAAAAGGATATTCGTAAATCCTCTAATACAGCTATAGTTGACTTAACGCACGTAACGTTACCGCTAATTGTAAGATCTAGAATATTTGGTGACCGAATTCAACTTAAAGGAATGGTTGGGAGTAAGAAGGTAAAAAATATATTTATCGACCAAAAAGTCCCTATACATGAGCGGAGTCGCTGGCCAATTATTACAGATAAAAACGGTAATATATTATGGGTTCCAATGTTAGCACGATCAATCTATGAAGCAAAAGAGGATACAGGTGGTCCAGTTTTACTTATTACATGGAAGTCGAGTCGAAGTTTGGGAGGCAATTATTGAAATGAATCAAGATATTGAAAAAGTACTTTACAGCGAAGAACAACTACAAGAAAAAATAAGAGAGTTAGGCAAGCAATTAACGGAGGAGTATAAGGATCGTTTTCCGTTAGTCATTGGCGTTTTAAAAGGTGCAATGCCATTTATGGGAGACCTTATTAAACGTGTCGATACATATTTAGAATTAGATTTTATGGATGTATCAAGCTATGGAAACTCTACAGTTTCCTCCGGTGAAGTAAAGATTTTAAAGGATTTAGATACTTCTGTTGAAGGTCGAGATATTTTAATTATCGAAGACATTATTGACAGTGGTCTAACTCTTAGTTACTTAGTGGAGCTATTTCGCTATCGTAAGGCTAAATCCATTAAAATCGTTACATTGTTAGATAAACCGACAGGAAGAAAAGCGAACATCAAAGCGGATTACGTAGGATTTATCGTACCAGATGAGTTTGTAGTAGGGTATGGGCTAGATTATGCAGAAAAATATCGCAACTTGCCTTATATTGGTGTTTTAAAACCAGAAGTTTATACTAATAATGAAGAATAATATTCATTCAAAGTACATTTCTTGAATGGAATTAATTCTCTATGATACTATTGTCTTTAGCTTGTTATTGCGGGAGGAGGTAAGGGATGAACAGAATATTTCGTAATACAATATTTTATTTATTAATCTTTTTAGTTGTCATTGGTGTAGTTAGCTTTTTTAACAATCCTGGAACAAATCAGGAGCCAATGTCTTATAGTGAATTCATTCAAGAACTAGAAGGCGGAAGAGTAGAACAGTTTTCTATTCAACCGGTCCGTTCAGTTTATGAAGTAAGAGGTTCCTTAGTAGGGGCTGAAGAAGGGAAAACATTTATTGTTGATGTGTTGCCAAGTGGTTTAGAAAGAATCGAAGCTTTCGCTGCACAAAACCCTGGTGTAAAGGTAGAAAAGGCACAGGAAACTAGCGGTTGGGTTACATTCTTTACTTCAATCATTCCGTTTGTCATCATCTTTATTTTATTCTTCTTCCTACTCAACCAAGCACAAGGTGGCGGAAGCCGTGTAATGAATTTTGGTAAGAGTAAGGCAAAACTGTATAGTGAAGAGAAGAAAAAAGTAAAATTTAAAGATGTAGCAGGTGCGGATGAAGAAAAACAAGAACTTGTAGAGGTTGTAGAGTTTTTAAAAGACCCAAGAAAATTTTCTGAATTAGGAGCGCGTATTCCAAAAGGAGTTCTTTTAGTGGGACCTCCTGGGACAGGTAAAACATTATTAGCTCGTGCTGTTGCTGGTGAGGCGGGAGTTCCATTCTTCTCTATCAGTGGATCTGACTTTGTTGAGATGTTTGTTGGTGTCGGGGCATCACGTGTTCGTGACTTGTTCGAAAATGCAAAGAAAAACGCGCCGTGTATTATCTTTATTGATGAGATTGATGCTGTAGGTCGTCAACGTGGAGCTGGTTTAGGTGGAGGTCACGATGAGCGTGAGCAAACCTTAAACCAATTACTAGTTGAAATGGATGGTTTTGGAGCAAACGAAGGTATTATTATCATCGCCGCAACAAACCGCCCAGATATTTTAGACCCTGCATTATTACGTCCAGGACGATTTGACCGTCAAATTACAGTTGACCGTCCAGACTTAAAAGGTCGTGAAGCGGTACTTAAAGTACACGCTCGCAATAAACCACTCGATCAAAATATTGATATGAAAACTATTGCTATGCGTACTCCTGGATTTTCAGGTGCAGACCTAGAGAACTTGCTTAATGAAGCAGCTTTAGTTGCAGCAAGGCAAAATAAAAAGTATATTGACATGTTAGATGTAGATGAAGCAATCGATCGTGTCATTGCAGGACCGGCTAAAAAGAGTCGTGTTATATCAGAAAAAGAAAGAAATATTGTTGCTTACCATGAAGGTGGTCATACTATTATCGGTGTCATGTTAGATGAGGCAGATATGGTACATAAAGTAACAATCGTTCCACGCGGTCAAGCCGGTGGTTACGCAGTAATGTTACCTAAAGAAGATCGCTACTTCATGACAAAGCCGGAGCTATTAGATAAAATTACTGGACTATTAGGTGGCCGTGTGGCTGAAGAAGTAGTATTTAACGAAGTAAGTACGGGAGCTCACAACGATTTCCAACGTGCAACGAATATTGCTCGTAAAATGGTTACCGAATATGGAATGAGTGATAAACTTGGACCATTACAATTCGGTCAAGCATCAGGTGGTCAAGTTTTCCTAGGTAGAGACATCCAAAATGAGCAAAATTATAGTGATGCTATTGCACATGAAATTGATATGGAGATCCAACGTATCATTAAAGATTGTTATGAACGTGCAAGAACTATTTTAACGGAAAATAGAGATAAACTAGAAATCATTGCACAAACGTTATTAGAGGTTGAAACGCTAGATGCAGAACAAATTAAACATTTAGTTGATCACGGAACTTTACCGGAAAAACCAGAACCAAAGTTAGATACTCCAAAAGAGGACGATGTAAAAGTAAACATTAACTCTAAAAGAGATGACAATGAAGAAAAAAAGGATAAAGACGATACAAAATCCGAATAACAAAAAGATGCCATCATGGCATCTTTTTGTTTGTTTAATACAAGTTTTTTAAATGACACTTATTTTAAGAAACAAAGTATTTAATCTACATAAAAAAGGGAACATTAAGTCGAAAAGAGTAGAATAATCCACGTGCATGTCGAAAAAACATTTCCCGAGAAATAGAACGTTTGTTTAAACATAAGAAAACATTGTATGGTATGATGTTGCCATGAATTATTCTTAAGCAAAGTTGGGGTATACATATGATATTTGTCTTAGATGTAGGGAATACAAATACTGTGCTAGGCGTTTACGAAAAGGATAAGCTTGTTCATCATTGGAGAATTGAAACAAGTCGTAATAAGACAGAAGATGAATACGGGATGATTGTAAAAAACTTATTACAACATGTTGGAATATCATTTAAAGATTTCAATGGAATTATTATTTCCTCCGTAGTACCTCCCATTATGTTTTCTCTAGAAAGAATGTGCAATAAATACTTTGGAATTAATCCGATCGTAGTAGGTCCTGGAATTAAAACTGGACTAAACATAAAATACGAAAACCCAAGGGAAGTAGGGGCAGACCGAATTGTAAATGCTGTTGCTGCGATTCGTGAATATGGAAGTCCTTTAATTATTGTGGACTTTGGTACTGCTTCTACCTATTGTTACATAAACGAGAAAAAACAATATATGGGTGGGGCTATTGCACCTGGGATTGGAATATCTACAGAAGCGTTATATTCAAGAGCAGCTAAACTTCCAAGAATCGAAATCGCAAGACCAGAGGGGATAATTGGAAAAACAACAGTAAGTGCAATGCAAGCAGGGATCTTATACGGGTACGTTGGACAAGTCGAAGGAATTGTTGAGAGAATGAAGCAAGAAAGTAAAGAAAAACCTAAAGTTATTGCAACAGGAGGATTAGCAGAATTAATAGCAAAAGAATCAAAAGTTATTGATATAGTGGATCCGTTTCTTACGTTAAAGGGTTTATATTTAATATATACAAAAAATAAAAGAGAAGAGGACATATAGAAAGGAGTTTCACCGATGAAAGATTACTTAGTAAAAGCACTAGCGTTTAATGGACAAGTGCGTGCATATGCTGCCAATACAACAGAAACTGTAGCGGAGGCCCAAAGAAGGCATTATACGTGGCCGACTGCATCTGCTGCACTCGGAAGAGCAATGACAGCAACTGTGATGATGGGCAGTATGTTAAAGGGAGACAACAAAATTACTGTGAAAATTGATGGAGGAGGTCCATTAGGGACTATTCTTGTAGATAGTAATGCTAGTGGAAGTGTGCGTGGTTATGTGCAAAACCCACAAACACATTTTGAATTAAATAAGCATGGGAAATTAGATGTTGCACGTGCAGTTGGTACGAACGGAACATTATCGGTCGTAAAAGATATTGGAATGAGGGATCATTTTTCTGGTCAAACAGAAATTGTTTCTGGAGAACTTGGGGAAGATTTCACATACTATTTTGTTGTTTCTGAGCAAGTTCCGTCAGCGGTAGGAGTTGGTGTTTTAGTCAACCCTGACAATTCCATTTTAGCAGCTGGGGGCTTTATTATTCAGCTATTACCTGGAACAGATGACGAAACAATTAACATTATAGAATCAAAAATTAATAATATGACGCCAGTATCTAAATTAATTGAAAAAGGCTTAACGCCTGAGCAATTAATCGAAGAGATATTAGGTAAAAGAAATGTAAAGTTTTTAGAAACTGTCCCAGTTCACTTTCAGTGTAAATGCTCAAGAGAACGATTTGAAAGTGCAATTATTTCATTAGGAAAAGATGAAATACAGGAAATCATTACAGAAGGTGGCGAAGCAGAAACGCATTGTCATTTTTGCAATGCAAAATACAATTTTACAAAAGAAGAATTAGAACAAATGTTAGATCAAGCAAAAGGATAAGGTAAAAATATATGTTGCACTATATTAAAAGGTTATCAAAACAAACGTTATGGTATTGTGTTATTGGGTTAATTGTAATAAATATTATTACAATTGTTATTACAACAAACAAAGCTAATAGCAAATCACAGGAAGTTGTTAGTTTAGTGCAAAGTGTTGATGATGTAGTTGCGGAAGTTGATGAGACACCGATAACGAAATTAGAGCTACTGACAGAACTAGAAAAGCGTTTCGGATCAGAAGTGTTACAGGAGTTAGTAAACAGAAAAGTTGTTAATGTAATGGCTAATAAATATAACATTACCATTTCAGATGAAGAAGTAGATCGAGAATGGAAGCTAATTAAGACCATCTATCAGCATAATACGAATTTTTCTTCGAATTCTGTAGAAGAGATGAAAGAACATATTCGTACTAGCCTTCAATTAGAGGAATTATTAGTTAAAGACGTAACCATTCCTGAGGATGAAGTACAAAAATTTTATGAACAAAATAAAGTATTATACAATATTCCAGAGTCATACCATCTTTCACAAATTATCGTAAATGATAAAAAAACAGCAGAACAAGTAATGAAAGAATTGAAAGAAGGCTCCAGTTTTTCTGCTCTAGCAATGGAAAAGTCGATAGATGATTTATCAGCAAATCAAGGTGGCGATATTGGTTATTTATCTTCACAGCATATCGGGAATTATCCAGAAATATATATAAAAGAGGCTAGTGAGTTACAAAGTGGAAAGTGGAGCACCCCTATTCAACTAGAGGACGAAGCTTATGCCATTATTTACTTGCATGAAAAGATAGATGCTACAAACTTTTCTTATGAGGATGTGAAAGACCAAGTTCGTCGTATGTTAGCACTAGAACAAATTGAGGAACCAGTCCGAGTAGAAATGTTTTGGAATGAAGTTGGTGTTGAATGGCTTTACGACAACGAGGAAACGAATTAATTTTTGAAAAGCCTAATTGATTGACAATTTCGACCATTAAGTGATTTAATAAGATTAAATCCGATAAGATTACTTAGTTATTAAGGGGCTGATAATATGGTTCGTGTAGCAAACTCGATTGATGAGCTTGTAGGGCAAACGCCAATTGTGAAGTTAAACCGTATAGTAGAAGAAGAAATGGCAGATGTTTATTTAAAACTAGAATTTATGAATCCAGGTAGTAGTGTAAAAGATCGTATTGCTTTAGCGATGATTGATGATGCAATAGCAAAAGGGGAATTAAAAGAAGGAGATACGATTATTGAACCGACTAGTGGTAATACAGGAATCGGTTTAGCAATGATAGCAGCATCAAAAGGACTTAAGGCTATTTTAGTAATGCCTGAAACAATGAGCATGGAGCGTCGAAACTTACTACGTGCATACGGTGCTGAGCTAGTGTTAACTCCAGGACCAGAAGGAATGGGTGGAGCGATTCGTAAAGCAGAGGAACTTGCTGCTGAAAAGAACTTATTCATGCCACAACAGTTTAATAATGAAGCAAACCCAGAAATACATCGTAAAACGACTGGGAAAGAAATCGTTGAACAGATGGGTAACCAGTTAGATGCTTTTATTTCAGGGATTGGAACAGGTGGTACGATCACAGGAGCAGGAGAAGTTTTAAGAGAAGCTTATCCTGATATAAAAATTGTCGCAGTAGAACCAACAGATTCACCAGTTCTATCTGGAGGTAAACCAGGTCCACATAAAATTCAAGGAATTGGAGCTGGATTTGTTCCATCCATTTTAGATACGAATATTTATGATGAAATAATTACTGTGAAAAATGAAGAAGCTTTTGAATATGCTCGACTTGCTGCGAAGAAGGAAGGGCTTCTAGGAGGTATTTCTTCTGGTGCTGCAATATTCGCTGCACTTAAAGTTGCAAAAGAATTAGGTAAAGGGAAAAAAGTATTAGCGATTATACCGAGTAATGGTGAACGCTACTTAAGTACTCCTTTATATCAATTTGAAGACTAATTATTAAAAGGTATGAAATAATTATAATTAATTTTTACAAACTAAGGAAAACAGGTAATATACTGTTTTCCTTTTTTGGTCTTTTTTTATATTTTTTCTCACGTTTTTATTATAAATTTCATAATCGGAACACACTAACTAAAATCTTATCAATAGATTTCTAAATTTGGGCATTCAACAATGAAAAGGCTTCATGTAAAATAGGAGAGAGATTGAAGATAGGGCGTGAATATGATGAAGAAGATACCTACTGGAATTAGCTTTCCATATCCTCAGGAGAAATTTTTTCGCCAGTATAAGTCGTTAGTGAAGGATAAACGACATCATATATTGTTAGAGAGTGGTCGTGGAGGCCGTTATTGTATTGTAGGAATGGACCCAGTTGCAACAATTATGGGGAAAAGAGACAAATTGCACATTACTTCCGCAAACGGGACCGAAATAATCGAAGGAAATCCGCTAGAAAGTATGAAAAGTTGGATGAGGCAGTATAGAACCGAAACGTTAGAAGGATTTCCCCCATTTAGTGGAGGTGCGATAGGATATTTTACATACGATTGTATGAGATATATAGAAAAAATAGAAAGCATAGCTGAAGATGATTTAATGCTTCCAGATTTATACTTCTTACTATTTGACGATGTGTTTATTTTAGATAAAGAAACGGAAACGTTGTATATTATTGTCCATAAAGAACTAGATGAAGATAGTGATGCTACTGAAAAGTTGCGCTATTATGAAGCACTTTGGCAATCTGAACAGGAACAACTATCTCATTATTCATATGAGTCCTTATCTAGTTCAAGTGATCGAGAAGTTTCCTTATCAGAAGAGAAGTTTATAGAAGCAGTTGAAAAAATTAAACAATATATCGGACAAGGGGATGTGTTTCAAGTTAATTTATCGGTTAGACAAGCGGAACCGTTACATACACACCCGATAGAAGTATATAGTAAATTAAGAGAATTTAATCCTTCTCCTTACATGGGATATTTACATTTTCCTGAATTCCAAATAGTAAGTGGTTCACCAGAGTTGCTTGTAAAAAAGGATGGAGATGAAATTAGTACAAGGCCGATTGCGGGTACTAGGTCGAGAGGAAAGACAGAGGCGGAGGATTTCGCATTAGCAACCGAGTTAATCGAAAACGAAAAAGAACGGGCCGAACATGTCATGTTAGTGGACTTAGAACGTAATGACTTAGGTCGGGTAGCGCAGTTTGGTACCGTCGAAGTGAATGAATTTATGGTTATTGAGAAGTATTCACATGTCATGCATATCGTTTCTAATGTCAGAGGAAAATTACGAAATGGTCAAGATACATTTGATTTAATAAAAGCAACATTTCCGGGCGGGACAATTACGGGAGCACCAAAAGTAAGAACGATGGAAATTATTGAAGAATTAGAGCCAGTAAGACGTTCCGTTTATACAGGATCTATAGGGTGGATTGGCTATAATGGAGATACAGAACTAAATATTGCAATTCGTACCATGGTTGTAAAAAATGGATGGGCTTATGTACAAGCAGGAGCAGGAATTGTTATTGATTCTGTTCCAAAAAGAGAATATAAAGAATCGTTAAAGAAAGCAGCCGCACTTTGGAAAGCAAAACAGTTGAGTGAAGATGAGAGATTTTTTCGAGAGGAGCTAGAAAGATGATATTAATGATTGATAATTATGATTCCTTTACGTATAACTTAGTACAATATTTAGGTGAATTAGGACAAGAATTAATCGTGAAAAGAAACGATGAGATTACGATTAAGGAGATAGAGGAACTCCAACCACGATTTTTAATGATTTCACCTGGTCCATGCTCTCCTAATGAAGCTGGAATTAGTATGGAGGCTATTCAACATTTTGCAGGGAAAATTCCTATTTTTGGGGTGTGCCTTGGTCATCAATCTATTGCTCAAGTATTCGGTGGGGATGTTATTCAAGCAGAGCGACTGATGCACGGTAAAACGTCTGAAATTCATCATACCGGACAATCGATTTTTCAGAGCTTACCAAACCCGTTTGAGGCAACACGATATCACTCATTGATTGTAAAGAAAGAGACATTACCAGATTGTTTTGAAATGACGGCGTGGACGGATGAAGGAGAAATAATGGCAATTAAACATAAAACATTACCAGTAGAAGGTGTACAATTTCATCCTGAATCGATTATGACGAATGCCGGAAAAGAAATGTTGTTAAATTTTATTAATAAATACGGTGATTATTCGAATGCGAATTTATCATAATGGTCAAATAGTTCCATTAGAGAAAGCTGCTGTTTCTGTGATGGACCATGGGTATATGTACGGTGTTGGGTTATTTGAAACGATGAAAATTAACAATCAATACCCGTTTTTATATGAAGATCACCTTCTTCGACTTCGTTTAGGGCTTGAAAGTGTAAAAATAAAATGGGACTATACGGATGAACAAGTATTGCAAGCTATAGAGAGAACGTTAATAGCAAATAATATAGAGAATGGTAGTATTCGATTAAATGTTAGTGCAGGGGAAGATGTTTGGGGAATGCCGAGTTATCCTTATGAAAATCCAACGACGCTAATTTTTGCCCGGCAAGCAACTATGGCCCCATACTCTACGAAAGCAGGTGTAATTTTATCGACGAGAAGAAATACACCGGAAGGTCATGTTCGTTTAAAATCCCATCATTATTTGAATAACTTAATAGCGTACCAAGAGCTTCAAGGTCGAAAAGATGTGGAAGGGATTTTTTTAACAAAAGAGGGGTATATTGCGGAAGGTATCCTTACTAACATTTTTTGGGTGAAAGACCAAAGAGTTTTTACACCACATGTTGATACAGGAATATTAGACGGTATAACGAGAAGATTAATTATCCAACTACTTCATTATTGTAATATTAAAGTAGAGGAAGGGTTTTATTCGATAGATATGTTAATGGATAGCGATGAAGTTTTTGTTACGAACTCCGGTCAAGAAGTATTACCGATAACAGAAATTGAGGATAAGTCTTTTTTCGGTACTCAAGGTGAAGTAACAAAAAAACTACAAACATTAATTTCTTTATGTCCTTCCAAACTAGCTTCTACTAAACATATTAAGGGGGTTAACGAACGTGGGGATTGCATCATTGCGAAATAAGTGGAAGGTAGGCACTTATGAACTCCCAATAAATGAAAAAACATTAATAATGGGAATATTAAATATCACACCTGACTCCTTTTCTGATGGAGGAAAGTTCAATAATATCGAGGTTGCAGTTAAGCGGGCGAAGGAACTGGTAGAACACGGGGCAGATATAATTGATATTGGTGGGGAATCTACAAGACCTGGTTATACACAAATATCGGTGGAAGAAGAGATAGAAAGAGTAGTTCCTGTGATAGAAGCGTTAACGAGCGAAATAAATGTTCCGATATCAATTGATACTTACAAGTCAGAAGTTGCAAGAGCATCGTTACAAGCTGGTGCTCATATTATTAATGACATATGGGGCGCAAAAGCAGACGCTAATATGGCGAAAGTGGCAGTTGATTTCAATGCGCCAATCATATTGATGCACAATCGAGATAACATGAATTATACGAATCTAATTTCGGATATGCTTGAAGATTTAAATGAAAGTATCGAAATTGTTAAAGCTGCTGGAGTAACCGATGATCAAATAATATTAGATCCTGGCATCGGTTTTGCTAAAACGATGGAGGATAACTTAAAGGTAATGAACCATTTAGATCAGATTACGAATCTAGGCTATCCGGTTTTATTAGGGACGTCTAGAAAAAGGTTTATAGGAGCGGTTTTAAATGACCTTCCACCAGCAGAGAGAATGGAGGGTACTGGTGCAACTGTTTGTTTAGGGATTGAGAAAGGTTGTTCCATCATGAGAGTTCACGATGTGAAGGAAATTGCTAGAATGGCGAAAATGATGGATGCGATGATAAATAAGGGAGGTAATCATTATAGATAAAATATACGTAACTGGTATGAAGTTTTACGGTTATCATGGTGTCTTCCCAGAGGAAACAAAGCTGGGTCAACGCTTTAATGTTGATTTAGTAGTGTTGTTGGATTTATCTAAAGCTAGTCAAAATGATGATTTAAACGCTTCCGTTAATTATGCTGAGCTATATGAAACCTGTAAAAAGGTAGTGGAAGGGGAAACGTATAAATTGGTTGAAACAGTAACAGAAAGAATTGCCCAAGAAATGTTGGAGCGTTTCCCGTTAATCAATGAATGTACGGTAAAGGTAATAAAGCCAGACCCGCCTATCAAAGGACATTATGATTCTGTAGCGGTAGAAATGACGAGGAGCAGGGAAATATGAATGTAGCTTATATTGCTCTTGGATCAAACATAGGGAACCGAGAGGAAACTTTATTGGAAGCTATACGACATTTAGATAGTCATAAGGCTATCAAAGTTCGAGATATTTCTTCCATTTATGAAACAGACCCGGTAGGTTATAAAGATCAGCCTACCTTTTTAAATATGGTAATTAGTGTAAATGTGAATTTGGAACCTACTGAACTTCTTTCATTCCTACAGGCTACCGAGCAATATTTTGGAAGGAAAAGGGAAGTGGAGTGGGGTCCGAGAACATTAGACCTTGACATTTTGCTTTATAACCAAGAAAATATTGAAATTAAAGACTTAATCATTCCTCATCCAAGAATGTGGGAAAGAGGTTTTGTATTAATTCCATTACGGGAGATTGCAGATTACAAACATATCCCTAAAGAGATAAATGACGAAAAGCTACAAGAACTACGAAGTAAAGAAGGGGTAAGAGTATGGAAGCCGAAAAATGGGGAAGGCGTATCCGGGCTTATCGAAAGTTAAAAGGATTCACACAAGAATCATTAGCTAAAAGTCTTGGGATATCGGTGTCAGTCTTAGGTGAAGTAGAAAGAGGAAATAGAAAACCGTCCGAACAACTTATTATATCTGTTAGTAAAGAATTAAACGTTTCTATAGATGAATTAAGACCGAACGATGAATAATGAAGAAAGGAGGAGAGTATGCTGAAGATTGGTAATATCACCATGAAAAATCAGGTAGTATTAGCACCAATGGCTGGTGTTTGTAATTCTGCCTTTCGATTAACAGTTAAAGAATTTGGTGCAGGTTTAGTATGCGCTGAAATGGTTAGCGATAAAGCGATTCTTTTGAACAATGCAAGAACGATGGGAATGCTGTATATAGATGAAAGAGAAAAGCCGTTAAGCTTACAAATTTTTGGCGGGGAAAAAGATACACTAGTAGAAGCGGCTAAATTTGTAGATAAAAATACAACAGCAGATATTATAGATATTAATATGGGCTGTCCTGTTCCAAAGATTACAAAATGCGATGCTGGAGCTAAATGGTTGTTAGATCCTAATAAAATTTATGAAATGGTTTCTGCTGTTGTCGATGCGGTGGATAAGCCAGTTACCGTTAAAATGCGAATTGGTTGGGATGAAGACCACATTTTTGCAATTGAGAATGCTCAAGCTGTAGAAAAAGCTGGCGGTCAAGCAGTTGCAGTTCACGGTCGAACAAGAGTACAAATGTACGAAGGGAAAGCGGACTGGAATATTATTAAGGACGTAAAGCAGGCTGTGAAGATCCCAGTAATCGGTAACGGTGATGTTCAAACTCCTCAAGATGCAAAACGGATGTTAGATGAAACAGGTGTTGACGGCGTGATGATAGGTCGTGCAGCACTCGGGAACCCATGGGTAATATATCGTACTGTTAAATATTTAGAGACAGGTGAACTTGTAGGTGAACCATCTGTAAGAGAGAAGATGGACGTTTGTAAGTTACATTTAGATCGTCTTATCGACTTAAAAGGTGAATTTGTAGCTGTACGAGAAATGCGTAAGCATGCAGCTTGGTATTTAAAAGGTATGCGCGGTAATGCGAAAGTACGTAATGCTATTAATGAAATGAATACTAGATTAGATCTAGTTTCAGTTCTTGATCAACTAGTCGAGCAAGCTGAAACAGAAGACGTATCAACTCAAGTCGTTTGACATGCCGATAAGGCTATCCTATAATACCCCTATATTACTCTTTGAAACTGCCAGTGCGTAAACTGGCAGTTTTAGCTTTATAATTATTCGGAAAAAATATATAGTAAGAACTAGATATTTAGATATTGTACATACAATAATTTAATAATTGGAGATGAAGAATAATGAGTCATGAAGAATTAAATGACCAGTTGCTAGTCCGTAGAGAGAAACTCAAATCTTTAAGAGAGAAAGGTTTAGACCCATTTGGTGGTAAGTTTGAACGCACACACCAATCTAAAGAACTATTTACTCTTTATGGTGAAACTGAAAAAGAAGCACTAGATGAAAAAGAAGTGTCCGTTACCATTGCAGGTCGTATTATGACGAAACGTGGTAAAGGTAAAGCTGGATTTGCCCATATACAAGATCTTACTGGACAAATACAATTGTATGTAAGAAAAGACGCAGTTGGCGACGAAGCATATGAGATTTTTAATAGTGCGGATATCGGGGATATAGTCGGTGTATCAGGATTAATATTTAAAACAAAAGTCGGGGAACTTTCTGTTAAAGTAAATTCTTTTGAGCTTTTAACAAAAGCATTACGACCTCTTCCTGAGAAATATCACGGATTGAAAGATGTAGAACAACGTTACCGTCAACGCTATCTAGACTTAATTACAAATCCGGAAAGCAAGGAAACGTTTATTGCTCGAAGTAAAATTATCCAAGCGATGCGTCGCTATTTAGATGATAATGGCTATTTAGAAGTTGAAACACCGATGTTACACTCAATAGCTGGTGGAGCTTCTGCGCGTCCATTCATTACACACCATAATGCGTTAGATATGACACTTTATATGCGTATTGCCATCGAATTGCATTTAAAACGTCTAATTGTCGGTGGATTAGAAAAAGTGTATGAAATTGGACGAGTATTTCGTAACGAAGGTATTTCTACTAGGCATAACCCTGAATTTACAATGATCGAATTGTACGAAGCATACGCAGACTATCAAGATATTATGAACCTAACAGAAAACTTAGTGGCACATATTGCTAAAGAAGTGTTAGGAAAAACGATAGTAACATATGGAGAACACGAAGTAGATTTAACTCCTCAATGGAAAAGGCTTCATATGGTAGATGCAGTTAAAGAAGTAACTGGAGTAGACTTCTGGAAAGAGATGACTACCGAAGAAGCGAAACAGTTAGCAAAAGAGCATGGAGTTGAAATAACTGAACATATGCTATTTGGCCATATTGTAAATGAATTTTTTGAGCAAAAAGTTGAGGAAACGCTAATTCAACCAACTTTCATCTATGGACATCCTGTAGAAATTTCACCATTAGCAAAGAAAAATGCAGATGATCCTAGGTTTACTGACCGTTTTGAACTATTCATCGTGGGGCGTGAGCATGCAAATGCATTTACTGAATTAAACGATCCAATTGATCAGAGAGAAAGATTTGAAGCTCAATTGGTAGAAAAAGAGCAAGGTAACGATGAGGCTCATGAAATGGACCATGATTTTATTGAAGCGTTAGAATACGGTATGCCTCCAACTGGTGGACTAGGTATTGGTATTGATCGACTTGTTATGCTATTAACAAACGCACCATCTATTCGAGATGTACTACTATTCCCGCAAATGCGTCATAAATAATAATGTTAGTACCACAGGCAAAATGACCTGTGGTACTTTTTTATCGATAGCTAATAAAGAATGAGGGGTTCTATTCCATTAGTTTATTTGTATTCAGAGTGGATAGAAGATATTATCAAATATTCTTTATTACGGTATACTATCATTTAAATACTAATCTATAATTTACCATTAAATAATGTGCATAAAACAGTTGCTATCGAATGATGAAGGTGGTATATTAATATTCGTTGTTCAAAAACAAAAAACAACAAACATCGAAAAATAAATAACATCAAAAAAGATGTTGACTTATAGTTTTTGATTTGGTAAGATAATAAAGTCGCTTCTGAGAGCGGCACTGAAAAATGTTCTTTGAAAACTAAACAAAACAATAGCGTGCAAGTCGATTTTTAAAATCGACAAAACAATAAATTGACGATAAGTCAGCAAACATTTTGAGCAATCAAATACTCTACGGAGAGTTTGATCCTGGCTCAGGACGAACGCTGGCGGCGTGCCTAATACATGCAAGTCGAGCGAACTTCTTTAGAGCTTGCTTTAAAGAAGTTAGCGGCGGACGGGTGAGTAACACGTGGGCAACCTGCCTGTAAGACTGGGATAACTTCGGGAAACCGGAGCTAATACCGGATAATATATAGTACCTCCTGGTACTATATTGAAAGATGGTTTCGGCTATCACATACAGATGGGCCCGCGGCGCATTAGCTAGTTGGTGAGGTAACGGCTCACCAAGGCAACGATGCGTAGCCGACCTGAGAGGGTGATCGGCCACACTGGGACTGAGACACGGCCCAGACTCCTACGGGAGGCAGCAGTAGGGAATCTTCCACAATGGACGAAAGTCTGATGGAGCAACGCCGCGTGAGCGATGAAGGCCTTCGGGTCGTAAAGCTCTGTTGTTAGGGAAGAACAAGTGCGAGAGTAACTGCTCGCACCTTGACGGTACCTAACCAGAAAGCCACGGCTAACTACGTGCCAGCAGCCGCGGTAATACGTAGGTGGCAAGCGTTGTCCGGAATTATTGGGCGTAAAGCGCGCGCAGGCGGTTTCTTAAGTCTGATGTGAAAGCCCACGGCTCAACCGTGGAGGGTCATTGGAAACTGGGAGACTTGAGTGCAGAAGAGGAGAGTGGAATTCCACGTGTAGCGGTGAAATGCGTAGAGATGTGGAGGAACACCAGTGGCGAAGGCGACTCTCTGGTCTGTAACTGACGCTGAGGCGCGAAAGCGTGGGGAGCAAACAGGATTAGATACCCTGGTAGTCCACGCCGTAAACGATGAGTGCTAAGTGTTAGAGGGTTTCCGCCCTTTAGTGCTGCAGCTAACGCATTAAGCACTCCGCCTGGGGAGTACGGTCGCAAGACTGAAACTCAAAGGAATTGACGGGGGCCCGCACAAGCGGTGGAGCATGTGGTTTAATTCGAAGCAACGCGAAGAACCTTACCAGGTCTTGACATCCTCTGCCACCTCTAGAGATAGAGTGTTCCCCTTCGGGGGACAGAGTGACAGGTGGTGCATGGTTGTCGTCAGCTCGTGTCGTGAGATGTTGGGTTAAGTCCCGCAACGAGCGCAACCCTTGTTCTTAGTTGCCAGCATTCAGTTGGGCACTCTAAGGAGACTGCCGGTGACAAACCGGAGGAAGGTGGGGATGACGTCAAATCATCATGCCCCTTATGACCTGGGCTACACACGTGCTACAATGGACGGTACAAAGGGCAGCAAAACCGCGAGGTCGAGCCAATCCCATAAAACCGTTCTCAGTTCGGATTGTAGGCTGCAACTCGCCTACATGAAGCCGGAATCGCTAGTAATCGCGGATCAGCATGCCGCGGTGAATACGTTCCCGGGCCTTGTACACACCGCCCGTCACACCACGAGAGTTTGTAACACCCGAAGTCGGTGGGGTAACCTTTTGGAGCCAGCCGCCTAAGGTGGGACAGATGATTGGGGTGAAGTCGTAACAAGGTAGCCGTATCGGAAGGTGCGGCTGGATCACCTCCTTTCTAAGGAAAATCACGCTCATTGTTTTGTTTAGTTTTGAGAGATCATTCTCTCTATTAATATTGCGCTTGCGTCTGCAAGTGAAATCCACGATGATGGATTCCTTAAGCAGCAAGAGCAGCATGAAAGTAAGCTACGAAGCTAATCACGATGTGATTGAAGTCAGTAGCCATGTTCTTTGAAAACTAGATAATATAAGTAATCAAGATACATTCACAAGTATCGTTCATCTTAGTAATTTTCTAATGATAACAATTCGCTGTTATCGAAAACCGCTAATTTAATTAGCACATGGTTAAGTTATTAAGGGCGCACGGTGGATGCCTTGGCACTAGGAGCCGATGAAGGACGGGACTAACACCGATATGCTTTGGGGAGCTGTAAGTAAGCTTTGATCCAGAGATTTCCGAATGGGGAAACCCACTGCTCGTAATGGAGTAGTATCCTTACCTGAATACATAGGGTATGGAAGGCAGACCCGGGGAACTGAAACATCTAAGTACCCGGAGGAAGAGAAAGCAAACGCGATTTCCTGAGTAGCGGCGAGCGAAACGGAATTAGCCCAAACCAAGAGGCTTGCCTCTTGGGGTTGTAGGACACTCTATACGGAGTTACAAAAGAACGGGGTAAACGAAGCGACCTGGAAAGGTCTGTCATAGAAGGTAAAAACCCTGTAGTTGAAACCTCGTTCTCTCTTGAGTGGATCCTGAGTACGGCGGGACACGAGAAATCCCGTCGGAAGCTGGGAGGACCATCTCCCAAGGCTAAATACTCCCTAGTGACCGATAGTGAACCAGTACCGTGAGGGAAAGGTGAAAAGCACCCCGGAAGGGGAGTGAAAAGATCCTGAAACCGTGTGCCTACAAGTAGTTAGAGCCCGTTAATGGGTGATAGCGTGCCTTTTGTAGAATGAACCGGCGAGTTACGATTACGTGCAAGGTTAAGTTGATGAGACGGAGCCGTAGCGAAAGCGAGTCTGAATAGGGCGTCATAGTACGTGGTCGTAGACCCGAAACCAGGTGATCTACCCATGTCCAGGGTGAAGTTCAGGTAACACTGAATGGAGGCCCGAACCCACGCACGTTGAAAAGTGCGGGGATGAGGTGTGGGTAGCGGAGAAATTCCAATCGAACCTGGAGATAGCTGGTTCTCTCCGAAATAGCTTTAGGGCTAGCCTTGAGTAAAGAGTCTTGGAGGTAGAGCACTGATTGGACTAGGGGTCCTCATCGGATTACCGAATTCAGTCAAACTCCGAATGCCAAAGACTTGTTTCTCAGGAGTCAGACTGCGAGTGATAAGATCCGTAGTCAAGAGGGAAACAGCCCAGACCGCCAGCTAAGGTCCCAAAGTATACGTTAAGTGGAAAAGGATGTGGAGTTGCTTAGACAACCAGGATGTTGGCTTAGAAGCAGCCACCATTTAAAGAGTGCGTAATAGCTCACTGGTCGAGTGACTCTGCGCCGAAAATGTACCGGGGCTAAACGTATCACCGAAGCTGCGGACTGTTCTTACGAACAGTGGTAGGAGAGCGTTCTAAGGGCGTTGAAGCTAGACCGTAAGGACTGGTGGAGCGCTTAGAAGTGAGAATGCCGGTATGAGTAGCGAAAGAAGGGTGAGAATCCCTTCCACCGAATGCCTAAGGTTTCCTGAGGAAGGCTCGTCCGCTCAGGGTTAGTCGGGACCTAAGCCGAGGCCGAAAGGCGTAGGCGATGGATAACAGGTTGATATTCCTGTACCACCTCATTCCGTTTGAGCGATGGAGGGACGCAGGAGGATAGGGTAAGCGCACTGTTGGATATGTGCGTCCAAGCAGTTAGGCTGGATAAGTAGGCAAATCCGCTTATCCTAAAGGCTGAGCTGTGATGGCGAGGGAAATATAGTACCGAAGTTCCTGATTCCACACTGCCAAGAAAAGCTTCTAGCGAGGAATATGGTGCCCGTACCGCAAACCGACACAGGTAGGCGAGGAGAGAATCCTAAGGTGAGCGAGAGAACTCTGGTTAAGGAACTCGGCAAAATGACCCCGTAACTTCGGGAGAAGGGGTGCTCTGTTAGGGTGTTAAAGCCCGAGAGAGCCGCAGTGAATAGGCCCAGGCGACTGTTTAGCAAAAACACAGGTCTCTGCGAAGCCGTAAGGCGAAGTATAGGGGCTGACGCCTGCCCGGTGCTGGAAGGTTAAGGGGAAAGGTTAGCGCCTCGGCGCGAAGCTTTGAACCGAAGCCCCAGTAAACGGCGGCCGTAACTATAACGGTCCTAAGGTAGCGAAATTCCTTGTCGGGTAAGTTCCGACCCGCACGAAAGGCGTAACGATCTGGGCACTGTCTCAACCAGAGACTCGGTGAAATTATAGTACCTGTGAAGATGCAGGTTACCCGCGACAGGACGGAAAGACCCCGTGGAGCTTTACTGTAGCCTGATATTGAATTTTGGTACAG
The DNA here is from genome assembly GCF_027594365.1 of Sutcliffiella sp. NC1. Classification (NCBI taxonomy): domain Bacteria; kingdom Bacillati; phylum Bacillota; class Bacilli; order Caryophanales; family Bacillaceae; genus Sutcliffiella; species Sutcliffiella sp. NC1. The sequence goes on from NZ_CP115153.1 coordinate 99,367, forward strand.
CTTGTACAGGATAGGTAGGAGCCTGAGAAGCCGGAGCGCTAGCTTCGGTGGAGGCGTCGGTGGGATACTACCCTGGCTGTATTGAAATTCTAACCCGCGAGCCTTATCGGCTCGGGAGACAGTGTCAGGTGGGCAGTTTGACTGGGGCGGTCGCCTCCTAAAGAGTAACGGAGGCGCCCAAAGGTTCCCTCAGAATGGTTGGAAATCATTCGTAGAGTGTAAAGGCACAAGGGAGCTTGACTGCGAGACCTACAAGTCGAGCAGGGACGAAAGTCGGGCTTAGTGATCCGGTGGTTCCGCATGGAAGGGCCATCGCTCAACGGATAAAAGCTACCCCGGGGATAACAGGCTTATCTCCCCCAAGAGTCCACATCGACGGGGAGGTTTGGCACCTCGATGTCGGCTCATCGCATCCTGGGGCTGTAGTCGGTCCCAAGGGTTGGGCTGTTCGCCCATTAAAGCGGTACGCGAGCTGGGTTCAGAACGTCGTGAGACAGTTCGGTCCCTATCCGTCGTGGGCGTAGGAAATTTGAGAGGAGCTGTCCTTAGTACGAGAGGACCGGGATGGACGCACCGCTGGTGTACCAGTTGTCTTGCCAAAGGCATAGCTGGGTAGCTACGTGCGGACGGGATAAGTGCTGAAAGCATCTAAGCATGAAGCCCCCCTCAAGATGAGATTTCCTTTAGCGCAAGCTAGTAAGATCCCTGAAAGATGATCAGGTTGATAGGTTCGAGGTGGAAGCGTGGCGACACGTGTAGCAGACGAATACTAATCGATCGAGGACTTAACCAATTTAAATGAACGATACGAATGATCTTGATGAAAATATATTATCTAGTTTTGAAAGAATAAAAAAACACTTGATTTTTTATGAAAAGTGAATATAATTATTCTTGTCAATCAAATAGTCTGGTAATGATGGCGAAGAGGTCACACCCGTTCCCATACCGAACACGGAAGTTAAGCTCTTCAGCGCCGATGGTAGTTGGGGGCTGTCCCCCTGCGAGAGTAGGACGTTGCCAGGCTGTTATAACGGAGGATTAGCTCAGCTGGGAGAGCACCTGCCTTACAAGCAGGGGGTCGGCGGTTCGATCCCGTCATCCTCCACCATAACTATTAATCATTTAAGTTATATATGCCGGTGTAGCTCAGTTGGTAGAGCAACTGACTTGTAATCAGTAGGTCGTGGGTTCGACTCCTATCGCCGGCACCATCTTTAGTGCCATTAGCTAGTGCCATTAGCTCAGTCGGTAGAGCACGTCGGAATAAGCTACGAAGCATTAGCTTCAGCGTACATGCCGAGCTGCTACTTGAAGTGACATCCTGAGGCATGGACGTCTAAAGCAAATACTTCTTCGAATAGCATTATTCTTACAGTAGTATTAAGATTTAGGCAGAATAATAATTAAGTGCCATTAGCTCAGTCGGTAGAGCATCTGACTTTTAATCAGAGGGTCGAAGGTTCGAGTCCTTCATGGCACACCATCTACGCGGGTGTGGCGGAATTGGCAGACGCGCTAGACTTAGGATCTAGTGTCTTTGACGTGGGGGTTCGAGTCCCTTCACCCGCATAAGTAAATATTAGCGGAAGTAGTTCAGTGGTAGAACACCACCTTGCCAAGGTGGGGGTCGCGGGTTCGAATCCCGTCTTCCGCTCCACGAAAAGTTGCCGGGGTGGCGGAACTGGCAGACGCACAGGACTTAAAATCCTGCGGTAGGTGACTACCGTACCGGTTCGATTCCGGTCCTCGGCACCATTTTTAAAAAGAAGAATAGCGCCCGTAGCTCAATTGGATAGAGCGTTTGACTACGGATCAAAAGGTTAGGGGTTCGAGTCCTCTCGGGCGCGCCATTCACGGGAAGTAGCTCAGCTTGGTAGAGCACTTGGTTTGGGACCAAGGGGTCGCAGGTTCAAATCCTGTCTTCCCGACCAGATTATAATTTAAATGAATTAACTTATGGGGCCTTAGCTCAGCTGGGAGAGCGCCTGCCTTGCACGCAGGAGGTCAGCGGTTCGATCCCGCTAGGCTCCACCAAAATGTTCTTTGAAAACTAAACAAAACAATAGCGTGTAAGTCGGTTTTTTATGAATCGACCAAACAATAAATTGACGATAGTGTCAGCAAACATTTTGAGCAATCAAATACTCTACGGAGAGTTTGATCCTGGCTCAGGACGAACGCTGGCGGCGTGCCTAATACATGCAAGTCGAGCGAACATCTTTAAAGCTTGCTTTAAAGAAGTTAGCGGCGGACGGGTGAGTAACACGTGGGCAACCTGCCTGTAAGACTGGGATAACTTCGGGAAACCGGAGCTAATACCGGATAATATATAGTACCTCCTGGTACTATATTGAAAGTTGGTTTCGGCTAACACTTACAGATGGGCCCGCGGCGCATTAGCTAGTTGGTGAGGTAACGGCTCACCAAGGCAACGATGCGTAGCCGACCTGAGAGGGTGATCGGCCACACTGGGACTGAGACACGGCCCAGACTCCTACGGGAGGCAGCAGTAGGGAATCTTCCACAATGGACGAAAGTCTGATGGAGCAACGCCGCGTGAGCGATGAAGGCCTTCGGGTCGTAAAGCTCTGTTGTTAGGGAAGAACAAGTGCGAGAGTAACTGCTCGCACCTTGACGGTACCTAACCAGAAAGCCACGGCTAACTACGTGCCAGCAGCCGCGGTAATACGTAGGTGGCAAGCGTTGTCCGGAATTATTGGGCGTAAAGCGCGCGCAGGCGGTTTCTTAAGTCTGATGTGAAAGCCCACGGCTCAACCGTGGAGGGTCATTGGAAACTGGGAGACTTGAGTGCAGAAGAGGAGAGTGGAATTCCACGTGTAGCGGTGAAATGCGTAGAGATGTGGAGGAACACCAGTGGCGAAGGCGACTCTCTGGTCTGTAACTGACGCTGAGGCGCGAAAGCGTGGGGAGCAAACAGGATTAGATACCCTGGTAGTCCACGCCGTAAACGATGAGTGCTAAGTGTTAGAGGGTTTCCGCCCTTTAGTGCTGCAGCTAACGCATTAAGCACTCCGCCTGGGGAGTACGGTCGCAAGACTGAAACTCAAAGGAATTGACGGGGGCCCGCACAAGCGGTGGAGCATGTGGTTTAATTCGAAGCAACGCGAAGAACCTTACCAGGTCTTGACATCCTCTGCCACCTCTAGAGATAGAGTGTTCCCCTTCGGGGGACAGAGTGACAGGTGGTGCATGGTTGTCGTCAGCTCGTGTCGTGAGATGTTGGGTTAAGTCCCGCAACGAGCGCAACCCTTGTTCTTAGTTGCCAGCATTCAGTTGGGCACTCTAAGGAGACTGCCGGTGACAAACCGGAGGAAGGTGGGGATGACGTCAAATCATCATGCCCCTTATGACCTGGGCTACACACGTGCTACAATGGACGGTACAAAGGGCAGCAAAACCGCGAGGTCGAGCCAATCCCATAAAACCGTTCTCAGTTCGGATTGTAGGCTGCAACTCGCCTACATGAAGCCGGAATCGCTAGTAATCGCGGATCAGCATGCCGCGGTGAATACGTTCCCGGGCCTTGTACACACCGCCCGTCACACCACGAGAGTTTGTAACACCCGAAGTCGGTGGGGTAACCTTTTGGAGCCAGCCGCCTAAGGTGGGACAGATGATTGGGGTGAAGTCGTAACAAGGTAGCCGTATCGGAAGGTGCGGCTGGATCACCTCCTTTCTAAGGAAAATCACGCTCATTGTTTTGTTTAGTTTTGAGAGATCATTCTCTCTATTAATATTGCGCTTGCGTCTGCAAGTGAAATCCACGATGATGGATTCCTTAAGCAGCAAGAGCAGCATGAAAGTAAGCTACGAAGCTAATCACGATGTGATTGAAGTCAGTAGCCATGTTCTTTGAAAACTAGATAATATAAGTAATCAAGATACATTCACAAGTATCGTTCATCTTAGTAATTTTCTAATGATAACAATTCGCTGTTATCGAAAACCGCTAATTTAATTAGCACATGGTTAAGTTATTAAGGGCGCACGGTGGATGCCTTGGCACTAGGAGCCGATGAAGGACGGGACTAACACCGATATGCTTTGGGGAGCTGTAAGTAAGCTTTGATCCAGAGATTTCCGAATGGGGAAACCCACTGCTCGTAATGGAGTAGTATCCTTACCTGAATACATAGGGTATGGAAGGCAGACCCGGGGAACTGAAACATCTAAGTACCCGGAGGAAGAGAAAGCAAACGCGATTTCCTGAGTAGCGGCGAGCGAAACGGAATTAGCCCAAACCAAGAGGCTTGCCTCTTGGGGTTGTAGGACACTCTATACGGAGTTACAAAAGAACGGGGTAAACGAAGCGACCTGGAAAGGTCTGTCATAGAAGGTAAAAACCCTGTAGTTGAAACCTCGTTCTCTCTTGAGTGGATCCTGAGTACGGCGGGACACGAGAAATCCCGTCGGAAGCTGGGAGGACCATCTCCCAAGGCTAAATACTCCCTAGTGACCGATAGTGAACCAGTACCGTGAGGGAAAGGTGAAAAGCACCCCGGAAGGGGAGTGAAAAGATCCTGAAACCGTGTGCCTACAAGTAGTTAGAGCCCGTTAATGGGTGATAGCGTGCCTTTTGTAGAATGAACCGGCGAGTTACGATTACGTGCAAGGTTAAGTTGATGAGACGGAGCCGTAGCGAAAGCGAGTCTGAATAGGGCGTCATAGTACGTGGTCGTAGACCCGAAACCAGGTGATCTACCCATGTCCAGGGTGAAGTTCAGGTAACACTGAATGGAGGCCCGAACCCACGCACGTTGAAAAGTGCGGGGATGAGGTGTGGGTAGCGGAGAAATTCCAATCGAACCTGGAGATAGCTGGTTCTCTCCGAAATAGCTTTAGGGCTAGCCTTGAGTAAAGAGTCTTGGAGGTAGAGCACTGATTGGACTAGGGGTCCTCATCGGATTACCGAATTCAGTCAAACTCCGAATGCCAAAGACTTGTTTCTCAGGAGTCAGACTGCGAGTGATAAGATCCGTAGTCAAGAGGGAAACAGCCCAGACCGCCAGCTAAGGTCCCAAAGTATACGTTAAGTGGAAAAGGATGTGGAGTTGCTTAGACAACCAGGATGTTGGCTTAGAAGCAGCCACCATTTAAAGAGTGCGTAATAGCTCACTGGTCGAGTGACTCTGCGCCGAAAATGTACCGGGGCTAAACGTATCACCGAAGCTGCGGACTGTTCTTACGAACAGTGGTAGGAGAGCGTTCTAAGGGCGTTGAAGCTAGACCGTAAGGACTGGTGGAGCGCTTAGAAGTGAGAATGCCGGTATGAGTAGCGAAAGAAGGGTGAGAATCCCTTCCACCGAATGCCTAAGGTTTCCTGAGGAAGGCTCGTCCGCTCAGGGTTAGTCGGGACCTAAGCCGAGGCCGAAAGGCGTAGGCGATGGATAACAGGTTGATATTCCTGTACCACCTCATTCCGTTTGAGCGATGGAGGGACGCAGGAGGATAGGGTAAGCGCACTGTTGGATATGTGCGTCCAAGCAGTTAGGCTGGATAAGTAGGCAAATCCGCTTATCCTAAAGGCTGAGCTGTGATGGCGAGGGAAATATAGTACCGAAGTTCCTGATTCCACACTGCCAAGAAAAGCTTCTAGCGAGGAATATGGTGCCCGTACCGCAAACCGACACAGGTAGGCGAGGAGAGAATCCTAAGGTGAGCGAGAGAACTCTGGTTAAGGAACTCGGCAAAATGACCCCGTAACTTCGGGAGAAGGGGTGCTCTGTTAGGGTGTTAAAGCCCGAGAGAGCCGCAGTGAATAGGCCCAGGCGACTGTTTAGCAAAAACACAGGTCTCTGCGAAGCCGTAAGGCGAAGTATAGGGGCTGACGCCTGCCCGGTGCTGGAAGGTTAAGGGGAAAGGTTAGCGCCTCGGCGCGAAGCTTTGAACCGAAGCCCCAGTAAACGGCGGCCGTAACTATAACGGTCCTAAGGTAGCGAAATTCCTTGTCGGGTAAGTTCCGACCCGCACGAAAGGCGTAACGATCTGGGCACTGTCTCAACCAGAGACTCGGTGAAATTATAGTACCTGTGAAGATGCAGGTTACCCGCGACAGGACGGAAAGACCCCGTGGAGCTTTACTGTAGCCTGATATTGAATTTTGGTACAGCTTGTACAGGATAGGTAGGAGCCTGAGAAGCCGGAGCGCTAGCTTCGGTGGAGGCGTCGGTGGGATACTACCCTGGCTGTATTGAAATTCTAACCCGCGAGCCTTATCGGCTCGGGAGACAGTGTCAGGTGGGCAGTTTGACTGGGGCGGTCGCCTCCTAAAGAGTAACGGAGGCGCCCAAAGGTTCCCTCAGAATGGTTGGAAATCATTCGTAGAGTGTAAAGGCACAAGGGAGCTTGACTGCGAGACCTACAAGTCGAGCAGGGACGAAAGTCGGGCTTAGTGATCCGGTGGTTCCGCATGGAAGGGCCATCGCTCAACGGATAAAAGCTACCCCGGGGATAACAGGCTTATCTCCCCCAAGAGTCCACATCGACGGGGAGGTTTGGCACCTCGATGTCGGCTCATCGCATCCTGGGGCTGTAGTCGGTCCCAAGGGTTGGGCTGTTCGCCCATTAAAGCGGTACGCGAGCTGGGTTCAGAACGTCGTGAGACAGTTCGGTCCCTATCCGTCGTGGGCGTAGGAAATTTGAGAGGAGCTGTCCTTAGTACGAGAGGACCGGGATGGACGCACCGCTGGTGTACCAGTTGTCTTGCCAAAGGCATAGCTGGGTAGCTACGTGCGGACGGGATAAGTGCTGAAAGCATCTAAGCATGAAGCCCCCCTCAAGATGAGATTTCCTTTAGCGCAAGCTAGTAAGATCCCTGAAAGATGATCAGGTTGATAGGTTCGAGGTGGAAGCGTGGCGACACGTGTAGCTGACGAATACTAATCGATCGAGGACTTAACCAATTTAAATGAACGATACGAATGATCTTGATGAAAATATATTATCTAGTTTTGAAAGAACAATTCTTTCAACTAAATATGTCTGGTGATGAAGGCGAAGAGGTCACACCCGTTCCCATACCGAACACGGAAGTTAAGCTCTTCAGCGCCGATGGTAGTTGGGGGCTGTCCCCCTGTGAGAGTAGGACGTCGCCAGGCAAAAGAAAAAACGGTTTAGTGCTAATAGGCGCTGACCGTTTTTTTGTTGTCTAGTTCCAGGCGTTAGCGGCTAACAAACTTCCCATTCTGTCCGTACGATAAGTCAACATCGGTTCATGCTAACGCATTCACCGTGTTTCCTTTATCTCCTACCAGAATAGTCCAGTTTGTACGCCGCTGATCGAACGCCTTCCACTTTTCTACTTTGTTCGGTATGGGAACGACCGAAGGTCGAAAAGTAAATATTATTAAAATGGAATAGAAAATAAAACAGTACACTCCCGATGGTGCCAGAGAAGCGAGAAGATCGAGGAAGCGAAGGCAGTAAGGACCGGAGCGGCAGAGCTGACGAAGAGGTTCGACGCTTATCGGGCGCCAGCGGCGAACACGGAAGTTAAGCTCTTCGGTGCCGATGGTAGTTGGGGGCTGTCCCCCTGTGAGAGTAGGACGTCGCCAGGCAAAAGGAAAAAACGGTTTAGTGCTAATAGGCGCTGACCGTTTTTTTGTCTAGTTCAGGCGTTAGTGGTTAATGCCATTTATATAAGCAAAAAATCCCGCTCTGTAATGCTGAATCGGCTCAAGGGTGGTTTATTTTTATCGGTTAATAATAGCAAACTCGAACACCTACGTTATACAGTGTCTATATCCGTTTCATCATATTACATGGAGCAAAAGAAACTCATTTGAAACATTAATGTACAATTATTGAGATAACATGGGGTTCATTCTATTCATTGCGAGTAAAATGATGGTGTAAAATATGTTTTATTATAAAAATAGGTAAGGTACTTAACAGATTTACTGATTTACTTAACAAGTTGAGAAAATTACTTAACAGATCTGCTGATTTACTTAACATGTTGAAAAAAACTTAACAGACCGACTTATTTACTTAAAAGTGATGAATTTGCCCTTTTTAATTCAAAAAAATAAACAGTACTACTTTTGGAAGGTTCACAACACTAGAGGCTGCCCCCCTGTGAGAGTAGGACGTCGCCAGGCAAAAAGAAAAACGGTTTAGTGCTAATAGGCTCTGACCGTTTTTTTGTTGTCTGGCTATGGTAAATAGGATTAGCCCATAAAGTTGGTCAATAAATGCAAATCACTTAACGTTACCTTTGGATGTGAATGATGATGGTGCACATATCCTCACACTACTACTAACGTTCTTTTATCATTATATGCGTCAAATAATTGAACATGGTTATGTATATAGATAAAGGCGCTACTGTCTAACTCTTTACTATCTTTTGTTTAACTTCAACTATGTGAATATTCAAAAGAGAAATTTACTGACTAATATTTTCTACTAATTAAGTTTAACTAGAGGCAAAATGTGGAATTCTGTTTATGGAGGTTCTAATAGTTGAAAAATCTTCTCGGACATTATATATTTTTATTATAGTCAAAGATAGTCAAGGTCAAGAGAGGGGGTAATCCGGCAATGAGAAACATTTCAGATATCATTGAGCAATATTTGAAGCAAGTATTAGAGCGAAATGATAATAATTTTGCTGAAATTAAAAGAAGTGAAATTGCTGATAAGTTTGAATGTGTACCTTCCCAAATTAATTATGTCATTAATACAAGATTTACGTTAGAGCGTGGTTATATTGTTGAGAGTAAGCGAGGTGGCGGCGGCTATATTCGAATAATGAAAATTAAACCACATAGTCATATACATCTCATAGATCAAATAATTGATATTGTACGAAACAGGGTTTCGCAATCGAGTGCCGAAGATATAATATACCGTTTAGTGGAAGAAGAAGTAATCTCTGCGAGGGAAGCAAAAATAATGATTAGTGTTATGGATCGTTCCGTATTATATTTAGAATTACCTCAAAGAGATGAATTGCGGGCGAGGATGCTCGTGGCAATGCTAAATTCTTTAAAATATCGATAGGGGAGAGTGTATCGATGATATGTCAAGAGTGTGGCCAAAGACCAGCTACAATGCATTTTACGAAAATTATTAATGGTGATAAAACAGAGTCTCATTTGTGTGATCAATGCTCACAAGAAAAAGGAGAAATGTTTATGTTCCCAGGGAACTCGGCTTTTTCCATTAATGATTTATTGTCGGGGTTATTAAATAATAATCAACAAATGTCACAGTCCAAAGAGAGTGCTGTACAGAATAATAAAGTACTTCAATGTGATCGTTGCAAATTAACATATGAACAATTTACGAAGATTGGAAGGTTTGGTTGCTCTAATTGTTATAAAACATTTCAACCAAACATTTTGCCGATTTTGAAAAGGTTGCATGCAGGAAATACAAGTCATACAGGGAAAATACCTAAACGTATCGGCGGTGGCTTGCATATTCGAAAAGAAATAGAAGAATTAAAAACACAGTTACAATCGTTCATCGCAACAGAAGAGTTTGAAAAGGCTGCGGAAGTGAGAGATCGTATACGGAATTTAGAAAAAGTGCTAAATGAACAGGGGGATCGATAGTTATGTCTCTTGAGCATTTTTTAAATCATACGGTAAATTCTTGGATGAATGAGGAAGGCCCCTACTCTGATATCGTGTTAAGTAGTCGAATTAGATTGGCTCGAAATTTAAATAATATTCAGTTCCCAACGGTTGCAACAAACGAAGAAGGTCAACAAATTATCGGATTAATGATGGAGCATTTTGCTGAAAAGGAAGTCGAAAAAGTTGGGAAACTTGAGTTCCTAAACATTAGTGAATTAAAATCATTAGAAAAATGGGTGTTAGTGGAAAAACATTTAATAAGCCCTCAACTTGCAGAAGAATCTAACTATGGTGCTTGCTTACTATCACCAAATGAAGAAGTTAGCATTATGATTAATGAAGAAGATCATATACGGATACAATGTCTTTTTCCGGGTTTGCAATTAAATGAAGCGTTGGAGTTAGCTCAGCAATTTGATGATTGGATGGAAGAAAAACTAGATTTTGCATTTGATGAAAAATTAGGATTTCTAACGAGTTGTCCAACAAATGTAGGTACAGGTATGAGAGCTTCCGTTATGATGCATTTGCCAGCTCTTGTCATCACTCAGCAAATAAACCGAATGCTACCAGCTATTAATCAATTAGGTTTAGTGGTAAGGGGCACATATGGTGAAGGTAGTGAGGCACAGGGTAATATTTTTCAAATATCAAATCAAATTACTTTAGGTAAATCTGAAGAGGATATTGTTGATGATCTATTAAGTGTTGTACATCAATTAATTACTCAAGAGAGAACAGCGAGAGAAGCATTACTAAAAACTTCTCACATACAATTAGAAGACAGAGTCTTTCGTTCTTACGGAATATTAGCCAATAGTCGAATAATTGAATCGAAAGAAGCTGCTATTTGCTTATCTGATGTCCGTTTAGGGATTGATTTAGGATTAATTAAAAATGTTTCAAGAACGATATTAAATGAGTTAATGATTTTAACACAACCGGGATTTTTACAACAGTACGCTGGTGGTCCACTTCGACCAAATGAGCGTGATATAAGAAGAGCTACTTTTATACGTGAAAGATTAAAACTAGAAGAGTTAAAAGATAATGGAGGCGATGTAAAATGATGTTCGGTAGATTTACAGAAAGAGCACAAAAAGTATTAGCACTAGCCCAAGAAGAAGCACTTCGTTTAAAACATAATAATATTGGTACAGAGCATATTTTACTAGGTCTAGTACGTGAAGGAGAAGGTATTGCGGCAAAAGCACTTATTGCACTTGGCTTAGGTCCAGAAAAGATACAAAAAGAAGTTGAAAATTTAATTGGACATGGGCAAGAAAGTGGTCAATCAATACCTCACTACACACCAAGAGCGAAAAAAGTTATTGAGCTTTCTATGGATGAGGCAAGAAAACTAGGGCATTCCTATGTCGGAACAGAGCATATTTTATTAGGGCTAATTCGCGAAGGTGAAGGTGTAGCAGCTCGAGTATTAAATAACTTAGGAGTTAGTCTAAATAAAGCAAGGCAACAAGTGCTACAATTGCTAGGTAGTAGTGAGACTTCAAGTGGACACCAAGGTGGTGCTGCGTCTAATGTTAATACACCAACTTTAGATAGTTTAGCTCGTGATTTAACAGCCGTAGCTCGAGAAGGTAGCTTGGATCCTGTAATAGGAAGAAGCAAAGAGATTCAACGTGTTATTGAAGTTCTTAGTCGTAGAACAAAAAATAACCCAGTATTAATAGGAGAGCCTGGTGTAGGTAAAACAGCTATTGCTGAAGGTTTAGCTCAACAAATTGTAAATAATGAAGTTCCTGAAATACTTCGTGATAAACGAGTAATGACACTCGATATGGGTACGGTAGTAGCAGGTACGAAATATCGTGGGGAATTTGAAGATCGTTTAAAGAAAGTAATGGATGAAATTCGTCAAGCAGGCAACATTATTTTATTTATTGATGAGCTTCATACGTTAATTGGTGCTGGAGGAGCAGAAGGTGCTATCGATGCATCGAATATTTTAAAACCTTCATTAGCACGTGGAGAATTACAGTGTATTGGTGCAACGACATTAGATGAATATAGAAAATATATTGAGAAAGATGCTGCTCTTGAAAGACGTTTCCAACCAATCCGTGTTGACGAACCAACAGTGGAAGAGTCTATTCAAATATTGAAAGGGTTACGTGATCGTTACGAGGCTCATCACCGTGTATCCATTTTAGATGAAGCAATTGAGCAAGCAGTAAAGCTATCAGACCGTTATATTTCAGACCGCTTCTTACCGGATAAAGCGATTGACTTAATCGATGAAGCTGGTTCGAAAGTACGTTTACGCTCTTTTACTACTCCACCAAACTTAAAAGAGTTAGAAGTAAAGTTAGAGACAGTTCGTAATGAAAAGGATGCAGCAGTTCAAGGCCAAGAGTTTGAAAAAGCAGCATCACTCCGAGATACAGAACAGAGATTAAGAGAACAACTAGAAGAAACGAAAAAGACGTGGAAAGAGAAACAAGGTAAAGAAAATACGGAAGTGACAGTAGAAGACATCGCAATGGTCGTTTCTAGCTGGACGGGAGTACCAGTATCGAGATTAGCACAAACTGAAACAGATAAGTTATTAAATATGGAACAACTTTTACACGGTCGAGTAATTGGTCAAGATGAAGCGGTTATAGCCGTTTCAAAAGCTGTTCGTCGTGCTCGTGCAGGGCTAAAAGATCCAAAACGCCCAATAGGTTCTTTCATTTTCTTAGGACCAACAGGTGTAGGGAAAACAGAATTAGCTAGAGCGCTTGCAGAGTCTATTTTCGGAGACGAAGATGCAATGATCCGTATCGACATGTCAGAATATATGGAGAAACATTCAACATCACGTTTAGTTGGGTCGCCTCCAGGGTATGTAGGTTATGATGAGGGTGGTCAATTAACAGAAAAAGTTCGTCGTAAACCATATTCAGTCGTATTGTTAGATGAAATTGAAAAAGCACACCCTGACGTATTTAATATTTTATTACAAGTTTTAGAGGATGGTCGCTTAACAGATTCTAAAGGAAGAACAGTAGATTTCCGAAATACAATTTTAATTATGACATCTAACGTCGGAGCAGATGCATTAAAACGTAATAAATTTGTAGGATTCAATATACAAGATGAAAACCAACAGTATAAAGATATGAAAGGGAAAGTAATGGATGAACTAAAGAGAGCGTTCCGTCCTGAATTCCTAAACCGTATCGATGAAATGATTGTATTCCACTCTTTAGAAAAACAACACTTAAAAGAAATTGTAACGTTATTAGCAGATCAATTAACAAAACGTTTAAAAGAGCAAGATATTGATCTTGAATTGACGGAAGCAGCAAAAGAAAAAATATCAGAAGAAGGATATGACCCTGAATACGGTGCAAGACCACTTCGCCGAGCAATTCAAAAACATATTGAAGACCGTTTATCAGAAGAGCTTTTAAAAGGCACAATAGAAAAAGGTCAAAAAGTTGTATTAGATGTGCAAGATGGACAGTTTGTCGTGAAAGCAGCGGAAAAAGCAATAAAATAAAAGCCTTAGCATCTAGGAGGTAAGCCATGAAAGAAAAAATGGATTACCTCCTTTTTTAAAATGTTTTAGGCTATCTTTTCGAGAAATTTTTATCATAAAAGAAACGAAACAAAGGTATTTTAATATAGAGAGGGTTTATGTATGGCTAAGACAAAAACAAAATTTATTTGTCAAGATTGCGGTTATGAATCTCCAAAATGGATGGGGAAGTGTCCAGGGTGTAATGCTTGGAATTCAATGACGGAGGAAATAGAAAAAAAAGCTTCGAGAAGAGGTGGGTTTACTACTTCAGACAGTTCTATCGTTCGAAAGCCAGAGCCAATCACCTCGATTGAATCTAGGAAAGAGCCTAGAATAAGGACGGAAATGAAGGAATTAAACCGAGTACTTGGCGGTGGAATTGTTCAAGGTTCCCTCGTTTTAATTGGAGGAGATCCAGGGATAGGGAAATCTACTTTACTATTACAAGTATGTGCACAACTCGCTTCAAACAAGCAACGAGTACTCTATTTATCTGGTGAGGAATCTGTTCAGCAAACGAAATTACGCGCAGACCGATTAAATGTTAGTGCCGATGAACTTTTCGTCCTAGCAGAAACGGATTTTGAATTCATTTCCAAGGCAATAGACGAAGTAAAACCAGACTTTGTTATTGTTGACTCTATTCAAACAATCTATCACCCAGCTGTAACATCTGCACCTGGAAGTGTTTCACAAGTACGTGAGTGTACATCTGAACTTATGAGAATAGCAAAAACAAAAAATATAGCTATCTTCATTGTCGGTCACGTGACGAAGGAAGGTGCTATTGCGGGGCCGAGATTATTAGAACATATGGTAGATACCGTCCTTTATTTTGAGGGAGAACGCCATCATACATATCGAATACTTCGCTCTGTGAAAAACTTGAAGTTTATAAACGAAATAATAAAACTGAATATAAACGAAATAAAATCCTCTGGGCATAGAAATAGAAGTGTTTTCAGGGGATTTTATTTTGTTTATAATTAAATTTATAAATAAACGTATAAACTTTTTGTTCGTTTGGTTTTGGAGGACATAAAATTAAAATAAACGCTATTCTATAGGGGAGTTATTATGGGAGACGTAATTCTATACAACGAGAAGAAACGCTATGAGGAAAGAATTAAGAAAATAAGGTTCAAAGTGAAAAAATATATGATGGTGGATGAAGAGGACTTGGATAGGGAGTTTATATTTATTGTATTACAGAACCTTCAAAAGAAAAGATTTAAAATATCAGCATTTAGTAACTTCTTCTATAAAAAAGGAATGATAAATAATAGCTTTAGGACAAAGGAGAATTACGCAAAGATAATCGTTCTTTTTTTGAATTATATCTTTTTTGATAAATATGACAACTATAAATTAACCAACATTGAAGAATTGCAAATCAAACATGGGAATGAATTTTTAAGGGATTATTCGTATGGTGATATAGGACAAAAGAATAAAACAAGAGATACGGTTGAAAAAGCAGAGGCTATCTTAAATAAGTTTTACAGGTACATATATGAAGAGATTAAAGGACTAAAATATCTAAATGAAAATGAATTTTATAAAAGTATTAGGTATGGAAACGGAAAGCATAGTAGAAAGAAAGAGGGACAAATACAGACGTTATTTTCGGTAATGTATCCAAACTATCAGCCACCACAAAAACTAAAACACATTCCGTTGGATATTCTTATTGAACTGATTGACGTATGTGGAAAGTATTATCCAAAGTTAAAATTAGCTTTGTGTTTACAGGCTTTTGGAGGACTTCGTGCAGGAGAAGTGTGTAATGTTTCTTTGGATAAAATATTAATCGGTTATGTGGGCAATGAATTTTCATATTTTAATGTAGATTTACGCTATAAAACAAGAATGCGAACCGATTTTAAAAGAACGGGTGATATAAAGAAACCCAGGGTTCAACCAATTCACCCTGCTTTTCTATCTTACTTTAAAAAAGTTTATGATCAACATTTAGAACTAATTAAAGGTGAGAATAATCATTTTGGTGCAATTTTTTTAAATAGAAGTGGAGAGGCAATGACAGAATCCAGTTACAATGATTATTTTAAAAAAATTGTTATGATACTTATTGATCGCTTATCAGGTACAGATAACTTCTATTTAGTTGGACAAGCTAATATTTTGCTATCTGGAAGAGTAAATAAACATATTTTAAGACACTTTTTTACACAACATATTTCTGAGTATGTTTCAAATCCCAATGAACTTGCATATTGGCGTGGAGACAGCTCACTTAATTCATCCATTACTTACTTAACCCAAAATCCTAAAATTGATGAAAAAATTAGAGTCATACAGAAAGAAATATATAATAAATTTTCAAATAATGTTGAATAGAGGAGAAACACAGATGGGGAGAAAAGACTCTTATAATCTTAGTGATATAAAAGAATTATTTGATAAATATGTTTTGCCAACTTATAAAAGGCAGGGAGGAAATAGTTACATATTAAAGTATGTAAAAGGGCTGTGTGGCAAATTAAAAATACCGTATTATCTATCAGATAGTGATATCAAAATTAGTTTTGAAGGGTTCGAAAAATTAAAGGAAGTAATGATAAATAGATGGTTATTTTTTAATAATGAGGTTGAATACTATTCCTCAAATGAAGTAGCCGAGTTATTTGGTTGTAGTTCAGCACATATTTCACAATTGGTAAAACGAAATATCCTTAGCGTACAGACTATAATTGGAACCTTTTATTTTTCAAAAAGCGATATAGACTCTATTGTTAATTTTCTTTCACAAACTTTAGGATTTGAGGAAATAGTAAAAAAGGTTCATGAATCAAGTAATCATTCAGATTTAGCAAAAGTAACTATTAGAAGCTATATAAAAAAATACTTAACATACTTTGAAAATCCTATAGATAATTATGATATCAGAATTAACAGAGGAGATATTCGTTTGTTAATTGAAAAGGTATACGAATTCTATGTTCCAAAGGATAATGATTTTGATATATCAAAGGTTTTTAAGGGTAAGAAGTATAAGTATCTGAATGAGATGCTAAATAAAGAAAATTATTTAGACATAGAATTCTTTAAAAATATGTATGAAAAAAAGTACAAAAGTACAGGGTTTAGTAAAATTGTACGGCATGTTGTACATGTTTGTAAAAACCAAAATGTTCAGTTGTACGTAAATAAAGAAATGGACAATATTTATATAAGAAATGAAGATCAGGAACAATACCTTTACTATTATAAATTAATTGAAACAATAGAGAATTCAGATGAATATTATACAAATTCAGAAGTACAAGAAATCTTTCAAATAAAAAATACAGTAAGGGTAGCAGAATATGTAGACGCAATAAAAGTTGAGAACAAATACTATATGAGCAAGAAAAAAATAGACGAAATAGTCGCTATCCTTAATAACACGTTACCTACGAAGACAGTAATGGAAGAACTTAATGTAGGAGAAAAAACTATCAATCGAGCTTTAAAAGAACTACAAATCAGTTATATCCACCGAGGAAATTTCCCTATATTGGGGAATAGCCATTTAATTTATAAATCAGATTTATTAAAAATAAATACCTTTATTCAGAAGGAAAGAAGGATTAAAAAAGCTAACCATCCTTATGAAAAATACAAAGTAATGATAGAAGATGCAGTATTTAATAATGAGCTTGTTAAAACAAATACTGCTTATGAAAAATTTGTTCAGGATAGAATTAAGTATAATGAAGGTCAATATATTGTTAATGCACTTTTTACTATATTTAGTAAAATAATTTCCCAACTTTCAAAAGAGATAATGGAGCATAATGACCATGAAATAACTGAGTTTATCAGTTCCTTAGAAACAAAAATATCAAAGAGGGAGTTTTCTTTTTTTATTGATTTTTGCAAAGATAGTTATTTAACCAAATATAACAATGTATATAAAGTGGAATTATATGCGGGTGGAGACGGAAAGAACCCATATACTTTCCAACAATGGATTGATTTCGGAGGAATTCTATTTAATACGGAGGGAGATTTCTATGGCGATTTAATAAAGAAGGCTATGGAGAGAAGGGGCTATGCTATGTCGTGGCTATTTTGTGCCATTCATTATACATGTGCATGGAGATCGAAAGATCTAATTTCAAAATTACCAATTCCCTCATTAGAGACGATTCTAAAAATGAATGAGGAAGAAGTACTGACAACTATAAAAAGTAGAAATTTCACTAAGGAAATGGCAAGAAGGGTTATCATATCAATAGTAAGTGAGATTAAGGCATTCGAAAAAATACCAAGCAAAAGAGAAAAGGACAAGGCTAATCCATCATTAAAATTTGTAGTTGAGGAAAGTTATGTCTATCAATTAGGCTTACTCATAGCGTTGTGTGAAGTACACAGAAGAAAGGTCTATAGAAATAATGTTTCAAGTAATAATAAGGGGCAGAGTGGAAGTGGATACGGCGATTTTTCAAGTTTAATAACTGAAAGTGCGACCAGACGGGAAAATCACATAAAATTCTTTGGTGAAATTTATCATGAAATATTTGGAGAAGAGGGCTTTACAAATCAAAGAGCAAATAAAACTTTTATGGGGATTTTTCAAAAGAAAAGCCAGGAGCATGGGTGGCACATTGGGTATCAAATGGCTTCTATTATACGCAGTCACAAACCTAACAAAAGAGGTAATGCACTTTCAACCCAAGTATATTTGGAACATCTAAATAAAGGGAAGGATATAGACCTTATAACCTCTGCTTTAACTGAGAGAGGGACTTTTGGATTTATTCCATACCTTATTTTGAATACTATTAAAGGATCTAATTTTAGTGAATTAGATATGTCTGAGCAGAACAATGAAATTAATAAATTATTACCCCTAAAGCCATATGAAATTGAAAGGATTGTAAAAGAGTCAATTGCTAATAGAAGTAGAACAAAAGATATATTGAAAGAAATAATAAGTAATTCAAGTCGAGCGGAGTTGTTAGAAGTAATGAAGAAAATTTCTAACGGAGATGCACCCTCAAAGATGGAACATAGCCAGTGTCTAATTAAGTGTATTGATAGATCTGCTTGTATTAATCCTTCTTATACAGATTGTATAGGTTGCGATTTCCATATTCCGGAAATGTACTTTTTATTAGAATTTAGAGAAATGTTCGAAGAAATATTATGGCAACTGCAAAATACAAAACACGAATTTGATAAAAAGAGATTATCACACGCTATAACTGTTATTTACTTTCCTATTCTTAAAGAGGCTGTAGCTTCATTTGGGAGTCAAAAAGTAAAGAGTTTCATAGATACAGATAAGTTAAAGGAATCAATAAAGAAACTGCATGAAAACAAGCAATTGTTACTGGGGTGAACTATGCTATTAACAATGAATAAAATGGAGGATACTGATGTTTCTATGATTCAATCGGTAGAGTTCCATAAAATATCCAAAAAAGAAGTGATGGAGTTATTTAATAAGTTTTTGAAACGGGGAACTATAAGAGACTGCGGATTTGATGATGAAATATGGTATTTTTCAAATCCAAAAGGTTCATTTTCTTTACGATTCCAATTAGATGAATTATTGTTTGCTGTTGAAGCTAAGAAAAGGGATATTGATAAGTTTGAGAATCTATTATATGCATTTAAAACTTACCTGGTCTATCAACTTGATTCAAAAGGATTAGATACTATTCAAGGTATTTATTATTCATTAAAAAACGTATTACTAACAACACGTTACTTTAATCCATCCACTAAAAATAGTTTATTTGAGGTTATGAGTTGGGTTAATTATTATCATCATGTTTTGGAATTTATTGAATTTTATCCCTTATTGAATGTTGATGAAAAGTATATCGAGATAATTGAAATACTTTATGAACAAAATCAAATTGATAGAGAACAAAAGGGAAATAAAAGAGAACTTGGTAATTTTGAAAGTGTTTTTAAATTAGGCGAAATAATTGATATTTTTTGGGAGAATGCTAATTCCGTAGAAAAGGAAACTTTCTTTCCAATTATCCTTTGGTGGAGAATTACTACCATAATTCCATTAAGAACTAATGAACTAATATTAACTCCATATAATTGCTTAAAGATAGAAAATGACAATTATTTTTTAACAATTAGAAGGACTGATCAAAAAGGAGACAATGGGAAGAAAGTGGTAACACATACTATAGAGGGAGATTACAGGATAGAAGATATTTCTATTAGTAAAGATCTCTATGACTTAATTTTGGAATACATGCAGGTCGTAGATCATTATGATTTTGTTCCCAATTTTTATAACCAAGAGAATAGCAAAACTGAAAGGAGGAAATTTTTATTCTCCAATAGAAGTTACTTTGAACGTGTTGGAAATGATGGAGCAAAAGGTGCGATAATTAAACGTTCCTATACTCAAGATTTTTTTACTTATGGTAGATTGCAAAATCTATTAAAGTCGTTTTATTTCAAGGTTGTACAAAATCAATTCAACTATGAAGTAATATCTAAGCAACAAGAAGATAAGGAAATAAAGGAATATCAAATTGAATTACTTTCCTTGATGGACACAAGACATCACGCTTTTATAAACATGGTGTTAAATGATATCGAACCGTTATTTGTAAAACGATTAGGTGGTCATAGTTCAATTGAGAGTAGTATGCATTACTTTTCTCATGTTGATAAATTTGTAAAATGCTTTACTTATAGTATCGCGAGAAGACTAAGTGACCAAGGGCTATTCGTTAATAATACAACTGAATTAAACAACAACAATTTTAATTCAGATTTCAGAGATAAACTTTATCAAAATGAGATTCACAGCCTAAAAAGTGTTAGTGGAGGCAAATGTTCTTCTCAACAGTCAAATGACCTTGAAGATTGCAAAGTAGTAAACTTTAAATGTAAAGTGGGGAACTGCCCTCATTTCTATCCTGATAATAAAGAGGAGATTACTAAAATAGTATCTGAAAATGAAAAAACTGTAACGAGAGAAATTGAAGCTCTAAGAGAATTAGTAAAAACGTATAAGAAGGTAAAAGACTTTAAAGAGAATTATGACCAAAAAGTAAATAAGATAAAAAGTTATGCAAATCAAAATGCTTTATTAATGAGCAAATATAATGTTTAAAGAGGTGTTCATTTGCCGAGAGAAAGTAAGTTTACTACAGATGAACTAAAAGAAGTGATAAGCCAATTTATTGATCAAGGCCAACATCAAATGATGAAGATGAACTATAAAAATTTGGCAGACTTCGCAAAAAACAATTTAGAATTAGGTGGTATCTCCTACTATCATTTTTCAAGAAATGGTGAAATTAAAGAAATTATTAAGGGGTACTCTAAAACCTTAAAGCAAAGCAATTTAGAACTTTCGGGTGACAATAAGTCGTTTACTAAATTAAACGTAAGGGAATTTGTAAAATTAAATAGTGGTAAGCCAGACCAATTAATATTCTTCCTTACAAAGCTACAAGAAAGTCAGCAAAGTTTATATCAAAGGACAATAAGAACTGAACTTAAAAATAAGGATTTAGAAAATCAATTGAAGACAGCGTTAGGAAAGAATATAAGAATTAAAGAAAAGTATAAGGAATTACAGATGCAGTTTGAGGAATTAAAAGAACGTTCACTTGTGTTGGCAGAAGCATTAAATAGAGAAGAAGAAAAACAATTTATAAGTGCATTAAAATCAACAGAAGTAATTTTAATAAAACGTGAAGAAGAAGTTGCTGTTGCACATGAGGATATTTCCAAATTAGAAGAACAAAAAGACTTGGAGAATTTATTAAATGAGTATAGTGATATTTTTGACTAACCTGAAAGGATCTTGCAATGAAAACTAAAACGATTTTTACATGTTCTAACTGTGGACACTCACACCCAAAGTGGCAAGGTAAGTGTGATTCTTGCCAGTCCTGGAATACGCTACAAGAGGCTGTTGTTAACTCCAAGAGATCTACTTCAAAATCTAATCAAGAAAATAGACAAGGATTAGTAAAGCCGAAGAAACTTAGCGAAGTGCAGACTGGGAAAAATGATAGAATTATAACTGGTATTAGTGAATTCAATAGAGTAATGGGTGGTGGGATTGTAAAGGATTCGATTACCATTATTACAGCAAAGCCAGGAGCAGGAAAATCTACACTATTACTACAAGTTGCAGAGGATGTTTCATCAAAAGGACTTAAAGTGTTATATGCTTCTGGTGAGGAAAGTGAAACTCAAATAAAAAGCAGAGCAGATCGAATTTTAACTGGTTTGGATAATAATATTTGGGTTGTTTCAGATACAAGTTTGGATAATGTAGTAATGTCGATAGATGAAATAGATCCAGACTTGATTATTGTTGATAGCATTCAGACTTTTATTTTAGAAGAATATCTACCATCCAGAGCAGGATCACCAACACAAACAATGGAATGTGCTAATGAATTAACAAGGATTGCAAAAAATAGTTCGAGGCCCAGAGCTATTTTATTAGTAGGACAGATGAATAAAAATGAAGAAATTGCGGGTTTACGAGCGTTAGAACATTTAGTTGATACGGTATTAATAATAGATGGAGAAAGCGGTGAAGAACTTAGAGGTGTAACAGCAAGCAAGAACCGTTTTGGAAGTACGGGAGAAACATCATTTTTCTCTATGATAGAGGATGGAATGAAACCAATAGAAAACCCTTCAGAATACTTTATGACACAAAGAGAAGGCAATATGGAGGTTTCAGGGAGTGCTTTAACGGTAGTTCGAGAAGGAACTCGACCTATTATTGTTGAAATTGAAAGTTTAGTTGCTACTACCTTCACACCATATCCTTCGAGAATAAGTGAAAACTTAAAGAGAGAGCAATTAAATACGTTGATATCGATTCTTGAACAAAGAGGTGGGATAGAACTATTTAACAAAAATGTTGTTGTAAAGTCTACAGGAGGATTACAATTAAGAGAGCAATCTGTAAATCTTGCAATAATTATGAGTATTGTTTCCTCAGCGAAAGATAAAGCGATATCTAATGACACAGTATTCATTGCAGATATGGGGCTTACAGGCGAGCTTAAAAGAGTTCCATCGCTTGAAGCAAGGCTAAAAGAGGCTGATAGAATGGGATTCAAAATTGCATATGTAGCGAAAAGGTCTCTTAATAAAAAAATCAACTTTAAAAACCTTGAAGTGATAGAGTTGAATACACTAAATGATGTTATTGGACATGTCTTTGAAGGAAAAAAGTTGCCATTTTAAAAAAGGCCGCCTCATTTTTAATAAGGATTCAGTTTTGGCGAGAAAATGACTGATACATTAGTAATTTAGCTTCCAACAATGATTTTGTACGCTTGTTTAATGTATCAAAGTTTAATGTTCAATCTAAAATTAGCAATTTTATTAGCATGCCGTTTGGTGAAAGCTCGTAAACTTATGTTCTCCTAATAAATAATGTGTTAAATGTTACTATAGACCCTCTAAACAGCGGTGATGGTATGGGAAGAGTTATAGATTTCATTAAACGCCTTTCGTATCCTTTACAAAAGTTGATAAAATAATGATAGGTTTTCCAAAAGGCAAAACAGTCCGAGCTTTTTGACAGAAGTGCTACGGATACAAAAACCACTCTAACGACATTGCGGGATACTATGTCAAATATGGAGTGGTTTTTTTTGGTGTGAACATTATCACCAAATAAGAAAAAGCTATGTCAATACAGAAGGAAGGGCCAACTAAGAAAATCGTGCTGAAGAGCTTTGTAGGAAAGACTAAAGCTGAAAAAATGAATTAAGAAATAATCAGGGCTTGGCGTAAATCCTTTGGATAATGACTTTTGAAGTGATATCAATTAGGGAAATGATGTATTGTGCTTTACTCAATAATGGGTAGAGCCTTTTTTCGTTTTATCATTAACAGTCAAGGTTAGTTACAGGACTACATTGTGGTATATTAAGGATAGAGATTTAAAGGGTTTGGGGGAGGAAAAAGGCAATGAACGGGCAACAATACTTGAAAACGATGATAGAAACAGTAAAATATGATTTCGAGCATCATAAAAAAGATGAATTACTCGGTATATTAAGAAACTCAATTATTACTTACGATAGGACAGGCACTTATGGGAGTAAATCAAATTATTATCGTGAGTACGTCTGTTTAAGAGTACCAATTCCTATGTTAAAAACAGCAAAAGGCCTACAAGATGTATTGGAAAAGTTGGCATCTGAGGTTTATATAGAACCTACAGATACTTATCAAGATTTTGAATTTTGGGGTTTACGAATAAAGCCAAAACCTGTTGAACTTGATAATGAAGTGTATGTTGAACATAATGTTGTTTTTAACGAGATTAAGGAAGAAATAGTTCAAGGTATTAGAAATGCTAAATACATGATATGGATAGCTGTAGCTTGGTTTACTGATAGAGACATTTTCGAAGAATTATTATTGAGAAAACGTGCGGGTGTTTATGTCCGAATTATCACATCAGATGAACATTCTAATAGGTATTTGTTAGCAGATTTAGAACGAAACTTTGAAGTTGTGAAAGTAAAATTAACAGGTGATAAACTCTCAAATCGACTACATGATAAATTTTGTATAATTGATTTAGAATATGTAATGCATGGTTCGTATAATTGGAGTAAAAACGCAAGAAACAATGACGAAACTTGGGCAACTGCACTTGACCGAGATTTTGTAAGGAAATTTGCAGATGAATTTATAAGACTATTTGTTAAGAATGGGTAGCTTTATATAAGAGGACAAGAATAATAGGCCACCCTTTTGAGGAGGGGTATCGTGAAGTATGATAGTGAGTATAGAATTTGTTTTCCAGAGCAGAGAATATTTATTTCAAGAGACCATAATTGGGCTTTTTCGGCTTGGGAAATAGGTCGGCTAAGAAATTACATAAAACCAGGTGCAACAGTGGTACATATTGATAGTCACTTGGATTATCTTGATCCAGAGATTAATATTGAGGAAATCGAATCTGTTAAAGACGCAATTATTATTGGAAGGAAATTAGGAATAGCAGAGTTCATCATTCCCGCACAAAAGACGGGAACTGTGGGAAATGTATATATAATTAGTAACGATAATGTATCCATAAACGATACAAGGGTTGAAAGAGCTTATACGTTAAACCATTATGAGCATATATATAGAAGAAAGTGGTTTGATGATACTGAAGGTAAGAGCGTCATTTTAGATCTTGATTTAGATTTCTTTAACTATAACTATCAAGATATGGACTGTAATCCAGTTCTTTTACCTGAACCTTTATTAAGGCAACAATTAAATCATATGAAAAAATATATGTGGGAATGGGATATGATTACTGTAGCTTTATCACCTGAATATTGTGGAGGTAAAGTTCAGAGTGATTACTTATTTGGGCTATTCCTTGATGTATTTGGTCTTGATATAAAAAATGCAAGTGCTTGGTGATACAAAATAAACAAAACAACCTTGATAGGTACAGGGCTGTTTTGTTTATTTTTTTAGGTTCAATAACAGGTAAATTAAATTTACGAAAATAGCCCCCTATGATATAATGAAAATTCAGTCAATTTTTGTAAAATATTGATACCATATAGAAAAATGTTGAATCGGGGGATGTCGTTTTGTGGAGAACAGTTATGGAAAATGCAAAGGTATGGTTTAGAAATTGGCATGACAAAAAAATAACTCTAATGCTAATTGGGACAGGATGTTCTGCTATTTTAGCAGGTTTTTCTTCTCCAATTTGGTTGGTACCACTTATTCAACTTTTTAATGAAAAATTAGAAACTAACATCCCTGTACCTAATTCAGATGTCGACTATATCGTTATGGTAACTTCTGTAGCTGTAGGGCTATTATTGGTTATTTTGGGGATTAAATATAGAAAATGGTCAAATTTCAAAAATAAAAAAATGGTACAAATTCGTCATTCTTCAATTGAAGGTAATACTTATAATAGTGTTCGTGCTAACTTAGATGATTATGATGTGATACCAATTACAATTAACCAATTTCAAGATTTGGAAAAAATTGACGAGTTTAATCTGAAGATGGCTTGGAAGAAGCAAGACCAAACTATAAATGATTTACTCGTATATATAAACGATCCAACAATAAACGAGATAGCATATATGGGAATGGCACATATTCCTTTTCAATTCTTGTTAGGGTATCAAATTGCTGATAAAACTGATGTGCGATTTTTTGAATGGAATCGAACGGAAAAATCCTGGGTGCCATTAACTGTAGAAGATGAATCCTTTCCGAAATTAGTTTTACATAAAGATGAATCAAAGCAAACTCCAAATGATGTTGAAGAGTTAGTTATTAAAGTAGGGATTACTTTCGAAATATTTGATTGGCAATTAGAGGGACATGATCTCGAAAACCTTAACTCCTTTTACTTCAAATTGGAACCACCTCGTTTAGATGCGGTAACCTCTATTAAGCAACTAAATCATTACAAACAAGAGTTTAGATCATTACTAACGGAGATACACCATAAATATCAAAAGCTCAAAAAAGTGCATATATTCCTATCTGCACAACCCTCTGTGGCATTCAGTTTTGGAAGTTCAATTTCAGCAAGAATGGATTCAAATAAGGAATTCTGGATATATAATTATGTTGGTTCATCGACTGTGAAATACCCTTGGGGGATAAAACTATCAAAAGATAAAGAGAATGGTGAAATTAAGATTCTATAAATAGGAGGAGGCTGTCTATGTATGATTTGAGTTCTGAGTTTCATAGTTTTTACAAAAAACATGTTGTTTTGCCAAAAACAGAAAAGACAAAGCTGTTTGAAAAAAAAGATTTAAATCTCCAACGCTTGAAAGATGGTTTAGGCGAGTATAACAAGGAAAAAGGAACAGAATACAAAATCGCAGAGTCAATGGTTCAAGGAAGTGTGGCTATGTCTACGGTAATAAAAAACGAGAGCAATGACTATGATATCGATGTAGCTATTGTTTTCGAGAAAGATAAAATACCAGATGGGACTATTAAAGTTAAAAACATCGTGGTTAATGCGTTAACCAGAAAATGTACAGGCTTTAAAGTAGCACCATACGCTAAGACAAATTGTGTAAGAATTGAATATAGCGATGGATACCATATAGACTTTGCGATATACAGAAGGTTTAAAGACGAAGATGGAAATTATCAATACGAGCATTGTGGTAGCAAATGGAGAAGTAGAGATCCCAAATCTATTACAGCATGGTTTATAAAAGAAAATAAGGAAAAGAATTATCAACTTCGTGAACTTGTAAGGTTAATGAAGATGTTTTCAAGATCAAGAAAGGAATGGAAAATGCCTGGAGGTCTTGTTCAAAGTGTTTTGGTAAATGAAAAATTTCAATCGGAGTATAAACGTATTGATGAACGGTTCTATTATACATTAAAAGAAATAAAAGACAGGTTGAATACAGATAAAGATGTAAACAATCCTACTGATGAAACTCAAACACTAAAACTTATAAAAAAAGATAATGAAAAAATAAATAACTTGTATAATAGGCTAAATACATATTTAGCGAAACTGGAAGTTTTGTTTAAGCCAGACTGTACAAAAGAGGAAGCATTAGCTGTATGGAAGGAATTTTTCAATAATGATTTTTGGGAACAAGATATGGTGCAAGAGCAGGTATCAAAATCTTATGCCTATCTTTCTGAAAATGAGGATGATCAGGATTATCAAGACACAGAGGAGTTTATTGAATACCTTTTCCCAATTGATTTAAATTACAGTGTGGAATTAGATTGTAAAGTTACTCAAAGTGGTTGGAGAACTTTTCTATTAAGTGAAATATTACGAAAAAAGGAAATGCTACAACCAAAAAAGAAGTTGGAATTCTTTGCTAAAACTGACGTACCAGGTACTTTTGATGTATATTGGAAGGTGAAAAATAAAGGGATTGTTGCAAAGAAAAGAAATGAAGTTCGTGGTCAAATTATTAAACGTACACTGTACCATACTGAGAATACAAGATTCAAAGGAGAACACTTTGTGGAAGTCTACATTGTTAAAAATGGTGTGTGTGTAGCAAGACAGAAAATGAATGTTCCTATTACTACAATGTAGTTGAACAAAGATTAGTAATATTGTTTATAAAGGGGGGCAACTAAATGCATTTACGGAGGCGGCCAAAAAGAATAATTTCATCAAAGAAACCTGGTGGATTTACTCGCATTATCGGAAAAACAAAAATACAAATTGAAAATGAGAAGGCTCTAACCATAATCCGTTCAATAAAAGGAATGTTTGGATAGCAATACTTTGAGGAACAACTTCAATAAGTATACCTTTAAAATAGAATAGCATGAGGTTAAGGTGATTCTAAAATAATTTTCTTTAATCATTTGCAAAACAAGGGTATGAGAATTAATTTTCATACTCTTGTTTTGTTTTTTGAAAGAGAATTACATGTTACTAACATTATTCCCTTTCACAAGGTAGTTTCCGAGGCTAACCTATTTGTATTATATTTAAATACAGTATTTTTATGAATATGACTAAATACCTAAAAAATATGGAAAAAACTTTACATTACTCTATAATGTTGACATCATATAATTAAGAGTTATAGGGAGGACATTAGTATGACGACTGCAAATTTAGGTTTTGAAGAGAAGTTATGGAGTATGGCTGATAAATTAAGAGGATCTATGGATTCGGGAGAATATAAAAACGTTGTATTAGGCCTATTGTTTCTAAAATACGTATCTGATTCGTTCGAGGAGAAATTTTTAGAATTAGAAACGGATGAATATGCAGATCCAGAAGACAAAGATGAATACTTAGCAGAGAATATTTTTTGGGTTCCTAAAGAAGCACGTTGGTCATTTATCAAAGATAATGCTAAAAAGCCTGAAATCGGCCAAATAATCGATAAAGCAATGATTGCAATTGAAAAAGAAAACCCATCACTACAAGGTGTATTGCCGAAGGATTATGCAAGACCAGCATTGGACAAAGTGCGACTTGGTGAAACAATTGATCTGTTTTCTTTTAAAGTTGGTGATAAAGAAAGTCGCTCTAAAGATGTTTTAGGTAGAGTATATGAATACTTTTTAAGTAAATTCGCAAGTGCGGAAGGCAAGAACGGAGGCGAGTTCTATACGCCATCATCCGTAGTACGGCTATTAGTTGAAATGCTTCAACCGTATAAAGGTCGAATTTATGATCCTTGTTGCGGTTCTGGCGGTATGTTCGTACAAAGTGAAAAGTTTGTTGAGGAGCATCAAGGTAAATTAGTGGACATTGCGGTTTATGGACAAGAATCCAATCCGACAACATGGCGACTTTGCAAGATGAATTTAGCTATTCGAGGTATCGATGGCAATATAGGTTCACACAATGCAGATACTTTCCATAATGATCTTCATAAAGGCTTAAAGGCAGACTATATATTAGCAAATCCCCCGTTCAATATTAAAGATTGGGGTGGAGACAAACTACGTGAAGACGCTCGTTGGCAGTTTGGTGTACCACCTGTAGGGAATGCCAACTACGCTTGGATTCAGCACATGTTTTCTAAACTTGCACCCACAGGTACAGCAGGCTTTGTATTGGCGAATGGTTCGATGTCTTCCAACACTTCTGGTGAGGGAGATATACGCAAAAAGTTGATTGAAGATGATAAAGTAGAATGTATTGTTACACTACCAGGTCAGTTGTTCTATTCTACACAAATACCTGTTTGTATTTGGTTTATTTCAAAGGATAAATCAAAAACCGGGAAGAGACAACGTAACAATGAAATTCTTTTCATAGATGCACGGAAACTCGGATATATGGCGGATCGTACACACAGGGAATTTTCCGAAGAAAATATCCATATGATTGCAGAAACATTTCATAAATGGCGTGATGGAGAGTACAAAGATGTACAAGGATTCTGTAAATCAGCAACAATAGAAGAAGTGCGAAAGAATGATTACATCTTAACGCCAGGTCGGTATGTTGGTTTAGAAGATGTAGAAGAAGATGGAGAACCATTTGAAGAGAAAATGGTTCGTTTGACAAGTGAATTATCTGAGCAATTTGCAAAGTCCAAGGAGTTAGAAGACTTAATTCGAAAAGCACTTGGGAGGATTGGGTATGACATCTAAATGGAAAATCTACACCTTGCATGAACTTTATACAATCTCTTCGGGTTTATCAAAGAAACGGGAAGAGTTTGGTTTTGGATATCCATTTTTAACATTTAAAGAGGTTTTTCATAATCCAATTGTTCCAAATGAGCTCCCTGAATTAGCAAATACCACCGATAAAGAAAGGGAAAGATGTTCCATTAAACGTGGAGATGTCTTCTTAACGAGAACAAGTGAAAAACTTGATGAATTAGGATTAAGTTCAGTTGCACTAAAGGATTATCCAAATGCAACATTTAATGGTTTTACAAAACGGTTAAGACCAAATGGAAAATGTGTTGAATTATTAATTCCTGAATATGTAGCATTTTACCTGAGAAGTGCAGAATTTCGCAATCAAGTGACTTCATTTGCGAGCATGACAACAAGGGCAAGTTTAAATAATGAAATGATCTCTAAATTAACAATAAAAGTGCCTCCTTTAACAATACAAAAACAAATTGCGGATACCATGATAAACCTACTACTAAAGGAGGAAACTAATAAAAATGCTGTTCATTTATTAGAACAAATTGCTCAAACCCTCTTCAAATATTGGTTCATAGATTTTGAATTTCCGAATGAGGATGGGCTACCTTATAAATCAAACGGTGGGAAGATGGTGGAAAGTGAGTTAGGTGAGATTCCAGAAAGATGGAAAGTAGGAGAACTTCAAGAACTGGCAAACAAGTTGTATGCAGGAGGTACGCCAAGCAGAAAAAAAGAAGAATATTGGCTGAATGGAAATATACCTTGGTTAAAAACCAAGGAAATTAAAAATAAATATATTATCAATGCGGAAGAATCAATTACAAAACAAGGTTTAGAGGGTAGTTCAGCGAAATGGATTCCACCACATTCTGTAGTCGTAGCGATGTATGGTGCTACAGCAGGTCAATTAGGATATCTTGCTAAAGAAATGACAAGTAATCAAGCGTGCTGTGCAATAGTAAGCGATATACCAAATTTCATTTATTCATATCTGCGTTTAAATCAAGAACGATTAAGAGATTTGGCAACTGGCTCAGCACAGCAAAATTTAAGTAAGGATGTTATCTCTAAGTTTAAAATAATTTGTCCACTAAAAGATATATTAATAACCTACGAAACAATTGTTACAGAACTTTCAGAACAGATTATCGAATTAACGAATGAAAACAATAGTTTAGAGCAGTTAAGAGATACATTACTCCCAGAACTTCTTTCAGGTGAAATTGAAATACCAGAAGAAAGTGTGGTTGGATAAAATGTTTAAGTATTTGGAGTCTGATTTAGAAGAAGCTACGCTTGAATGGTTAGCTGAGATGGATTATTCCATCTTGGCTGGGCCTGATATTGCTCACGAAGGGGATTATCCTGAGCGAGATAGCTACCAAGATGTTGTTTTAACTGAGCGTTTAAGGGAAGCTCTATGCCGTATTAACCCAAATGTACCACATGAAGCAATAGAACTTGCGGTGCAAAGAATTGAAGCGAATGAATCTCCAAATCTGGTAATAAATAATCAAAAATTTCATCGCATGGTGACTGATGGTTTAGACATAGAATTGCAAGGTTCAGAGGGCTACAACCCAACAGTAAAAGTATGGTTGTTTGATTTTGAAAATTCAGCGATTAATGATATCGTAGCGGTCAACCAATTTACCATTATCGAAGGAAAGTACAATAAAAGACCTGATGTGATCTTGTTTGTGAATGGATTACCATTGGTCGTTATTGAATTAAAAAACGCTACAAATGAAAATACAGGCATCTCAGAGGGATATAATCAGCTCCAAACATATAAACAAACGATACCTTCACTTTTTCGTTACAATGCCTTCATGGTTACCAGTGATGGTGTAAATGCCCGTACAGGTTCACTAACAGCTAATGAAGAACGATTTATGAAGTGGCGAACTATTGATGGTCTTGAACTTGCCCCAAGATCTCTTTCTCAGTTAGAAGTGTTACTAAAAGGTATGTTAGAACCATCAAGGTTAATGGACATCATCAAAAACTTCATTTTATTTCAAACAGATGGAGAAAATACATACAAAATCCTGGCAGGGTATCATCAGTATCATGCAGTAAATAAGGCGGTAGAGAAGGCAAAAATAGCTGTACAAGGTAACAGAAAAATTGGTGTCGTTTGGCATACGCAAGGTAGTGGTAAGAGTTTGTCCATGGTATTCTATGCAGGAAAACTAATTCAAGCAATGAATAACCCAACTTTAGTTGTACTTACAGACCGAAATGACTTAGATGACCAATTGTTCAATACGTTTTCTATTTCAAGTGACATTTTGCGTCAAACACCAAGCCAAGCAAATAATCGTGATGAACTCCGTCAACTCCTATCTGTTGAATCAGGAGGCATAATTTTTACAACATTACAAAAGTTTACACCTGATGAAGATGGCAATATGCCATGTCTAACGGATCGTTCTAATGTCATTGTAATGGCAGACGAAGCACACAGGTCGCAATATGGCTTTTCTGCAACAGTTCGTGGCAAACATGCTGAAACGAAGTATGGTTTTGCGAAATATGTTCGAGATGCTTTGCCAAATGCTTCGTTCGTAGGATTTACAGGAACACCTGTTGAAGCGACAGATAAAAACACACCAGCTGTATTTGGAGATTATATTGATATTTACGATATGACACAAGCAGTTGAAGATGGTGCAACCGTTAAAATCTTCTATGAAAGTCGGATTATTCCTTTAGATTTGCCAAGCGACCTTCGCTTAGATGATGAATATGAAGAGATTACAGAAGACCAAGAACAGTCGGTAAAAGAACGTTTGAAGTCAAAATGGTCACGTTTAGAGGCTTTGGCGGGTGCTGAATCAAGAGTAAAACGGTTAGCAGAAGATGTAATTAAGCATTTCGAGGAAAGACAAGAAGCCATATTTGGAAAATCCATGGCTGTTGTTATGTCACGTAGAATTGCGATAGATTTATATAAAACAATCATAGAAATGCGGCCGGAATGGCATTCTGATGACGATGATAAAGGGGTTATTAAAATCGTTATGACAGGTTCATCAAGTGATCCTGCTGAATGGCAACCTTACATCGGGAATAAAAAAAGACGTGAATATTTGGCGAAACGTATGAAGGATAATGATGATCCACTCCAAATTGTTATAGTAAGAGATATGTGGCTTACAGGATTTGATGTACCTTCTATGAATACGATGTATATTGATAAGCCAATGAAAGGTCATAATTTAATGCAAGCAATTGCAAGAGTTAATCGTGTGTTTAAAGATAAGCCAGGTGGTTTAATTGTTGATTATATTGGAATTGCAGATAGCTTAAAAGAAGCCCTACACCAATATACAGAAAGTGATAAGGCAACAGCAGGTGTTGATACATCCGTTGCAGTCAACATCATGTTAGAGAAATATGAAGTAATTCTTGAGATGCTGTATGAACATGACTACAGTGGATATCTCTCTGAAAAAGCTACTGAGAGAATGAATGCGATTGTTTCGACAATGGATTATGTTTTGGGACTTGAAGAGGTAGAAAAGAAACGGTTCATAAACACTGTAACAGAGCTTTCCAAGGCTTTCGCTTTATGTGCAACTACACCAGAAGCACAGGACTTAAATGCTGATATTGGATTTTTTAAAGCGGTTAAAGCAAGTCTGATAAAGAGCATTGGTGATGGCAGTAAAAAGAAAACAAATGCACAAATGGAAGCGAAAATTAACCAACTAATCTCTAAATCAGTTATTTCAGAAGAGGTAATTGATATTTATGAGTCTCTTGGAATAGAAAATCCAGATATATCAATACTATCTGATAAGTTCTTAGAAGATGTTAAAGCAATGCCACATAAAAATTTGGCTGTTGAATTATTGAATAAATTACTAAACGGAAAAGTAAAAAGTGTCCAACGGACAAATTTAATTCAAGCACGTAAATTTTCTGAGATGCTTACAGGTGCTTTAAATAAATATAATAAGAGGGCAATAGAAACTTCAAAAGTTATTGAAGAGTTAATTGCTTTAGCGAAGGAAATGGATTCAGCATATAAACGTGGAGAAGAAGCAGGGTTAATAAAGGAAGAAATCGCCTTCTATGATGCATTAGCATCACATGAAACAGCGGAACAAGTATTAGGTGATGATACACTTAAACTTATAGCACATGAATTAACTAAGTCTATAAAAGAGAATATGAGTATCGATTGGAATTTGCGAGAGTCAGCGAGAGCTAAGATGCGTGTATCTGTCAGAAGGTTACTTAAAAAGTACGGCTACCCACCAGATTTGCAAAAGGAAGCCGTTGAAACAGTAATAAAACAAGCAGAGTTAATGGCACAATTAGAATTTGATTTAAATTACTAAGTAATTATGAAACAGTTTATACAGCATTTGGGAACTTTTGTACTCCCAAATGCTGTTTTTGGTTCTTTATATACTTATATTAAGATTAAAGTTATTGTTGATCCTTTTTGTGGTAGTAGTAATCATCTTTCAACTGGATAATTTTTTCGTAAAACTCTATAAAATCATCATCATCTATTAATTCATTAATCAATTCTAATTTCCCTAATTGATAATTTAAATGATCTAATTTTTCATCCGAATCAATAGATAACAACTCTATAATTTCTGATGCAGATTTTTTAAACAACTCGGTAATATAATCTGTACTTATAATAATAGAGTTATTTTTATTTTTCCATTCAACCTCTAAGTGATTATCTAAGATTTTCTTTAGATAGAAGTAATAAGTTGTAAAATCTTTACACCTTATTAATGAGTCAATCACTCGTACCCCAAACTCAGTTAGCTCAAAATAGTATAAAGAATCGTAATATAAATACAAATCTTCAATGTCATGAATTAGTTTTTCTGTTAAAAGTTTTTGTATTTTCTTACTTTCACTAAAGTAATCTTTTAGTTGTATAGGTAATCGTGATTTTTCTAATATGTTATGGATATCATTCATAACTCAGCTCTCCAAAAAATGATTAATTATAAAAAGTCATAACTTAGTTTACCACAATTTTATAAGTTTTGCAGACTATAGTCCGTAGACTGAACATCGCATTTCTTTGAGTATTTAATAAAAAGAATAAGGTGATGTAAATGAATACGGAAGAAGCATTTGGTATAGTTTTGAGAAAATGCAGACAAGGAAAGTCAATATCACAAGAAAAACTCGCAATCAATTGTGAATTGGATAGAACCTATATAAGTTTACTTGAAAGAGGAAAGAGGAACCCCACGTTGGCAAGTATTTTTAAATTAGCTAAAGAATTAGATATAAGGCCAAATGAGTTAATTAAAGAAGTTGAAAAATTAGTAGAGGATAATAATTGAAATTTGCTTAACGATAATAAAGGCCATAATTAGCGTAGTTTAGAATTAAAAGAAGAATAACATAAGAATAGGAAAGTTATTCTTCTCTTATATTTAAATAGTTCAAACTTATTAGAAACATTAGAAACGGTGTTGAGAATTTATTAATTCTTATTTTGATATTCATGCCGAGCATCTTCAAGCAAGGATATAATTCTTGGAATATAACCTTTCGCATCTACCTCGGTAATATATCCTTGTATTAATGAGTCTACTTCAGTTACTTCTGATTTTTGATTAGAACCCAATTGTTCGTATCCAAATGAATTAAGAATTTCATCTCCACTTACATTTAAGGCTTTAGCTAATGCACAAACAGTTGAAAAACCAGGATTCTCTCTATCTCCTTTTTCTAAACGGTTTATGTACGAGGCTTCAATATTGGATATTTCGGAAAGTTGCCTTAGTGATAAGCCTCTTTCCATTCTTTTCTCTTTTAAAATTTCACCAAATGATCTTGTTCCCATCCCTTTAACAACTCCTATTAATTAGAATTAAACTACTTAATATAGAATTTACTACCATTTATGTCTAAAGTCAATAAAAAATAAATAAACTTATGTTTTTGTTGATTATAAGCAATGACTATAAACTATAGTCAATAAAATTTCAGTAAAGTAATGTTTGTTTATTAATTAAGGGTTTTGGTTACCTAAATTTAGGGGAAAGAAATAGTTATGTTGAAATAAAATAATTTAATTAAAACAACAAAGGAGGATATAATGGAAATAAAATATAATATGTATATAAAAGGAGTTGTTCAAGATTTAAATTGTAAAAAAATAACGTTTAAAAAATTAAAGAAATTAAAAAGTAATCTTTAGGCTTTCCAAAAAAAATAGATTTGGTTCTACAAATGAAATGGGAATATTTGAAATGAAGGAGGAAGGGTTGCGAGAGGTTGCCAATCCTTCGGAAATCTTTTTAGAAGAACGTTCTAAGGGAGCTGCCGGTTCTACAGTTGTTGCCTCAATGGAAGGTACAAGACCAGTCCTAGTCGAAATACAAGCACTTATTTCACCAACAAGTTTTGGTAATCCTCGTAGGATGGCAACAGGAATCGATCATAATCGTGTTTCGTTAATTATGGCTGTTTTAGAGAAAAGAGCAGGGCTGTTATTACAAAATCAAGATGCGTACTTAAAAGTAGCTGGAGGAGTCAAACTAGATGAGCCTGCGATTGATTTAGCAGTTGCTGTAAGTATAGCTTCAAGTTTTCGAAACCAATCTACAGAAGCTACTGATGTTGTAATTGGAGAAGTCGGATTAACCGGAGAAGTTAGGCGAGTGTCGCGTATTGAGCAACGTGTACAGGAAGCGGCAAAGCTTGGATTTAAACGTATTATTATTCCAGAACGAAATTTAGGAGGATGGACCCCACCAGAAGGTATTGTAATCCTAGGAGTTTCCACAATTAATCAAGCCCTGAAGTACACACTAGGAGGTTAACATGGAAACGAGTGAAAAAATAAAAGCAGAAATACTGCAATTTATTGCACCAGGAACACCTATTCGTGAAGGTATGGACAATATTTTACGGTCAAAAACGGGTGGTTTAGTAGTCCTAGGTATTAATGACAAAGTAAAACAAATAGTTGATGGTGGATTTTATATTAATTGTGCATTTAGCCCTGCCTATGTATACGAATTAGCAAAAATGGATGGTGCGATTATTTTAAATGAAAAAGGAACGAAAATTTTGTATGCAAATGCTCAATTAACACCAGACCCAACGATATTATCAACAGAAACAGGAATGAGGCATCGAACCGCAGAACGAGTTTCAAAACAGACAGGGTGCTTAGTTGTTGCTATATCTCAAAGGCGAAACGTTATTACATTGTATAAAGGTAATTACCGGTACGCATTAAAAGATATCGGCGTTATTTTCACTAAGGCAAACCAAGCTATCCAAACGTTAGAAAAATATACAACGGTGCTAGAGCAGGGAATTACTAATTTAGGTGCATTAGAATTCGAAGAGCAAGTAACGTTGTCTGAACTATTACAAGTTATACACCGAATAGAAATGGTCCTTCGCATTAAAAATGAGATTATTAGTTATATAAATGAACTTGGAACAGAAGGTCGACTTATCCGTTTACAAATGACTGAGTTACTGTCTCATGTTGAAGATGAAGCAACTCTATTAATAAAAGATTATTGTGTCGATAAAGAAATGGATGCTGCACAAATTATAAAAAAACTACAAAGTATGGCAAACACAGAACTTTTAGAAGATAGTATCGTCTTAAAGTTATTAGGTTTTTCTAATTTTGTTAATGTTGAAGAGCTAGTGTACCCAAGAGGGTATCGAATTCTTCATAAAATTCCAAGATTACCACCACTTGTTATTGAAAATTTAGTTTGTAGCTTTAAAAATTTGAAACATATTATTAAAGCAACCGTAGAAGAATTAGATGAAGTTGATGGTATTGGAGAGGTGAGGGCCCGTAAAATTAAAGAAGGGCTAAAAAGAATACAAGATCAATTACAAATTGATCGCCAAATTTAGAAAAATGACGTTGATATTTCAAAAACGTGTCAAAAATCTAACAAATATTCATTTTGATTGTTTCAACACGTTATAATCGGTCAAAACTGTTTATAATGAATATAGGGAGGTGACACAATGTTAAGGCGCATTGTTCAAATTTTCTTCGTCGTTATTGGTGGGATGCTAGGCATCTTCTTTATCCCTGAATTGTTTTATCTATTTGGTTGGGGAGATACATTATTAACGAAGCCTTATACGGTTGCTATTTTAGGAGCAATTATATTTTTTATCCTTACTTTTTGGTTAGTTGATTATGTAGTTGGATTCATTAAATGGATGGAAGAATCACTTGTTAAAGCACCTGTTACAGACGTGTTATTTGGTAGTTTAGGATTAATTTTTGGTTTGATTGTTGCATTTCTTGCGGTTATCCCTTTAGGGAAAATACCATTTCAATTAGTAAGTACAGTAATACCAATTTTCCTAACGATTTTATTAGGTTATTTAGGATTCCAAGTTGGGTTTAAAAAGAGAGATGAATTAGTTGGTCTTTTCTCGATTTCTGGTAAGTTCGGTAAGAAAAAAGTGCTGGAAGAAGAGGAAGTTGACCTTTCCTCCAAAAAGCTTAAAATATTAGATACAAGTGTCATTATTGACGGTCGTGTAGCAGATATATGTCAAACAGGATTTTTAGAAGGAACTATAGTTATTCCGCGCTTCGTTTTAGAAGAATTACAGCACATTGCAGATTCTTCGGATGTGTTAAAACGTAATAGAGGAAGACGTGGTTTAGATATACTAAACCGAATTCAAAAAGAGCTTTCGATTAAAGTTGAGATTTATGAAGGGAATTTTGAGGACATTCAAGAAGTCGATAGTAAACTTGTAAAATTAGCTAAATTGACTTCTGGAGTCGTCGTAACAAATGATTTTAACTTAAATAAAGTTTGTGAGCTTCAAAATGTTGACGTGTTAAACATTAACGATCTAGCTAACGCCGTCAAACCAGTAGTTTTGCCAGGAGAAGAATTAACGGTACAAGTAATTAAGGATGGGAAAGAACATAATCAAGGTGTGGCATATTTAGACGATGGGACGATGATCGTTGTGGAAGAAGGAAGAGACTTTATCGGCAAACATATCGAAGTGTTGGTTACGAGTGTGCTTCAAACCTCTGCCGGGCGTATGATTTTTGCAAAACCTAAATTACTAGAAAAAGCACTGTAAAAAATGCTAAATGGAGAGTACGTATGCAATATCAAGTAATTATTCCAGCTGCCGGTCAAGGTAAAAGAATGAACGCTGGTAAAAACAAGCAATTTATTGAGTTGCAAGCATTACCTGTCATGATTCATACATTAAATATATTTGAAATGGATGAGCGTTGTGATGAGATTATTCTTGTGATTAATCCAAATGAGAAACAGTTGGTAGAATCGTTATTAACACAACACAAAATAACGAAAGCAAGAAAGCTTGTCACTGGTGGTGCTGAAAGGCAACATAGTGTATATAACGGATTACAATCACTGAAGGATGCCGAAATTGTACTAGTGCATGATGGGGCAAGACCGTTTATTACTCATAATATCATTCATCGTTTAGTAGATGTCGCAGCGGAAAAAGGAGCATCTGTTGCAGCAGTCCGAGTTAAAGATACAATTAAACGAGTAAGTGATGATGGTGTAGTACTAGAAACAATGGAGCGATCTAGCTTGTGGGCGATCCAGACCCCACAAGCTTTTCGTGTTTCTGTATTAGAAAAAGCGCATGAAGTAGCGAAGGAAAAAGGATTTATTGGGACGGATGAAGCTAGCTTAGTAGAAGAGATAGGTATTCCTGTTCATATTGTTGAAGGAGATTATCAAAATATTAAGCTTACTACTCCTGATGATATACTGTATGCTGAAGCTATATTAGAAAAACAAAGCGGAGGAAGATAGATATGTTTCGAATTGGACAAGGATTTGACGTTCATCAATTTTCAGAAGGGCGCCCTCTCATTATCGGTGGAATTACAATTCCGTACGAAAGAGGACTATTAGGTCATTCAGATGCAGATGTTCTTTTACATACGGTAGCCGATGCTTGCTTAGGAGCAATTGGTGAAGGTGATATTGGAAAGCATTTTCCTGACACAGATCCTAATTTTAAAGATGCAGACTCTGCTGAGTTATTGCAACAAGTATGGAAAATGGTTGAGGAAAGAGGATATACATTAGGCAACATTGATTGTACAATTATTGCACAAAAGCCGAAAATGGCACCTCATATTGAAAGCATTCGTGCACGAATCGCACAACTATTAAACAGTACAGTTGATCGGGTGAATGTTAAAGCAACAACAACAGAAAAATTAGGTTTTACTGGAAGAGAGGAAGGAATTGCTTCTCAAGCGGCAGTACTAATCGTAAAAAAATAGATAAAGTGAATACTTTTAACTCATTGTAATAGATGATAAAATAAGCAATAGATTTTTAAAGATAAAAAAAGGTCTACATAAAATAAAAAGGCTGTGTTATGACAAGTCGGTCATTAGTTTAACAGAGCCAATTAATTAGCGGAGGTTACATACAATGACAGTACGTGTACGTTATGCGCCAAGTCCAACAGGACATCTACACATTGGAAACGCACGAACAGCACTTTTTAATTATTTATTTGCTCGTAATCAAAATGGCAAATTTATTATCCGTATTGAAGATACTGATAAAAAGCGTAATATTGAAGGTGGAGAAGAAAGCCAACTAAAATTTTTAAAATGGCTAGGAATCGACTGGGATGAAAGTGTTGATATGGGAGGAGAGTACGGTCCATATCGCCAATCAGAGCGCAATGAAATTTATAAAAAACTGTATGATGAGCTAGTGGAAAAAGGACTTGCATATAAATGCTATTGCACGGAAGAAGAGTTAGAAGCAGAACGCGAAGCACAAATCGCCCGTGGAGAAATGCCACGATACTCAGGTCAACATCGTAATTTGACGAAAGAGCAACAAGATGCATTCGTTAACGAGGGACGTCAACCAAGTATTCGTTTCCGAGTTCCAGAAGGGAAAGTTTATAAGTTTAATGATATGGTAAAGGGAGAAGTTGCCTTTGAATCGGATGGAATTGGTGACTTCGTAATTGTGAAAAAGGATGGAACACCTACTTACAATTTTGCAGTTGCAGTAGATGACCATTTAATGCAAATTTCTCACGTATTACGTGGAGATGATCATATATCTAACACTCCTAAACAAATGATGATATACGAAGCATTTGGCTGGGATATTCCACAATTTGGTCATATGACTTTAATCGTAAACGAAGAGCGTAAAAAATTAAGTAAACGAGACGAAAGTATTATTCAATTTATCGAGCAATATGAGGAACTAGGATATTTACCGGAAGCTCTCTTTAATTTTATAGGACTATTAGGTTGGTCACCGGTCGGCCAAGAGGAAATTTTCTCGAAAGAGGAGTTTATTAATATTTTCGATCCTGCCCGCTTATCTAAATCTCCGGCTGTATTTGATACACAAAAATTAACATGGATGAATAATCAATACTTGAAAAAGTTAGATTTAGACACAGTGGTAGAACTTTCTTTACCGCATTTAATTAAAGCTGGTCGTTTCCAAGAGAATATGTCTGATACGGAGAAACAATGGGCAAAAGATCTTATTTCTCTTTACCAAGAGCAAATGAGTTTCGGAGCTGAAATTGTAGAGCTAACAGAAATGTTCTTTAAGACGCATATTGAATACAATGAAGAAGCATCGGTAGTGCTAGCTGAAGACCAGGTTCCAGAAGTGTTAAGTGCTTTTGCAGAGGAACTAAAAAATGTAGAAGATTTTTCTGCAGATAATGTTAAGCAATCGATTAAACACGTACAAAAAGCAACTGGTCATAAAGGGAAAAAGCTATTTATGCCAATTCGAGTAGCAACAACTGGCCAAACACACGGACCTGAACTACCACAAGCTATATCGCTACTAGGAAAAGAAACGGTATTAGCACGATTAGAAAAACTAATTAGTTAACAAATTGAAGAAAAAGTAATATAGTATAAGTATCAATAAAGAACGAAGATGAGGAGAGTAGAAAAGTACCTTTTCATATTAGAGAGAATCGTCATCGGCTGAAAGCGATTTATGAAAAAACTTTTTGAAATGCACCTCGGAGTCTATTACTAAACAGTACTTACCTAGTAAGTAATAGCGGTCGCCTCCCGTTATGAGGAAAAGTGGGATGTATAGTTTTTTACTATACCCAAACAGAGTGGAACCGCGCCAAAAAGCGTCTCTGTGTCTTTAAAAGACACAGAGACTTTTTTATTTGAATTTACTCACGTGGGAAGTCTGCGATAAGTGGAATATGTAGAACTGCTATAATGTTTTGCCTTTCAAAATTAAGAACTGAGAGTGGAACGTAGCGGAAGGTGTGAGACTCCTCGAAAAATGCTAGCGCATTTTCCTTCGTGCGATGTAACGCTGCCGAAGCCTTCCTTGTCCTGCGGGAGAAGAGGGAAGGCTGAGACCCCACAGGGCTTTAGCCCGAGGAGGCTCAGCTCCCTCCCCGCGGAAAGCGAACACCTGTAGCGAAGTGAAACGGACTAACTTAAAACGTTAATCAATGTTGCTTATAATGAAATGCTAAATTTCATAATGAAGTCTATTTTCATGGTAGACATCCATTCAAATGTACTCACGCGTTTGTTCTTTACATTTCACGGGAAAATTTAAGGAGGGGAGAAAATTGTTTCGGTTATTAAAAGAGGATATTGAAGTAGTGTTTGAACAGGACCCAGCTGCTAGAAGTTATTTAGAAGTAATTTTAACGTATTCAGGTTTACATGCTATATGGTCACACCGACTAGCTCACGGATTATATAAACGTAAATTTTTCTTCTTAGCAAGAGTTATTTCTCAAGTCAGTCGCTTCTTTACTGGCATAGAAATTCATCCTGGCGCAAAAATAGGAAGAAGATTTTTTATCGACCATGGCATGGGGGTTGTCATTGGAGAAACGTGTGAAATAGGGAATAATGTTACTGTGTTCCAAGGGGTGACGTTAGGTGGTACGGGAAAAGAAAAAGGAAAAAGACATCCGACCATTCATGATAACGCGTTAATAGCAACTGGTGCAAAAGTATTAGGTTCCATTACTATTGGAGAAAATTCTAAAGTAGGAGCGGGATCAGTCGTCTTAAAAGACGTACCGCCTCATTCAACAGTTGTAGGTATTCCAGGAAAAGTCGTTATTCAAGATGGAATAAAAATAGCCAGAAGTAAAGATTTAAACCATCAAGACTTACCGGATCCAATTGCTGACAGATTTAAAGAGTTAGAAAAACAAATGGAAGAACTTCAAAAAGAGTTGATAAAGGTTACAGAAAGAGAGGGCACGAAAGAATGACCATTCAAATTTTTAATACGTTATCAAGACAGAAGGAACCTTTTATTCCATTAGAGCCTGGTAAGGTAAAAATGTATGTTTGTGGACCAACTGTTTATAACTATATTCATATAGGAAATGCGAGACCTGCAATCGTGTTTGACACGGTAAGAAGATATTTAGAATATAGAGGTTTTGATGTTAATTTTGTTTCGAATTTTACGGATGTGGACGATAAATTAATAAAAGCAGCAAATCAACTTGGTGAAGATGTCCCAACGATTGCAGATCGATTTATTTCTGCCTATTTTGAAGATGTTGAAGCACTAGGTTGCAAACGAGCGACAGTGCACCCTCGAGTTACGGATAATATTGATACAATTGTTACGTTTATCGAGACGTTAATCGAAAAAGGGTATGCTTATGAATCTGAAGGCGATGTTTACTATAAAACGAGAGAATTTGATGGGTATGGTAAGTTATCACATCAGGCAATTGATGAACTTCGCCTAGGGGCAAGAATAGAAGTTGGTGAGAAAAAACAAGATTCGTTAGATTTTGTACTATGGAAAGCTGCTAAAGAAGGAGAAATATATTGGGATAGTCCATGGGGGAAAGGGCGACCGGGTTGGCATATCGAATGCTCTGCGATGGCTAAAAGATACCTAGGAGAATCTATAGATATTCATGCAGGCGGTCAAGACTTAGCTTTCCCTCACCATGAAAATGAAATTGCTCAATCAGAAGCAGCGAATGGGAAAGAATTCGCAAAATATTGGATGCACAATGGGTATATTAATATCGATAATGAAAAAATGTCCAAATCACTAGGGAATTTCATTTTAGTTCATGACATTATTAAACAGTATGATCCGATGTTAATTAGATTTTTCATGCTATCTGTTCATTATCGTCATCCAATTAATTTTAGTGAAGAGTTACTTCTAAATACTAAAAATGGATTAGAAAGATTAAAAACATCTTATAATAACTTGCAACATCGATTAACCAGTGCTGCTAACTTAACAGATAATGACGCAGCGTGGTTATCTAGCATCACTAGTTTGAAAGAGCAGTTTGAAGAGGCAATGGATGATGATTTTAATACAGCTAATGCCATTTCTGTTTTATTTGATCTCGCGAAGCAAGCGAATCTTTATTTAAATGAAAAAAACACATCAACGAACGTTTTAACTTCTTTTATTAATTTATATGATGAGTTAGTAAATGTTCTTGGAATAACATTAAAGGAGAAAGCGGAACTACTTGATGAAGAAATTGAACAGCTTATACAACAAAGAATAGATGCAAGGAAAAATAGAGATTTTGCCTTAGCCGATCAAATTAGAGATGAATTAAAAGAGCGAAACATTATTTTAGAAGATACAGCTCAAGGAACGAGATGGAAAAGAGGCTAAAAAGTGAATGTAGAAAAGAAAGCAATAGACGGACGTCAATTAAATAGTTTAGCTTTAGCTTATTTAGGCGACGCCGTCTATGAGCAATATGTAAGACTTCATTTATTACAGCAAGGTAACGTTAGGCCACATCAATTGCATAAAATTGCAACCAAATATGTTTCAGCAAAGGCTCAAGCAAAATTGCTTCAACAGTTAAAGGAAATATTACCGTTTACTCTAGAGGAAGAAGGAGTAGTAAGACGAGGTAGAAATGCAAAATCTGGAACTGTACCGAAAAATACAGATGTGCAAATATACCGATACGCTACTGCATTCGAGTCACTAATTGGCTTTTTATACGTAACGGAACAAACAGAAAGAATGATAGAAATTATCGAACTATGTCTAAAATTAATTGATGAAGAAAGGGGTGCGAAAAATGTCTAAAGAATTTATTATTGGTCGTAATCCCGTACTAGAGGCTTTGAAGGCAAAGCGGGAAATTAACAAGTTATGGGTTGCAGAAGGCGCTGCAAAAGGATCAATCCAACAAGTGGTACATCTAGCAAAAGAGTCGAATGTCCTTGTACAATATGTTCCGAAAAAAAAGTTAGATCAAATGATTGAAGGGAACCATCAAGGAGTAATTGCATCTGTAGCGGCATATGATTATGCGGAGTTAGATGACTTATTTGCACTTTCAGAAAAAAGACAAGAATCTCCATTTTTCCTCATTTTAGATGAACTAGAGGATCCTCATAATTTAGGATCTATTATGAGAACAGCTGATGCGATTGGTGCTCATGGTATTATTATTCCGAAGAGACGAGCAGTCGGACTTACTGCTACGGTAGCAAAGGCGTCAACAGGAGCCATTGAACATATTCCAGTAGTAAGAGTAACAAATCTAGCTCGAACAGTGGACGAGCTAAAAGATAAAGGGCTTTGGATATTTGGAACAGATGCAAAAGGTAGCGATGACTATC
The DNA here is from genome assembly GCF_027594365.1 of Sutcliffiella sp. NC1. Lineage (NCBI taxonomy): Bacteria > Bacillati > Bacillota > Bacilli > Caryophanales > Bacillaceae > Sutcliffiella > Sutcliffiella sp. NC1. Next base: position 144,224 of record NZ_CP115153.1, read on the forward strand.
GGAATATGGACGGTACGCTACCGTTAGGATTAATTATCGGCAGTGAAGGTAAAGGAATGAGTCGATTGTTAAAGGATAAGTGTGATTTCCTCCTTTCTTTACCGATGGTTGGAAAAGTTACATCGTTAAATGCTTCTGTAGCGGCGAGCCTCCTTATGTACGAAGTGTATAGGAAAAGATACCCAATTGGAGAAAAATAAAAATGGATATCCTACTTGTGGATGGATACAATATTATCGGGGCATGGCCCGAACTTAGAAGGTTAAAAGGAGAAGACCTTGCACTTGCACGAGATATTTTAGTGTCAAAAATGGCCGAATATCAAGCTTATACTGGTTATCAAGTCATTATTATATTTGACGCTCATTTAACTCAAGGTGTAGAAAAAAAATATACAAACTCCAGAGTCGATGTTATTTATACTAGAGAAAATGAGACAGCAGATGAACGTATAGAAAAATTAGCAAGAGAGCTTTCAAATATACGAACACAAATTCATGTAGCAACTTCTGATTTTACCGAACAATGGGCCATTTTTGGACAAGGTGCGTTAAGAAAGTCAGCGAGGGAGCTATTAACAGAAGTAAATGTTATCGAATCAAGAATTAGGAAAAAAGTAACAAACTTCAAAAATGAAAAACCATCAAAACGAATTGAATTAGATGATATAATTTTAAAAAAATTCGAAAAATGGAGAAGAGGGGAGCGTTAAGTGGGTTGACGCTCTTTTTCTATGTACTGTATAATATTGCTATCTACTGTGCGATCGGGGGGATGCGTGTGATAGTTAGCGGCCAGAGAGATCGAATAACAAACTTTGATGTAATGGAAGATGAAGTAGTAGTGGAATTAGTTCATGATGGAAATAGTGAAGCGCTAGATTACTTAATTAATAAATATAGAAACTTCGTAAAAGCGAAGGCGCGTTCTTACTTTCTTATCGGAGCGGATCGTGAAGATATTGTTCAGGAAGGGATGATTGGGTTATATAAAGCAATTCGTGACTTTAAGGAAGACAAGCTTACTTCTTTTAAGGCGTTTGCAGAGCTTTGTATTACAAGACAAATCATCACTGCTATTAAGACAGCAACAAGACAAAAGCATATTCCACTTAACTCTTATGTTTCTTTGGACAAGCCTATCTACGACGAAGAATCAGATCGTACGTTGATGGATGTTATTTCAGGAGCAAAAGTGTCAGATCCAGAAGAATTAATAATAAATCAAGAAGAATTTGATGATATTGAAGTGAAGATGGAGGAGTTACTAAGTGATCTTGAAAGAAAGGTTCTTTCCCTTTACTTAGATGGTCGTTCTTACCAAGAAATTTCAGAAGATTTAAACCGACACGTCAAATCTATTGATAACGCTTTACAAAGAGTAAAACGTAAGTTAGAAAGATATTTAGAACTTAGAGAAATAACACTTTAATGCTTTGTTGACACTTAGATTACCAATATGGTAAAGTTTTAAAGACTTAAATTGTCAAGTGGTGATAAAAGATGAGCAAAAAAGTTGTACTTGCCTGCTCTAATTGTGGAGCTAGAAATTATACAACGATGAAAAGTGAAAAACAAAGCAACGTTCGTTTAGAGATAAATAAGTTTTGTAAAGTATGTAACATACACACGATACATCGAGAAACAAAGTAGTTCGTACTATTCTAGGTGGAGGTAACATCGATGCAACGTTTAACTAACTTTTTCCGTGGTGTCAAACGAGAAATGAAGAAAGTAAGCTGGCCAAAACAAAAAGAACTAACTAGATACACGATTACAGTTGTTGTAACCGTTCTTATTGTTGCGATTTTCTTTGCTGTTATTGATACAGGTCTTTCTGCACTTATGCGATTCCTTATTAATTAATTTTTTATGTATATTTTCATTTATGGTTGAATAACGGCTCGCAAATCATGGTATAATGTGAATAATATCGATTGACAAAAAAAGCCCGGTTACCGGGTTTTTTCATTTGGTAAAAATATATAAATAGAGGGGGGACGGACAGTAAGTCCTTGCGGATGGAAAAGAACTGGTACGTCGTTCATACTTATTCAGGATACGAAAACAAAGTAAAGGCGAATCTTGAAAAAAGAGTAGAATCAATGAATATGCAAGATAAAATCTTCCGAGTTGTTGTACCGGAAGAGGAAGAAACAGAATTAAAGAATGGAAAGAAAAAAGTAGCAAAGAAAAAAGTATTCCCTGGTTACGTGTTAGTAGAAATCGTCATGACAGATGATTCGTGGTATGTAGTAAGAAACACTCCAGGTGTAACAGGATTCGTTGGATCTGCTGGATCTGGTTCAAAGCCAACACCGCTACTACCAGAGGAAGTTAATTCCATTTTAAAGAGAATGGGAATGCAAGAAAAACAGTTAGATGTTGATTTTGAATTAAAAGAAACTGTTAAAGTAAAAGAAGGTCCATTTGCTAATTTTACTGGGTTTATCGATGAAATGGACAAAGAGAAACATAAGGTAAAAGTTTTAGTAAATATGTTTGGTAGAGAAACACCGGTAGAACTTGATTTTTCACAGATAGAAAAATTATAATTGAAAAGAACTTGAAATTATCGAAGGAAAATGATATTATTTCAAAGGTCAGTATGTCTCAATTGAGATGTTCTAATATTAAATATTCTTTATCTCATAATATAAAGAATTAGGATGAGTGGGAGGGAGCAATCCCAAATACCACATCACGGACTTAAGGAGGTGTGTCTCGTGGCTAAAAAAGTAATAAAAATGGTAAAATTACAAATTCCGGCAGGTAAGGCAAACCCAGCTCCACCAGTTGGTCCTGCATTAGGTCAAGCAGGTGTTAACATCATGGGTTTCTGTAAAGAGTTTAACGCTCGTACAGCTGATCAAGCTGGATTAATTATCCCTGTTGAAATTACGGTATTTGAAGACCGTTCATTTACATTTATTACGAAAACTCCACCTGCTGCAGTTTTACTTAAAAAAGCAGCTGGTATTGAGTCAGGTTCTGGTGAACCAAATCGTAATAAAGTAGCTACAGTTAAGCGCGATAAAGTACGCGAGATTGCGGAAACAAAAATGCCGGATCTTAACGCTGCAAGCGTAGAAGCTGCAATGCGCATGGTTGAAGGTACAGCTCGCAGCATGGGTATCGTTATTGAAGACTAATCCTATGTAACTGTTAGCTTTTCTTGTTCTAGGTTGCGAAAAAGGTCTTGGCCAATTCGCAACCTTTATTCGTGGGAGGTTATTCCGCTAAAACCACATAAGGAGGATTTTTAAAATGGCAAAAAAAGGTAAAAAATATGTAGAAGCAGCTAAATTAGTTGACCGCACAACAGCTTACTCTGTTGAAGAGGCAATTGAATTAGTGAAGAAAACTAGCATCGCTAAATTCGATGCAACTGTAGAGGTAGCATTCCGTTTAGGAGTTGACCCTCGTAAAAACGACCAACAAATTCGTGGTGCAGTAGTATTACCACACGGTACTGGTAAAACTCAACGTGTGTTAGTATTTGCTAAAGGCGAAAAAGCGAAAGAAGCAGAAGCTGCTGGAGCAGATTTCGTTGGAGATGCAGACTATATCAACAAGATCCAACAAGGTTGGTTTGATTTTGATGTTATCGTAGCTACTCCAGACATGATGGGTGAAGTTGGTAAACTTGGTCGTGTGTTAGGACCTAAAGGTTTAATGCCGAACCCTAAAACTGGTACAGTTACTTTTGACGTAACAAAAGCAATTAATGAAATTAAAGCAGGTAAAGTAGAGTATCGTGTAGATAAAGCTGGAAACATCCACGTTCCAATCGGAAAAGTATCTTTCGAAAACGACAAACTTGCTGAAAACTTCGCTACAATTTATGAAACTATGTTAAAAGTGAAACCAGCTGCGGCTAAAGGAACTTACGTGAAAAACGTTTCTGTAACTTCTACAATGGGCCCTGGTGTTAAAGTGGATCCATCTACTTTCACTGTAAAAAACTAACATATTGACATTATAAATACACGCGGTTATAATAAATAACGTTGTGTTGAAATAAATATTGTTTGTACCGTAGACAGTAGGTGCCCTTAAAGGCTTAATTTCCTACCGAGGTGTAATTTGAACGTAAAACTTTCTCGTTTTAACGATTAAATTCATACCTCCATGTCTGATGGAGGTATTTTTTATGTACACCAAACGGTATAAGGATATATCACTTTATTAGGAGGTGTAATAATGAGCAAAGCAGTTGAAATGAAGAAACAAGTAGTTGATGAAATCGCTGCAAAACTACGCGAGTCAGTTTCGACAGTTGTAGTAGATTACCGTGGACTAAATGTTGCGGAAGTAACAGAATTACGTAAGCAATTACGGGATGCGGGCATCGACTTCAAAGTTTACAAAAACACATTAACTCGTCGTGCAGCAGAAGCTGCTGAGTTAGCAGGTCTTAACGATGCATTAACAGGACCAAACGCTATCGCTTTCTCTAAAGAAGATGTAGTTGCTCCTGCGAAAATCTTAAATGATTTCGCTAAAAAGCATGAAGCGTTAGAAATTAAAGCGGGTGTAATCGAAGGTAATGTTGCTACTTTAGAAGAGGTAAAAGCTCTTGCGGAACTTCCGTCTCGCGAAGGTTTACTTTCTATGTTGCTTAGCGTCCTTCAAGCTCCTATTCGTAACCTTGCTCTTGCAACAAAAGCAGTTGCAGATCAAAAAGAAGAACAAGGCGCATAATTGTCTTAAAGCAAGTTAACTAGATTTTTTTATAAATGAATCACTTAAAAACAAGGAGGAAATAACAATGACTAAAGAACAAATCATTGAAGCGGTTAAAAATATGACTGTTTTAGAATTAAATGACTTAGTAAAAGCAATCGAAGAAGAGTTTGGTGTAACTGCTGCAGCTCCTGTAGCTGTTGCTGCTGCTGGTGCTGGTGAAGCTGCTGCAGAGCAAACTGAATTTGACGTAGTACTTGAATCTGCTGGTGGACAAAAAATCAAAGTTATCAAAGTAGTACGTGAAATCACTGGTTTAGGATTAAAAGAAGCTAAAGAATTAGTAGACAACACTCCTAAAGCTCTTAAAGAAGGCGTATCTAAAGAAGAAGCTGAAGAAATGAAAGCTAAACTTGAAGAAGTTGGAGCTTCTGTAGAAGTTAAGTAATAACAAAAAGCTCGCTATTAATTTAGCGGGCTTTTTTTATGTATATAAATGTGTAAGATTAATGGGAATAAGACATAATAATAAAGTTGCTAATTTTTATGTTGTCTTATTGCATTTACATTGAGAAAAAGGAGGGTAAATACAATTGAGTAATCACTATTATTCAGAAAATCCAACGGTCGAAAGTGACAGAAAAACTTGGGAGTACAAGTTGAGAGATTTTACTTTAAGTTTTACAACTGACGCTGGTGTGTTTTCAAAGAATGAAATTGATTTCGGTTCAAAGGTGTTGATCGAAGCGTTTGAAATGCCGTTGGTAGAGGGAGATGTATTAGATGTAGGTTGTGGCTATGGACCTATTGGCATAACTTTGGCGAAACAGTTTCAGGATAGACTCATTAAAATGGTAGATGTAAATGAGAGAGCGTTACAATTAGCGAAACAAAACGCGGTTCAAAACGAAGTTGATAATATAGAAATAAAGAAAAGCGATGCTTTAAAAGGTTTAGAAAAGAGCGACACTTTTGCAGCTATTTTAACAAATCCACCTATTCGGGCTGGGAAAAAAGTTGTGCATGAAATTTTAGAAACTTCTTATGAACACTTAGTGAACGGAGGGGAATTGTGGGTAGTTATTCAAAAGAAGCAAGGAGCTCCCTCGGCTATAGATAAATTAAATGAAGTTTTTGAAGAAGTCGAAGTGGTTTTGAAGAAAAAAGGTTATTATATCATAAAATCAAAAAAAGGTTGACGACTTTTTTTACTTGTGGTAGCATTGTTTAATGCCAATATGTATTTTCATGTGTTGTAAAACTTTGCGCACTTTTTGTGTATAAATTTAGTACATATGGAAAAGATAGTAAAATCAATAGAGCGTTAAGTAAAAATGTGGTTTTCTATTAGAAGCCATTTTTCTTTTTTAGCATTTATTAGTTTTATTGCTAAAAATAATAGTAGTATTCCATCAATTACGCTAGATACGAGGGGTGAATCAGTTGACAGGTCAACTAGTTCAATACGGACGACACCGCCAACGCAGAAGTTATGCTCGCATTAGTGAAGTGTTAGAATTACCAAATTTAATTGAGATTCAAACTTCATCTTACCAATGGTTCTTAGATGAAGGCTTAAGAGAAATGTTTCACGATATTTCTCCTATTGAAGATTTCACTGGAAATCTATCATTAGAATTTATTGATTATAGCCTTGGAGAGCCGAAATATCCAGTAGATGAATCGAAGGAAAGAGATGTTACATACTCAGCACCTTTACGTGTAAAAGTGCGCCTCATTAATAAAGAAACAGGGGAAGTTAAAGACCAAGATGTATTTATGGGCGATTTCCCGTTAATGACGGATACTGGTACGTTTGTAATTAATGGTGCAGAACGTGTTATCGTTTCGCAATTAGTACGTTCACCAAGTGTTTATTACAATGGGAAAATGGACAAAAACGGGAAAAAGGGCTTTACAGCTACTGTTATCCCAAACCGTGGTGCTTGGTTAGAATATGAGACAGATGCGAAAGATGTTGTGTACGTTCGTATCGATCGTACTCGTAAACTACCGGTAACGGTTCTTTTGCGTGCGCTAGGATTCGGTTCGGATCAAGAGATTATCGATTTATTAGGTGATAATGAGTATTTACGCAACACGCTTGATAAAGATAATACAGAAAGTACGGAAAAAGCGCTACTAGAAATCTATGAGCGTTTACGTCCAGGTGAACCACCAACAGTTGAGAACGCAAAAAGTTTGTTAGAATCAAGATTCTTCGATCCAAAACGATATGACTTAGCAAGTGTTGGTCGTTACAAAATCAACAAAAAGCTTCATATAAAAAACAGATTATTTAATCAAACGTTAGCTGAAACATTAGTTGACCCTGAAACTGGTGAAATTATCGCAGAAAAAGGGACTATGTTAGATCGCAGAACGTTAGATCGTATCCTACCTTACTTAGAAAACGGTATTGGATTAGTTTCGTTCCATCCATCTGGCGGTGTTGTTGAAGAGGAAGTTGCTCTTCAATCAATTAAGATTTATGCACCAAGTGATGCTGATGGAGAAAAGGAAATTAATGTAATCGGAAATGGGTTTATCGAGGAAAACGTTAAACATATTTCTGCATCAGATATTATTGCTTCTATTAGTTATTTCTTTAATTTACTACATCAAGTTGGAGATACAGATGATATTGACCATTTAGGTAACCGTCGTTTACGTTCTGTTGGTGAACTTTTACAGAACCAGTTTAGAATTGGGTTATCCAGAATGGAGCGTGTAGTACGTGAAAGAATGTCTATTCAAGACACAAACACGATTACTCCGCAGCAGTTAATTAATATTCGTCCTGTTATCGCATCTATTAAAGAGTTTTTCGGAAGCTCTCAGCTTTCACAATTCATGGACCAAACAAACCCACTTGCAGAATTAACACATAAGAGAAGATTGTCTGCTTTAGGACCAGGTGGTTTAACTCGTGAACGTGCTGGATTTGAGGTTCGTGATGTTCACTATTCTCACTACGGTCGTATGTGTCCGATCGAAACTCCAGAGGGTCCAAACATCGGGTTAATAAACTCGTTATCTTCTTTTGCAAAGGTAAACAAGTTTGGATTTATTGAAACTCCTTACCGTAAGGTTGATCCGGAGACTGGTAAAGTAACTTCGCAAATCGACTACTTAACAGCAGATGAGGAAGATAATTACGTTGTAGCCCAAGCAAACGTACTGCTAGGTGACGATGGATCTTTCTTAGATGAAAATGTAGTAGCTCGTTTCCGTGGTGAAAACACAGTAGTAAAACGCGAACGAATTGACTACATGGACGTTTCTCCTAAGCAGGTAGTTTCTGCTGCAACGGCTTGTATCCCGTTCTTAGAGAATGACGACTCAAACCGTGCATTAATGGGAGCGAACATGCAACGTCAAGCAGTTCCTTTACTAAATCCAGAGTCACCAATTGTTGGTACTGGTATGGAGCATGTATCTGCAAGAGATTCAGGTGCTGCAGTAATCTGTAAATATCCTGGAATTGTAGAGCGTGTTGAGGCTCGTGAAGTTCATGTTCGTCGTATCGAAGAGGTAGACGGACAAAAAGTAAAAGGTAATTTAGATAAATATCGCTTACAAAAGTTCATCCGTTCGAACCAAGGTACTTGCTATAACCAACGCCCAATCGTAGCAGTAGGCAATGAAGTGGTAAAAGGAGAAATCCTCGCTGACGGCCCATCTATGCAATTAGGGGAACTTGCTCTTGGTAGAAACGTAATGGTTGCATTCATGACATGGGATGGTTACAACTATGAGGATGCTATCATTATGAGTGAACGCCTTGTAAAAGATGATGTATATACTTCTGTTCATATTGAAGAGTATGAGTCTGAGTCCCGTGATACGAAGCTTGGACCAGAAGAAATTACAAGAGATATTCCTAACGTAGGGGAAGATGCATTAAAGAATTTAGATGAGCGCGGAATTATTCGCATCGGTGCAGAGGTAAAGGATGGCGATCTATTAGTAGGTAAAGTAACTCCTAAAGGTGTAACGGAACTTACTGCAGAAGAAAGACTTTTACATGCAATCTTTGGTGAAAAAGCTCGTGAAGTTCGTGATACATCTCTACGTGTACCACATGGTGGTGGAGGAATCGTTCTAGATGTAAAAGTGTTTAATCGTGAAGATGGAGATGAACTACCTCCAGGAGTTAATCAACTAGTTCGTGTCTACATCGTTCAGAAGCGTAAGATTTCCGAAGGTGACAAAATGGCTGGACGACATGGTAACAAAGGGGTTATTTCCCGCATCTTACCAGAAGAAGATATGCCATATTTACCGGACGGAACACCTGTTGACATCATGTTAAACCCATTAGGAGTTCCATCTCGTATGAATATCGGTCAGGTGCTAGAGCTTCACTTAGGAATGGCAGCTCGTAGACTTGGAATTCATGTAGCATCTCCTGTATTTGATGGTGCAACGGAGGACGATGTTTGGAGTACGTTAGAAGAAGCAGGAATGGCGCGTGATGCGAAGACTGTTCTTTACGATGGAAGAACTGGTGAAGCGTTCGATAATCGTGTTTCTGTAGGAATTATGTATATGATTAAGTTAGCCCACATGGTTGACGATAAATTACATGCTCGTTCCACTGGCCCGTACTCATTAGTTACGCAACAGCCGCTTGGTGGTAAAGCACAATTTGGTGGTCAGCGTTTTGGTGAGATGGAGGTTTGGGCACTTGAAGCTTACGGTGCAGCTTATACACTTCAAGAAATCTTGACAGTTAAGTCGGATGATGTTGTAGGACGTGTTAAGACTTACGAAGCGATCGTTAAAGGTGAGAATGTACCTGAACCAGGAGTACCAGAATCATTCAAAGTATTAATCAAAGAACTTCAAAGTTTAGGAATGGATGTTAAAATCCTATCTGGAGACGATGAAGAGATTGAAATGCGTGACTTAGAAGATGATGAAGATCCTTCTTCTGAAAGCTTAAACGTAAACGCAAATGAAGAAGAAGTAAAAGAAACAGTAGTGAAAGAATAGTGCTGACAGGCATTTGGGTAAAACCTGTATATTATAAGGGAGGTAGGCCCCTTGCTAGATGTTAATAACTTTGAATATATGAAGATAGGTTTAGCTTCTCCGGATAAGATCAGATCATGGTCTTTCGGAGAAGTAAAAAAACCGGAAACAATCAACTATCGTACACTTAAGCCTGAAAAAGACGGCTTATTTTGCGAAAGAATATTCGGTCCAACAAAGGACTGGGAGTGTCACTGTGGTAAGTATAAGCGTGTCCGTTATAAAGGAGTAGTTTGTGATCGTTGTGGAGTTGAAGTAACGAGACAAAAAGTACGCCGTGAGCGTATGGGGCATATTGAGCTTGCAGCACCTGTATCACACATTTGGTATTTCAAAGGAATCCCAAGTAGAATGGGTCTTGTTCTAGATATGTCACCGCGTGCGCTGGAAGAAGTAATTTATTTTGCTTCTTACGTTGTAACGGAAACGGGAGATACACCACTCGAGAAAAAGCAATTGCTTTCAGAAAAGGAATATCGTGCGTATCGTGAAAAATACGGGCAAACTTTCCAAGCTTCTATGGGAGCAGAAGCAATTCGAAAACTTTTATCTGATATCGATTTAGAAAAAGAAGTAGATACATTAAAAGAAGAATTAAAAACAGCACAAGGACAAAGACGTACAAGAGCAATCAAGCGCCTTGAAGTTTTAGAGTCATTTAGAGGGTCTGGTAATGAACCTTCATGGATGATTTTAGATGTTCTGCCGGTAATTCCACCAGAACTTCGTCCGATGGTACAGTTAGACGGTGGTCGTTTTGCAACTTCTGATTTAAACGATCTATATCGCCGTGTTATTAACAGAAACAATCGTTTAAAACGTTTGTTAGATCTTGGTGCGCCAAGCATTATCGTTCAAAACGAAAAGCGTATGCTTCAAGAGGCGGTTGACGCACTAATTGATAACGGTAGACGTGGGCGTCCTGTTACTGGACCGGGTAACCGTCCATTGAAATCCCTATCACATATGTTAAAAGGGAAACAAGGTCGTTTCCGTCAAAACTTATTAGGTAAACGTGTTGACTACTCTGGACGTTCTGTTATCGTCGTTGGTCCGAACTTAAAAATGTATCAATGTGGTCTTCCAAAAGAGATGGCACTTGAACTATTTAAGCCTTTCGTTATGAAAGAGCTAGTTGAAAGAGGACTTGCGCATAACATTAAGAGTGCAAAACGAAAAATCGAAAGAGTTCAACCTGAAGTTTGGGATGTATTAGAGAGTGTTATTAAAGAACACCCGGTTCTACTAAACCGTGCTCCAACGTTACATAGACTTGGAATTCAGGCATTCGAACCTACATTAGTAGAAGGTCGTGCGATTCGTTTGCATCCGTTAGTATGTACAGCTTACAACGCTGACTTCGACGGTGACCAAATGGCTGTTCACGTACCTCTATCTGCAGAAGCGCAAGCAGAAGCACGTATCCTAATGTTAGCTGCTCAAAACATCCTTAACCCTAAAGATGGAAAACCTGTTGTTACTCCTTCTCAAGATATGGTTTTAGGTAACTATTACTTAACTCTTGAAAGAGAAGGTGCAGTAGGGGAAGGTATGGTGTTTAAAGATGTAAATGAAGCACTAATTGCATACCAAAACGGATATGTACATTTACATTCACGTGTCGCAGTTCACGCAGGATCTTTAACGAACGAAACGTTTACTGAAGAACAAAGAAGAAAACTTATCGTTACAACTGTTGGAAAAATGATCTTTAATGAAATTTTACCAACGTCGTTCCCATACATTAATGAGCCTACTCAATATAACTTGGAAAAAGAAACACCATCTAAGTACTTCATTGAGCCGGGAGTAAATGTGAGAGAATTTATTGTGGCACAACCGCTAATCGATCCATTTAAAAAGAAAATTTTAGGTAATATCATTGCAGAGGTATTTAAGCGTTTCAAAATTACTGAAACATCAAAAATGCTTGATAGAATGAAAAACCTAGGATTTAGATACTCGACAAAAGCTGGTATTACAGTTGGTGTGGCTGATATCGTAGTATTGAAAGAAAAAGAAGAAATTTTAACAGAAGCACAAACAAAAGTAGACACTGTTCTTAAGCAGTTCCGCCGTGGTTTAATTACGGAAGAAGAGCGTTATGATCGTGTAATTGCCATCTGGAGTGCTGCAAAGGATAATATTCAAGGTAAGCTAATGGCTTCCCTACCAAGTCTAAACCATATCTTTATGATGAGTGACTCTGGTGCCCGTGGTAACGCATCTAACTTTACACAGTTAGCTGGTATGCGTGGACTTATGGCAAACCCATCTGGTCGTATTATTGAGTTACCGATTAAATCTAGTTTCCGTGAAGGTTTAACCGTATTAGAGTACTTTATCTCTACCCACGGGGCTCGTAAAGGTCTAGCAGATACAGCGTTAAAAACAGCCGACTCTGGTTACTTAACTCGTCGTCTTGTTGATGTGGCGCAAGATGTAATCGTTCGTGAAGAAGACTGTGGTACAGACCGTGGTTTAGAAGTATCTTCTCTAAAGGATGGTACAGAGGTAGTAGAAAAACTAGAAGAACGACTAATTGGTCGTTATGCTAGAAAAAATGTTAAACACCCAGAGACAGGTGAAATACTTGTTGAAGAAAACGGCTTAATAACTGAAGATATCGCTAAAATTATTGTAGATGCAGGTATTGAAACTACTTGGATTCGTTCCGTATTCACTTGTAACACAAGACACGGTGTTTGTAAGAAATGTTATGGACGTAATTTAGCGACTGGTTTAGAAGTAGAAGTTGGGGAAGCTGTCGGAATTATAGCGGCTCAATCCATCGGAGAACCAGGAACTCAGCTTACAATGCGTACGTTCCATACAGGTGGGGTAGCAGGAGACGATATCACACAAGGTTTACCGCGTATTCAAGAGTTATTTGAAGCTCGTAACCCGAAAGGTCAAGCAGTTATTTCTGAAATTTCAGGAGTTGTAACAGCGATAAATGAAGGTCGCGATCGTCAACAAGAGATTGTTGTCCAAGGTGAAGTAGAAACTAGAACGTATACTGCACCGTATACAGCAAGATTAAAGGTTGCTGTTAACAGTGAAGTAGAGCGCGGACAGGTGCTTACAGAAGGTTCTATCGATCCGAAAGAGCTACTAAGAGTAAAAGATATGAACGCAGTTCAAGAATATTTACTTTTAGAAGTACAAAAAGTTTATCGTATGCAAGGGGTAGAAATAGGAGATAAACACGTAGAGGTAATGGTTCGCCAAATGCTTCGTAAAGTACGTGTTATCGACGCGGGAGATACAGATGTATTACCTGGAACTCTGCTCGACATTCACCAATTTACAGATGCAAATGAAAAAGTATTACTAGAAGGTCGTATACCAGCAATTGGTCGCCCTGTATTACTAGGTATTACAAAAGCATCTCTTGAAACTGATTCATTCTTATCTGCTGCATCATTCCAAGAAACAACTCGTGTCCTAACAGATGCTGCAATTAAAGGTAAGCGCGATGAATTATTAGGATTAAAGGAAAATGTAATTATTGGTAAATTAGTACCTGCAGGAACAGGAATGAATCGTTACCGTAAATTTGAATTATCAAAGCAAACGGACGAAGAAGCAGTTCCGGCTGAATAAATAAAGTGATTGTCGGGCGGATCTCGCCCGGCAATCTATTTTAAAGAATAACTAATAGAAAGTGAGAGTATATAATATGCACTCAACTTCTTATTATGATTTTTCTTTTAAATAAAGTTGACTTTTAAAAACAAAGGTGATAATATAGCAAAGGTGCTTATATAACCTGTTGCTTTGGAGGATATATTATATGTCTTATGAAAAAGTAATGCAGGCTACGAACTTCATTGTTGGTACAAAACAATCAGTGAAGGCGCTGAAAGCAGGAACAGCTAGAGAAGTAGTTATTGCAGATGATGCTGATGTGAAAGTTACACAAAAAGTCATCCAAACTGCAATAGAGCATAACGTGCCTATCACAAAAGTAGATTCTATGAAAAAGCTTGGCAAAGCTTGTGGAATTGAAGTGGGAGCTTCTGCTGTTGCAATCATTAAATAAAAACTGTTTTTGTGCTTTTAAACACAAAGACTTTGTTTTTTAATTTAAAATGAACCACCTGGATGTGTGGTCTTAAAAATTTAGGGAGGAGGAAACAAATAATGCCTACTATTAACCAATTAGTACGTAAAGGACGCGAAAGCAAAACGACTGCTTCTAAGTCACCTGCTTTAAACAAAGGTTATAACAGCTTTAAAAAAGCTCAAACTAACCTAACGTCTCCGCAAAAGCGTGGAGTTTGTACTCGTGTTGGTACTATGACACCGAAAAAACCAAACTCAGCATTACGTAAATATGCTCGTGTACGTTTAACTAACGGTATCGAGGTAACTGCTTATATCCCAGGTATCGGGCACAACCTACAAGAGCACAGTGTTGTGTTAATCCGTGGAGGTCGTGTAAAAGACTTACCGGGGGTACGTTACCATATCGTACGTGGTGCACTTGACACTGCTGGAGTTAACAACCGTATGCAAGGTCGTTCTAAGTACGGAGCAAAAAGACCTAAAGCTGCTAAGAAATAATATTAAAACATACAAGAATATCGCTTGAAAGGAGGAAATACTATGCCACGTAAAGGCCCAGTTGCGAAAAGAGACGTGTTACCAGATCCACTTTATAATTCAAAGTTAGTTACTCGTTTAATTAACAAAATGATGATCGATGGAAAAAGAGGTAAGTCTCAAGCAATCATCTATAATGCATTCAAACTAGTAAGCGAGCGTTCTGGTAAAGATGCAATGGAAGTGTTCGAACAAGCACTTAAAAACATCATGCCAGTTCTTGAAGTAAGAGCTCGTCGTGTTGGTGGTGCAAACTACCAAGTACCAGTTGAGGTGCGTCCTGAGCGCCGTATCACATTAGGTCTTCGTTATTTAACTAACTACTCTCGTCTTCGTGGAGAAAAAACGATGGAAGAGCGTTTAGCTAACGAAATCCTAGATGCTGCAAACAACACAGGTGCTTCCGTTAAGAAACGTGAAGACATGCATAAAATGGCAGAAGCAAACAAAGCGTTTGCTCACTACCGCTGGTAAGATCACATACAAACTTAAAGCTGTTACGTGCAATCCGCCTAACAGCTTTAGGTATAAAATAATAAAATCTATACTTACTATAGGAAGGAGAAATACCCAATGGCAAGAGAGTTCTCCTTAGAAAAAACACGTAATATCGGTATCATGGCTCACATCGATGCTGGTAAAACAACTACAACTGAGCGTGTTTTATTCTACACTGGACGTATCCATAAAATTGGTGAAACTCATGAAGGTGCTTCTCAAATGGACTGGATGGAGCAGGAGCAAGAACGTGGAATCACGATTACATCTGCTGCTACAACAGCTCAATGGAAAGGCCACCGCGTAAACATCATTGACACTCCTGGACACGTAGACTTCACAGTTGAAGTTGAGCGTTCACTACGTGTACTTGATGGTGCGGTTGCAGTTCTAGATGCGCAATCTGGAGTTGAGCCACAAACAGAAACTGTTTGGCGTCAAGCAACAACTTACGGAGTACCACGTATCGTATTTGTAAACAAAATGGACAAAATTGGTGCGGATTTCTTATACTCTGTAGGTACAATACATGATCGTTTACAAGCGAACGCTCACCCAATCCAATTACCAATTGGTGCAGAAGATCAGTTCAACGGTATTATTGATCTAGTAGAAAATGTTGCGTATTACTATGAGGATGATCAAGGGACTCGTACTGAGGCTCGTGAAATCCCTGAAGAATACAAAGAGCAAGCAGAAGAATACCGCAATAGTTTAATCGAAGCGGTTGCTGAGCTTGATGAAGAATTAATGATGAAATACCTAGAAGGTGAAGAACTAACAATAGATGAAATCAAAGCTGCTATCCGTAAAGGTACAGTAAATGTTGAATTCTATCCAGTAATTTGTGGTTCTGCCTTCAAAAATAAAGGTGTACAATTAATGTTGGATGCAGTTATCGATTACTTACCAGCACCAACTGATGTACCTGCTATTAAAGGTATTATTCCTGATACAGAAGAAGAAGTAATTCGTGAGTCTAGTGACGACGCTCCATTCGCTGCACTAGCATTCAAAGTTATGACTGACCCATATGTAGGGAAATTAACATTCTTCCGTGTGTACTCCGGTACATTAAACTCTGGATCTTATGTTATCAACTCTACAAAAGGTAAACGTGAACGTGTAGGTCGTATCCTACAAATGCACGCAAACACTCGTGAAGAAATCTCCATTGTATATTCTGGAGATATCGCGGCTGCAGTTGGTTTAAAAGATACAACAACTGGTGACACTCTATGTGATGACAAAAACCTAGTAATTCTAGAGTCTATGGAATTCCCAGAGCCGGTAATTCAGTTGTCTGTTGAACCTAAATCTAAAGCAGACCAAGACAAAATGACTACAGCGTTGCAAAAATTACAAGAAGAAGATCCAACATTCCGCGCACATACTGACCCTGAAACAGGTCAAACAATTATCGCTGGTATGGGTGAACTTCACTTAGACATTTTAGTAGACCGTATGAAACGTGAATTCAAGGTAGAAGCTAATGTGGGTGCTCCACAAGTTGCTTACCGCGAAACGTTCCGTGCATCTGCTAAAGTTGAAGGTAAATTCGCTCGTCAATCTGGTGGTCGTGGTCAATTCGGACATGTATGGATTGAATTCGAACCAAACGAAGAAGGTAAAGGTTTTGAATTCGAAAACAAAATCGTTGGTGGTGTAGTTCCACGTGAATACGTTCCTGCAGTTCAAGCTGGTCTTGAAGATGCTATGGCTAACGGTGTTCTTGCTGGTTACCCATTAATCGATGTGAAAGCTGCTCTAGTAGATGGATCTTACCATGATGTTGACTCTAGTGAGATGGCGTTTAAAATTGCTGCTTCTTTAGCTCTTAAAAACGCAGTTTCTAAATGTAACCCAGTAATCTTAGAGCCAGTTATGAAAGTTGAAGTAGTAACACCAGAAGAATATATGGGAGATATCATGGGTGGTATCACTGCTCGTCGTGGACGTGTAGAAGGTATGGAAGCTCGTGGTAACGCTCAAGTAGTTCGTGCAATGGTTCCACTTTCTGAAATGTTCGGTTATGCTACATCATTACGTTCTAATACACAAGGACGCGGTGTGTTCACAATGCATTTCGACCATTATGAAGAAGTACCTAAGTCGATCTCAGAAGAAATTATCAAAAAAAATAAAGGTGAATAATTGATTTTATAGTTATCATCCTTTATAAATAATTATGTAGGCTATAAAGTGAGATTCGCTTTCTAGCATCTCATATAAATAAAAACTTTTATTGTAAATTAAGGAGGAATTACGAATGGCTAAAGAAAAATTCGACCGTTCCAAGACGCATGCCAATATCGGTACAATTGGACACGTTGACCATGGTAAAACAACTTTAACAGCTGCTATCACAACTGTACTTGCAAAGCGCAGTGGTAAAGGTGCAGCAATGGGTTATGATATGATTGACGCAGCTCCTGAAGAAAAAGAGCGTGGAATCACTATCTCAACTTCTCACGTTGAGTACGAAACTGACACTCGTCACTATGCACACGTTGACTGCCCAGGACATGCTGACTACGTTAAAAACATGATCACTGGTGCTGCTCAAATGGACGGTGGTATCCTAGTAGTATCTGCTGCTGATGGTCCAATGCCACAAACTCGTGAGCACATTCTTTTATCTCGTCAAGTAGGTGTACCTTACCTTGTTGTATTCATGAACAAGTGTGATATGGTAGACGACGAAGAATTATTAGAACTAGTTGAAATGGAAGTACGTGACTTACTTTCTGAGTACGATTTCCCTGGAGACGACATTCCTGTAATTAAAGGTTCTGCTCTTAAAGCTCTTGAAGGAGAAGCTGAGTGGGAAGAAAAAATTATCGAACTAATGAACGCTGTTGATGAGTATATTCCAACTCCAACACGTGACACTGATAAGCCTTTCATGATGCCTGTTGAGGATGTATTCTCGATCACTGGTCGTGGAACAGTTGCAACTGGACGTGTTGAGCGTGGACAAGTTAAAGTTGGTGACGTTATCGACATCATCGGTTTAACTGAAGAGCCAAAATCAACAACTGTAACTGGAGTAGAGATGTTCCGTAAGCTTCTTGACTATGCTGAAGCTGGAGACAACATCGGTGCACTTCTTCGTGGAGTAGCTCGTGACGATATCCAACGTGGCCAAGTATTAGCTAAGCCTGGTACTATCACTCCACATACAAAATTTAAAGCTGAGGTTTACGTACTATCTAAAGAAGAGGGTGGACGTCATACTCCATTCTTCTCTAACTACCGCCCTCAGTTCTACTTCCGTACAACTGACGTAACTGGTATCTGTAACCTTCCTGAAGGTGTAGAAATGGTTATGCCTGGTGACAACATCGAAATGACTGTTGAACTAATCGCTCCAATCGCGATCGAAGAAGGAACTAAGTTCTCTATCCGTGAAGGTGGACGTACTGTAGGTGCTGGAGTAGTAGCAACTATTCAAGAGTAATTTTACAGATTAAAAGCTGGTATGTGTAAACATACCAGCTTTTTTATATGTTTTACTATTATTTAAACAGTTTATAATTAAATCAACTATATATACTACATTCCAGGTCCGAGTCCTATCAAGCTCCCTTTACTAACATTAGCAGTTTTCTAGGAGACAGATACTGCAAAGTAAGTATTCTTCCTCAATGCCGACGTTATATAACGACTAGTTTCTTCTATATTAATAGAGAGAAAAATATGTTTGGGTGGAATCATTAAACAATTAATTGGTAATAACTGATTAGTAGTAGAATGCATAACTTTTATTGCAATCTTAATAGTAACTAGTTATAATAGTTAAGTGCTCACAGATACACAAAAAAACATTTGCATTATATATTATAGTTATGTATAATAAATAATGTTGGTCTTTGACTTGCGATGAAACGGAAGGTTGCTGACACACCCGGCCGCTTTGCCATGGCGAGTGTCTCAGGTTAATTTCCGCGGAGAATGTCTATGAGTAAATAGGCGAAAGAAGGAGGGAAAATAATGGCAAAAGAAAAAATTCGCATTCGTTTAAAAGCTTATGATCACAGAATTCTTGATCAATCAGCTGAGAAAATCGTGGAAACTGCAAAACGTTCTGGTGCTGCTGTATCTGGACCGATTCCACTTCCAACTGAAAGATCTGTTTACACAATCTTGCGTGCTGTACACAAGTACAAAGATTCTCGTGAACAATTCGAGATGCGTACGCATAAGCGTTTAATCGATATCGTAAACCCAACACCACAAACGGTTGATTCTTTAATGCGTTTGGACTTACCGTCTGGTGTAGACATTGAAATTAAACTTTAATGAAATAAATAATACTTATAATGGAGGTGTGACTCATGACCAAAGGAATCTTAGGAAGAAAAATCGGTATGACTCAAGTTTTTGCTGAAAACGGCGATCTTATCCCTGTAACTGTAATCGAAGCTGCTCCAAACGTAGTGCTTCAAAAGAAAACAGTTGAGACTGATGGATACGAAGCTATCCAATTAGGTTTTGATGATAAGCGTGAAAAATTAGCGAACAAACCTGAAAAAGGTCATGCTACAAAAGCAAACACTGCACCTAAGCGCTTCATTCGTGAAATTAATGGAGTTACCTTAGAAGAATACGAAGTTGGTCAAGAAGTCAAAGTAGATGTATTCGCAAAAGGCGATGTGGTAGATGTAACAGGAATTTCTAAAGGTAAAGGTTTCCAAGGTGCTATTAAGCGTCACGGACAATCTCGTGGACCTATGTCCCACGGTTCTCGTTACCATCGTCGTCCAGGATCAATGGGTCCTGTAGCTCCTAACCGCGTTTTCAAAGGTAAACTATTACCAGGACGTATGGGTGGAGATCGTATTACTATTCAAAATTTAGAAATCGTTAGTGTGGACGCTGAGCGTAACTTACTTTTAGTAAAAGGTAATGTACCAGGTCCTAAAAAAGCATTAGTTACAGTTAAAACTGCTGTTAAAGCGAAGTAATTGTGTAGGAAAGGAGGAACTGTAAATGCCTAAAGTATCATTATTTAACCAAACTGGCTCTCAAGTTGGTGAAATCGAGTTAAATGATGCTGTATTCGGTATCGAACCAAATAACAGTGTTATCTTTGATGCTATCATGATGCAACGTGCTTCATTACGTCAAGGAACTCATAAAGTAAAAGGTCGTTCAGAAGTAGCAGGCGGTGGACGTAAGCCTTGGCGCCAAAAAGGTACTGGTCGTGCACGTCAAGGATCTATTAGATCTCCACAATGGCGTGGTGGTGGTATCGTATTCGGTCCAACTCCAAGAAGCTACAGCTATAAATTACCTAAAAAAGTACGTCGTTTAGCTATCAAATCAGCTTTATCATCTAAAGTTAAAGAAAACGAAGTATTAGTATTAGAAGGTTTAGCATTTGATGCACCAAAAACAAAAGATATGAAGGGTGTCTTATCAAACCTTGATATCACTCGTAAAGCATTAATCGTTACTGGTGATGACAACGAAAACGTTGTTCTATCTGCGCGTAATATTCCAGGAGTTACAGTGATTGCTGCGAATGGTGTAAACGTGCTTGATGTTGTGAACCATGACAAAGTAATCTTTACGAAAGACGCTGTTCAAAAATTAGAGGAGGTGCTTTCATAATGAGAGATCATCGTGATGTTCTTAAGCGCCCCGTTATCACTGAGCGTTCTACTGACTTAATGACAGAGATGAAATACACTTTTGAAGTAGATGTTAAAGCTAATAAAACTGAAGTAAAAGACGCTGTTGAAGCTGTCTTTGGCGTAAAAGTTGAAAAAGTTAACATCATGAACTACAAAGGGAAATTCCGTCGTGTAGGTCGTTACAGCGGATTAACTAACCGTCGTAGAAAAGCAGTTGTAACACTTACTAAAGATAGTGAACCAATCGAGTTCTTCGAGGTATAATTCATAAATTTACGAAAAAGGAGGGAAACATGATGGCGATTAAAAAATACAAACCAACCTCTAACGGTCGTCGTGGAATGACAGTTTCTGATTTTGCTGAGATTACAACTGACAAACCAGAAAAGTCTCTACTTCAACCAATTAAGAGAAAAGGTGGTCGTAATAATCAAGGTAAAATGACAGTTCGTCACCAAGGTGGTGGACATAAACGTCAATACCGCGTCATCGATTTCAAACGCGATAAAGATGGTATACCAGGACGCGTTGCTACAATCGAGTATGATCCAAACCGTTCTGCAAACATCGCGTTAATTCATTATGCTGATGGAGAAAAACGTTACATTCTAGCTCCGAAAAATTTAAAAGTAGGTTTAGAAGTAATGGCTGGTCCAGAGGCAGATATTAAAGTAGGTAATGCATTACCATTAATCAACATTCCAGTTGGTACGGTGATTCATAATATCGAATTAAAACCAGGTAAAGGTGGACAATTAGTTCGCTCTGCAGGTACATCTGCACAAGTACTTGGTAAAGAAGGAAAATACGTATTAGTACGTTTAAATTCTGGTGAGGTTCGTATGATCTTAGCTACTTGTCGTGCTACTGTAGGTCAAGTAGGTAACGAGCAACATGAACTTATCAACATTGGTAAAGCTGGACGTTCTCGTTGGTTAGGTATTCGTCCAACTGTACGTGGTTCTGTAATGAACCCTAACGACCATCCACACGGTGGTGGTGAGGGACGTTCTCCAATCGGACGTAAGTCACCTATGACACCTTGGGGTAAACCAACTCTTGGTTACAAAACTCGTAAGAAGAAAAACAAGTCTGATAAATTTATCGTTCGTCGTCGTAAAAAATAACGGGGTTGTACTACGGTTCATAGGAACCGTAGAGCAATCACGAAGGGAGGTTTCCAAATGGGTCGCAGCTTAAAAAAAGGGCCTTTTGTAGATGATCATTTAATGAAAAAAGTAGAAAAGTTAAATGAAACTGAATCCAAGCAGGTTGTAAAAACTTGGTCTCGTCGTTCTACTATTTTCCCGCAATTTATTGGTCATACGATTGCAGTATATGATGGCCGTAAACATGTACCGGTATATGTAACTGAAGATATGGTAGGTCACAAACTTGGTGAATTCGCTCCAAGTCGTACTTACAAAGGTCATGCAAATGATGATAAGAAAACTAAACGTTAATTAGAGGGGAGGCATTTACATGCAAGCAAAAGCTGTTGCAAGAACAGTTCGTATTGCTCCTCGTAAAGCACGCCTAGTAATGGATTTAATTCGAGGTAAGCAAGTTGGTGAAGCTATTTCTATCTTAACTTTAACACCGAAAGCAGCTTCTCCAATTATCGAAAAGGTTCTAAAATCTGCTATCGCAAACGCAGAACATAACTATGAAATGGACGCTAACAACCTAGTTGTTTCTCAAGCATTCGTTGACGAAGGTCCAACATTAAAGAGATTCCGTCCACGCGCTATGGGTCGCGCAAGCCAAATTAATAAACGCACTAGCCACATCACTATCGTGGTATCAGAAAAGAAGGAGGGATAAGCTGTGGGTCAAAAGGTAAATCCAGTCGGTCTTCGTGTCGGGATCATTCGCGATTGGGAATCTAAATGGTACGCTGGAAAAGATTATGCTAATCTTTTACATGAAGATATCAAAGTACGCGAATATATCACAAAACGCTTAAGCGACGCTTCTGTTTCTAAAGTAGAAATCGAACGTGCGGCTAACCGTTTAAACATCACAGTTCATACTGCTAAACCTGGTATGGTAATTGGTAAGGGTGGTACAGAAGTTGAAGCTTTACGTAAAGCTTTAAACCAGTTAACTGGTAAACGTGTACACATCAACATTATGGAGGTTAAGAGAGCTGATTTAGATGCAAAGTTAGTTGCTGATAACATTGCTCGTCAGTTAGAAAACCGCGTTTCATTCCGTCGTGCGCAAAAGCAATCAATCCAACGTGCTATGCGTGCAGGAGCAAAAGGGATTAGAACAATGGTTTCTGGTCGTCTAGGAGGAGCAGACATTGCTCGTTCTGAACAATACAGTGAAGGTACTGTTCCACTTCATACACTTCGCGCTGATATCGACTATGGTACAGCTGAAGCTGATACAACTTATGGTAAATTAGGTGTGAAAGTATGGATTTATCGTGGAGAGGTCCTTCCTACAAAGAAGAACACTGAGGAAGGAGGAAAATAATTATGTTAATGCCTAAACGCGTTAAATATCGTCGCGAACACCGTGGAAAAATGCGCGGTAAAGCTAAAGGCGGTACAGAAGTTCACTTCGGTGAGTTCGGTTTACAATCAACTGAAGCTTCTTGGATTACAAACCGTCAAATCGAGGCTGCACGTCGTGCGATGACTCGTTACATGAAACGTGGCGGTAAAGTTTGGATTAAAATTTTCCCTTCAAAACCATATACTGCAAAACCTCTTGAAGTACGTATGGGTTCCGGTAAAGGTGCTCCTGAAGGTTGGGTAGCTGTTGTAAAACCAGGAAAGGTTATGTTCGAAATTTCTGGTGTATCTGAAGAAGTTGCACGCGAAGCACTTCGTCTTGCAGCACATAAACTACCTGTTAAATGTAAATTCGTAAAACGTGAAGAAATTGGTGGTGAATCTAATGAAGGCTAATGAAATCCGTGATTTAACCACTGCTGAGATCGAACAAAAAGTTAAATCATTAAAAGAAGAATTATTCAACCTACGCTTTCAATTAGCGACTGGTCAATTAGAAAACACTACTCGTATTCGCGAAGTACGTAAGTCAATCGCTCGTATGAAAACTGTTATTCGCGAGAGAGAGATCGCTTCTAATAAATAATGAAGAGGAGGTTCGCGGGAATGAGTGAACGTAACCAACGTAAGGTTTACACTGGACGTGTTGTTTCTGATAAAATGGACAAAACAATTACAGTGTTAGTAGAGACTTACAAAACTCACCCACTATATGGTAAACGTGTAAAGTACTCTAAAAAGTACAAAGCGCATGATGAAAACGGTCTAGCTAAAACTGGCGATATCGTTAAAATCATGGAGACTCGTCCGTTATCGGCGACAAAACGTTTCCGTTTAGTAGAGGTTGTAGAAAAAGCAGTAATTATATAATTATATAAAGTTCGGATATAAACATTCCGAAGGGAGGTACCATGTATGATTCAACAAGAAAGTCGTTTGAAAGTTGCTGACAACTCTGGCGCTCGTGAAGTACTTGCAATTAAAGTTCTAGGTGGAACTGGACGTCGCTATGCAAATATTGGTGATGTTATCGTTTGTACAGTGAAACAAGCAACACCAGGAGGCGTTGTTAAAAAAGGTGACATTGTAAAAGCTGTAGTTGTACGTACAAAACGTGGAGTTCGACGTACTGATGGTTCTTATATTCGTTTTGATGAGAATGCATGTGTAATTATCAAGGATGACAAGAGTCCACGCGGAACTCGTATCTTCGGACCTGTTGCTCGTGAATTACGTGATAGCAACTACATGAAGATCGTTTCTTTAGCTCCAGAAGTTATTTAATAAGATAAAGTTTTGTTTCCTAAGGAGGTGCAAAAAGATGCATGTAAAAAAAGGTGATAAAGTTCAAGTTATCTCTGGAAAAGATAAAGGTAAGCAAGGTGTAATCCTACAGGCTTTCCCTAAAAAAGACAGAGTACTTGTTGAAGGTGTAAACATCGTGAAAAAACACGCTAAACCTTCCCAAGCAAACCCACAAGGTGGAATCATTAGCCATGAGGCACCTATTCATGTATCAAACGTTATGCCTTTAGACCCTAAAACAGGTGTACCAACTCGTGTTGGTTATAAGGTAGTAGACGGTAAAAAAGTACGTGTTGCAAAAGAATCTGGTGAACAATTAGATAAATAGACAGTAAAGAAAGGAGGTACTTTAGATGAACCGCCTAAAAGAAAAATATCAACAAGAAATCGTTCCTGCTCTAGTGAGCAAGTTTAACTATAAATCTGTAATGCAAGCTCCAAAACTTGAAAAGATCGTTATCAACATGGGAGTCGGTGATGCGGTTGCTAACGCAAAAGCGTTAGATAACGCGGTTGAAGAGCTAGGCTTAATCACTGGTCAAAAACCTGTTGTAACAAGAGCAAAAAAATCTATCGCTGGTTTCCGTCTTCGTGAAGGAATGCCTATCGGTGCAAAGGTTACATTACGCGGTGAGCGTATGTACGAATTCTTAGATAAGTTAGTATCTGTTTCTTTACCACGTGTGCGTGACTTCCGTGGTATTTCTAAAAAGTCATTCGACGGTCGTGGAAACTACACTTTGGGTGTAAAAGAACAGCTTATCTTCCCTGAAATTGACTACGATAAAATTAGTAAAGTGCGTGGTATGGATATCGTTATCGTTACGACTGCTAACACAGATGAAGAAGCTCGTGAGCTATTATCTTCATTCGGTATGCCATTCCAAAAATAATACCATTGACTGGTAAAAGGGAGGCGAAAATGTGGCTAAAAAATCAATGATTGCGAAACAAAAGCGTACACCTAAACATGCAGTGCAAGCTTACACACGTTGCGAGAGATGCGGACGTCCACACTCTGTACTTCGTAAATTTAAGCTTTGCCGTATTTGTTTCCGTGAATTAGCTTATAAAGGCCAAATTCCTGGCGTGAAAAAAGCAAGTTGGTAAAACCCGAAATTAGGGAAGGAGGTAAAATTAATGGTTATGACAGATCCTATTGCAGATATGCTTACTCGCATCCGCAATGCGAATACAGTACGTCATGAGAAGCTTGAAATTCCTGCTTCTAAAATCAAAAAAGAAGTAGCTGAAATCTTAAAACGTGAAGGTTTCATTCGTGATGTTGAATATATTGAGGATAACAAACAAGGTATCATTCGCATTTTCTTAAAATATGGTGCGAACAATGAGCGTGTAATCACAGGCTTAAAGCGTATTAGTAAACCAGGTTTACGTGTATATGCAAAAGCTGACGAAGTACCTCGTGTACTTAACGGATTAGGTATTGCGATCATCTCTACTTCTCAAGGTGTAATTTCTGACAAAGAAGCTCGTCAAAAGCAAACTGGTGGAGAAGTATTAGCATACGTTTGGTAATAATTTTTGAAATGAACGGAGGTGTAACTCTATGTCACGTGTAGGTAAAAAACTAATTGAACTACCAAGTGGTGTTACAATCACTAACAACAACAACACTGTTACAGTAAAAGGACCTAAAGGTGAATTAACTCGTACTTTCAGCGAAGATATGGTTATCAATGTTGAAGAGAACGTAATCACTGTTACTCGTCCAACTGACAACAAAGAACACCGTGCATTACACGGAACAACTCGTGCTCTATTAGCGAACATGGTTGAAGGTGTATCTAAAGGTTTTGAAAGAGGATTAGAACTTATCGGGGTAGGTTACCGTGCTCAAAAACAAGGTAACAAACTAGTTCTTAACGTAGGATATTCTCATCCTGTAGAAATTACTCCAGAACAAGGAATTGAAGTTGAAGTTCCTGCTAATACAAAAATCGTTGTTAAAGGAATCGACAAAGAACGCGTTGGTGCTTTAGCAGCAAACATTCGTGATGTTCGTCCACCTGAGCCTTACAAAGGTAAAGGAATTCGTTACGAAGGTGAATATGTACGTCGTAAAGAAGGTAAAACTGCGAAGTAATACAGCATAATGAGAAGAAAGGAGTGACTGCTCGATGATTACTAAGCCTGATAAAAATTCTACTCGTAAGAAAAGACATGCTCGTGTTCGTTCAAAATTATCAGGAACAGCTACTCGTCCGCGTTTGAATGTATTCCGTTCAAATCAGCACATTTATGCACAATTAATTGATGATACTAACTCTGTAACGATCGTTAGTGCATCTTCTGTAGATAAAGAGCTTTCTCTTGAGAACGGTGGAAACGTAGAAGCTGCTCAAAAAGTTGGAGAACTTGTTGCAAAACGCGCTGTAGAAAAAGGAATTAAATCCGTAGTATTTGACCGCGGAGGATATTTATATCATGGACGTGTGAAAGCATTAGCAGATGCTGCACGTGAAGCTGGACTAGAATTTTAATCGACAAAGGAGGGACACTGATGAGTCGTATTGATGCAAATAAATTAGAACTTGAAGAACGCGTTGTTACTGTTAACCGCGTTGCGAAAGTTGTAAAAGGTGGACGTCGTTTCCGCTTTGCTGCTCTTGTAGTAGTAGGTGACAAAAACGGTAATGTTGGCTTCGGTACTGGTAAAGCACAAGAGGTACCTGATGCAATTCGTAAAGCAATCGAAGATGCGAAGAAAAACTTAGTAGCTGTACCTATCGTTGGTACTACTATTCCACATCAAGTATTAGGACAATTTGGTTCTGGTGAAATCCTATTAAAACCTGCTTCAGAAGGTACTGGGGTTATCGCTGGTGGACCGGTTCGTGCGGTACTTGAGTTAGCTGGAGTTCAAGACATCTTATCTAAATCTTTAGGATCTAACACACCAATTAACATGATTCGTGCTACAGTAAACGGATTAAAGCAATTAAAACGTGCAGAGGACGTTGCTAAATTGCGTGGTAAAACGGTAGAAGAACTGTTAGGATAAGGAGGGAAAAACAATGGCAAACAAATTAGAAATCACCCTCACTCGCAGTGTTATTGGTCGTCCACAAGATCAACGTACTACTGTGGAAACACTTGGACTTAAAAAACTACATCAAACTGTAGTTCATGAGGATAATGCAGCTATCCGCGGTATGATTAACAAGGTAGCTCATCTTGTAACTGTAAAAGAGCAGTAAAAATAAGTTTTCATAATAAGGAGGTGCCACAATGAAACTTCATGAGTTAAAACCAGCAGAAGGTTCCCGTAAAGAGCGTAATCGTGTAGGTCGCGGTACAGGTTCTGGTAACGGTAAAACTTCTGGTAAAGGACACAAAGGTCAAAACGCTCGTTCGGGTGGTGGCGTTCGTCCTGGATTTGAAGGTGGTCAAACACCTCTATTCCAACGTCTACCAAAGCGTGGATTTACGAACATCAACCGCAAAGAGTTTGCAATCGTAAACCTTGAAGCGTTAAATCGATTTGAAGAAGGTACTGAAGTAACACCTGAATTACTTATTGAAACTGGTGTAGTAAGTAAGTTAAACGCAGGTTTAAAAGTATTAGGTAACGGTAAAATCGATAAAAAGCTAACTGTTCGTGCACATAAGTTTTCCTCTTCAGCCAAAGAAGCAATCGAAGCAGCTGGCGGAACTGTAGAGGTGATTTAATGTTCCAGACATTCTCCAATTTTATGCGTGTGGGTGACATTAGAAACAAAATTTTGTTCACCCTAATTATGTTAGTAATATTTCGTATCGGGACGTTCATTCCAGTACCTGGTGTAGAACGTGAAGTATTAAGATTCAGTGATGAATTTAATGTATTTGGTATTTTGAATACATTTGGTGGAGGAGCGTTAGAGAATTTCTCCATCTTTGCAATGGGTGTCATGCCGTATATTACTGCATCTATCATAGTACAATTACTACAAATGGATGTTGTACCTAAATTTACGGAATGGTCTAAGCAAGGTGAAGTTGGCCGAAGAAAGCTAGCTCAATTCACTAGATACTTTACAATCGTCCTTGCCTTTATCCAAGGTATCGGGATGTCGATTGGATTTAATAATTTAATGGGTGGCCAACTAATTATGAATCCATCGTTTACGACGTATGTAACGATTGCAATTGTATTAACAGCAGGAACAGCATTTTTAATGTGGCTTGGTGAACAAATCACAGCCCATGGTGTTGGTAATGGTATTTCCATTTTAATTTTCGCTGGTATCGTTGCAGCCATCCCTAATGGCGCTAACCAAGTTTATGCACAATTAATAGAAGGCGCAGGAGACCAATTATTCCTAAACCTTGTTATTGTTGCTTTAATCGTTTTAGCAATATTAGCAGTTATTGTCGGTGTTATCTTTATTCAACAAGCATTACGAAAGATTCCGATCCAATATGCGAAAGGTAATTCTGGTCGTAATCCTGTTGGAGGGCAAACATCACATTTACCGTTAAAAGTTAATGCTGCGGGAGTTATTCCTGTAATCTTTGCAGTTTCATTTATTATCACTCCACCAACAATTGCATCTTTCTTTGGTACTAATAGTACGACTGAATGGATTCAAACGGTATTTGATTATACTCAACCGATTGGTATGGTAATATATGTAGCATTAATTATTGCCTTTACGTATTTCTACACATTTGTACAGTCTAATCCTGAACAAATGGCAGATAACTTGAAAAAACAAGGTGGATATATCCCAGGAATTCGTCCTGGTTTAAATACACAAGAGTATTTAACAACAATTATCTATCGATTAACGTTCGTTGGGGCTCTTTTCCTAGCAGTCATTTCTATCCTTCCTGTAATCTTTATGGATTTAGCTAAACTACCACCTGCTGTACAAATAGGTGGAACTGGCTTGCTTATCGTTGTTGGGGTTGCCCTAGATACGATGAAACAATTGGAGAGTCAGTTAGTTAAGCGTCATTATAAAGGATTTATTAAATAATGAAGTGATGGGATATCAATTATCCCACTGCTTCATCAGATATTGAGGGGGCAAAAGAATGAATTTAGTTCTTATGGGACTTCCTGGTGCCGGTAAAGGTACTCAAGCAGAACGTATTGTCGAAAAATATAATATCCCTCATATTTCTACCGGAGATATGTTTAGGGCTGCAATGAAGGAAGAAACTGAACTAGGCCTTAAGGCTAAATCTTTTATGGATCAAGGACAACTTGTCCCAGATGAAGTAACGATCGGTATCGTTCGTGAAAGACTGGAAAAAGAAGATTGTCAAAACGGATTCTTACTAGACGGTTTCCCTAGAACAGTACCTCAAGCAGAAGCGCTAGAGGAACTAATGAATCAGCTTGGTCGTACACTTGATTATGTTATTAATATAGATGTAGATCAAAGCATATTATTAGAACGTTTAACAGGAAGACGTATTTGTAAAGAATGTGGATCCACTTACCACTTAGTTTTCAACCCTCCTGCAAATGAAGGTGTTTGTGACAAGTGTGGCGGTGAATTATATCAACGTGCTGATGATAATGCAGAAACAGTTGGTAACCGTTTAGAGGTAAACATTAAACAAGCAAAACCTTTGTTAGATTTTTATGAGTCTAAAGGATATTTGCGAAATATTGACGGTCAGCAAGCAATCGACATAGTATTCTCTGATATAACTGAGTTGCTTGGAGGACGCGCGTAATGATTATCTGTAAAACTCCTCGTGAGATTGAAATCATGAAGGAAGCAGGTAAAATAGTTGCGTTAACGCATCAAGAACTAAAAAAACACATTGTTCCCGGCGTTACGACGAAGCAGCTTGATAAAATTGCAGAAGACTTCATTAGGAGTCATAATGCAACACCTTCGTTCAAAGGGTATAATGGATTTACGGGTAGTATTTGTGCTTCTGTAAACGAAGAACTGGTTCATGGAATACCGGGTAACCGAGTTCTAAAAGATGGTGACATCATTAGCGTTGACATTGGTGCAAAATTAAACGGCTATCATGGAGATTCTGCTTGGACTTATCCAGTAGGAACTATTTCTGAAGATACCCAACGTTTATTAGAGGTTACGGAAGAATCATTGTTTAAAGGTTTGGAAGAAGCGAAACCAAATGTAAGACTTTCAAACATCTCTCATGCGATACAAACTTTTGTAGAAGCAAATAACTTTTCTATAGTAAGAGAGTATGTTGGTCATGGAGTTGGTCAAAACTTACATGAGGATCCTCAAATTCCACACTATGGTCCTCCTAATAAAGGACCAAGGTTAAAACCTGGAATGGTACTTGCGATTGAACCGATGGTGAATGCAGGTTCTCGCTATGTAAAAACGTTAGAAGACAACTGGACAGTTGTAACTGTTGACGGTAAAATGTGTGCTCACTTTGAACATACAATTGCGATTACAGAAACAGGTTACGAAATTCTAACTAAAGCTTAGTCGGTGAAAGAAGATGAGTAATCAGAACTTTTTACCACAAGTCGGACAGTTAGTAAGGATTGTACAGGGCAGAGATTCAGGTCAGTTTGCTCTCGTTGTTAAAATTCTTGATGAACGTTTTGTCGTCCTGGCAGATGGAGATAAGCGAAAATTCGACCGACCTAAGAAGAAAAATATTCATCACCTTGAATTTTTTGATTACGTGTCTCCAGAAGTTCAGAACAGTATTATGGAAACAGGTCGTGTGACAAATAGCAAATTGCGTTTTGCGCTCTTAAATTTTGTCAATGAGCATGTTACTGATTTGAAGAAGGGAGAACTTAATTAATGGCGAAAGACGATGTAATTGAAGTAGAAGGTACGGTTCTTGAGACTTTACCAAATGCGATGTTTAAAGTAGAATTGGAAAATGGCCATACTGTGTTAGCTCACGTATCTGGAAAAATCCGTATGCACTTCATACGAATACTTCCTGGTGATAAAGTTACAGTAGAGCTTTCTCCTTATGATTTAACTCGCGGTAGAATTACGTATCGTTTCAAATAAATTATTACAGCACTCCGTACTATCAAGGAGGTATATAAGATGAAAGTGAGACCATCTGTTAAGCCGATCTGCGAAAAATGTAAAGTTATCCGCAGAAAAGGTAAAGTTATGGTTATCTGTGAAAACCCTAAACATAAACAAAAACAAGGATAATTATTGAGGGAGGTGCGCAATTATGGCACGTATTGCTGGTGTTGATATTCCACGTGACAAACGCGTTGTAGTATCTTTAACATATATTTTCGGTATTGGTCGTACGACTGCAGCGAAAGTACTTGCAGAAGCTGGTGTTTCTGAAGATACACGCGTTCGTGATTTAACAGAAGAAGAACTTGGAAAAATCCGTGATGTTGTGGATCGTTTAAAAGTAGAAGGTGACCTTCGTCGTGAAGTTTCACTTAACATTAAACGTCTAATCGAAATCGGATGTTACCGTGGATTACGTCATCGTCGTGGATTACCTGTTCGTGGTCAAAACACTAAGAACAACGCTCGTACTCGTAAAGGTCCACGTCGTACAGTAGCGAACAAAAAGAAATAATAAAGTAAGGAGGTAGATTTCAGTTATGGCACGTAAAACTAATACTCGTAAACGCCGTGTGAAAAAGAATATTGAAACTGGTGTTGCGCATATCCGTTCTACATTCAACAATACGATTGTAACAATCACAGACGTACATGGAAATGCACTTTCTTGGTCAAGTGCTGGTGCTCTTGGATTTAGAGGTTCTCGTAAATCAACTCCGTTTGCTTCTCAAATGGCTGCAGAAACTGCTGCGAAAACAGCTATGGAGCATGGTTTAAAGAGCTTAGAAGTTACAGTTAAAGGCCCTGGAGCTGGTCGTGAAGCAGCTATCCGTGCTTTACAAGCAGCTGGTCTTGAAGTAACTGCTATTAGAGACGTAACTCCTGTACCTCATAACGGTTGCCGTCCACCAAAACGTCGCCGTGTTTAATTTGTCTGTATAAAATTTTTATTTTTGGCAATAATGGCTTATGTTAAAGAAAAAAAGAACATACAGATAATATTAAATGTTGTTGTGCACATTCGGGACATACCATATGGGAATTTCGGTTAGACATAAAAATGTCTTTCCGGGGTTTCGACGTTTTGAAGGAGGGTTATGAATGTTAGAAATCGAAAAACCAAAAATCGAAACGGTTGAAATCAGCGACGACGCCAATTTCGGTAAATTCGTTGTCGAACCACTTGAGCGTGGATATGGTACTACTTTGGGTAACTCCTTACGTCGTATCCTACTATCCTCACTCCCTGGTGCCGCTGTTACATCTATTCAAATAGATGGTGTACTCCATGAGTTCTCAACAATTGAAGGCGTCGTAGAGGATGTTACTACTATAATCTTGCACGTTAAAAAACTAGCGTTAAAAATCTATTCAGATGAAGAAAAAACGTTAGAAATTGACGTACAAGGTGAAGGAACGGTTACTGCCGCAGATATTACTCATGACAGCGACGTTGAGATTCTTAATCCCGACCTTCATATTGCGACGTTAGCAAAAGACGCACACTTACGTATTCGCTTTACTGCTAAAAGAGGACGTGGATACGTACCAGCGGATGGAAACAAACGTGAAGATCAACCAATTGGTGTAATTCCAATTGACTCTATTTTTACTCCTGTTTCTCGTGTTTCATACTTTGTAGAAAATACTCGTGTAGGTCAAGTAAGTAATTACGATAAACTTACGTTAGATGTATGGACTGATGGTAGCATTGGACCACAAGAAGCAGTTGCGCTTGGAGCTAAAATCTTAACGGAACATCTCAACATATTTGTTGGATTAACGGACGAAGCTCAAAATGCAGAAATTATGGTTGAAAAAGAAGAAGATCAGAAAGAGAAAGTTCTAGAAATGACTATTGAAGAACTAGATCTATCTGTTCGTTCTTACAACTGTTTAAAACGTGCAGGAATTAATACTGTACAAGAGCTTGCTAATAAAACTGAAGAAGATATGATGAAAGTTCGTAACTTAGGTCGCAAATCACTAGAAGAAGTGAAGCATAAATTAGAAGAACTTGGTTTAGGCCTACGTAAAGATGACTAGTTTTTTGTAACGAAAACTAGGCATCTTTATGTGTTTGAACTTATCCATACTTTCAACAAAGGAGGGACCTCAAGATGGGTTACAGAAAGTTAGGACGTACAAGTGCTCAACGTAAAGCGTTATTACGCGACTTAGCAACTGATTTAATCATCAGCGAGCGTATTGAAACGACTGAAGCTCGTGCTAAAGAATTACGTTCTGTAGTTGAAAAGATGATCACTCTTGGTAAGCGTGGAGATTTACATGCTCGACGTCAAGCAGCTGCTTTCATTCGTAAAGAAGTTGCTAACGAAGAAACTGGTCAAGACGCAGTACAAAAATTATTCGGTGACATTGCTCCTCGCTATGAAGAGCGCCAAGGCGGATACACTCGTATCATGAAGCTTGGACCTCGTCGTGGAGACGGTGCACCAATGGTTATTATCGAACTAGTCTAATTATAATTAGTCATAAATAGAAGGGCGGACAGTTGTAATGACTGATTCTAGCCCTTTATTTTTTTAATATTATCTTTTTTCACAACCCATTCTGAAGTAGTTTCGCATCGTAAGTGTAGGTGACGAAAGGTAAGGAAAGGGCTTTTTTTCTATAGTGAGAGAAAGTATACTAAGATGAGATAGAAGAGCAGAGAGGAGGGGGTATCATGAAAGATCCTATTTTAACGGTTGAAAATCTTTCATTTCAATATCCAAACCAGGAAGAGCAAACTATACACGAATTATCTTTGCAAATAGAACGTGGAGAATGGATTGCGATTGTTGGTCATAACGGTTCTGGAAAATCTACTTTTGCAAAAATATTAAACGGTTTACAAATGCCTACATCTGGATCTGTTTTTATTGATGCTATTGAATTAACCGAAGAGACAGTATGGCAAATAAGGAAAAAAGTTGGCATGGTCTTTCAAAATCCGGATAATCAATTCGTAGGGACTACTGTTCAAGATGATGTTGCATTTGGATTGGAAAATTTAGGTGTGCCTCGTAATGAAATGGTCACTAGAGTACATCATGCCATTAATAAAGTGGGGATGGAACAGTATTTTGACCAGGAGCCTCATCAGTTATCAGGAGGACAGAAGCAACGAGTAGCGATAGCGGGTATTATTGCACTACAGCCTTCTATCATTATTTTGGACGAAGCTACGAGTATGTTGGACCCACAGGGAAGAATAGAGGTAATAAATACGCTTCGAAGTTTGAAGGATGAGTTAGGTATTACTGTATTATCCATTACACATGATTTAGAAGAAGCTGCCTTAGCTGATCGTGTTTATGTGTTAAATGAAGGAAAAGTGTTTGCAGAAGGAACACCTAAAGATATTTTTCGTTTAGGGCAACAACTAAAGGACATTGGGTTAGATTTGCCTTTTGCTGTGAAACTTAGAGATAAGCTTGAAAAGCATGGCATACGTATCGGGGATGTAATTAGTAGTGAAGGGTTGATAGAAGAGCTATGGAAATTACGATAAGGGATTTAGAACATGCGTATCAAAAAAACACCCCTTTTGAACGAAGGGCTCTATATCATATAAATACAACGATCCTCTCTAATAGTTATACTGCAATTATCGGGCATACTGGTTCTGGGAAATCGACATTACTACAGCATTTAAACGCCTTATTAAAACCGACTAGTGGTTCTCTGCATATTGGAGAATATAAAATCAGCGCAAATGAAAAAGAAAAAAAAATTAAATCATTAAGGAAAAAAGTTGGAATTGTTTTTCAGTTTCCAGAACATCAGCTTTTTGAAGAAACAGTAGAAAAAGATATTTGTTTCGGTCCTATGAATTTTGGTGTATCAGAGAAAGAAGCGAAAAGAAAAGCTAGAGAAGCACTTCGATTAGTTGGGCTTGATGAAAAATATTTAGAAGTTTCTCCTTTTGATTTAAGTGGTGGTCAAATGAGAAGGGTGGCAATTGCGGGTGTTTTAGCAATGGAGCCTGAAATATTAGTTTTAGACGAGCCAACAGCAGGACTTGATCCAAGAGGCCGAGAAGAGATAATGGACTTATTTTACTCATTGCATAAACAAAAAGAGATGACAACCATTTTAGTTACACACAGTATGGAAGATGCAGCAAAATATGCTGATCAAATTATCGTAATGAGTAAAGGGACTATCGCTTTACAAGGAAGTCCGATAGAAATATTTGAGCAATATGAAACGTTGCAACAGCTTGGCTTAGATGTTCCAGAAACCGTTCGCTTTATAAAAGAGTTAGAAAGTAGGCTGAATAAGCAATCAGGAAAAGTTGCTTTAACATTAAGTGATGCTACAGAAATAGTTGTATCTCTTTTGAAAGAGGGGGATACAGATGTTAAATAACCTAATTATTGGCAGATATGTTCCTAAAGACTCATTTGTTCATCGAATGGATCCTAGAGCTAAACTAATACTAGTTTTTTTATTTGTTTTTATCGTATTTCTTGCTAATAATACGTGGGCATATCTTATATTAGGTCTGTATGTTTTATTCGTTACGGCACTTACAAAAATTCCGATCACATTTATATTAAAAGGACTAAAGCCGATAATATGGATTATATTGTTTACGATGGTCTTCCATATTTTTTTAACAAGAGGTGGAGAGCTCTTATTCCAAATTGGGCCACTTTCTATTTATGAAGAAGGAATTAGACAAGCTATTTTTATTTCTTTACGATTTCTTTATTTAATTACTATTACGACGATTTTGACGTTAACGACGACTCCAATTGAAGTGACGGATGGGATGGAAACATTATTTGGGCCATTAAAAAAGTGGAAAGTACCAGTTCATGAACTTTCGTTAATGATGTCAATTTCCTTACGATTCATTCCAACGTTACTACAAGAAACGGACAAGATCATGAAGGCGCAAAGTGCTAGAGGTGTCGACTTTTCCTCAGGCCCTATAAAGGATCGTGTAAAGGCGTTAGTTCCGCTCCTTGTCCCGCTATTTATTAGTTCATTTAAGCGTGCTGAGGAGCTAGCAATTGCGATGGAGGCACGAGGCTATCAAGGTGGGGAAGGTAGAACGAAATATCGATTGTTACATTGGGGTGGAAAAGACACTGTTATGTTAATAGGATTAGTAGTTCTGACGATTATCCTTATCTTTATTCGGACATAATGGGAGTATGAATATGAAAAGGTTAAAGTCAACAATCGCATACGACGGTACAAATTTCGAAGGTTATCAAATCCAACCGAATGGAAGAACTGTTCAAGGAGAGCTCCAAAGTGCTTTGAATCAGCTTCATAAAGGATCAAAAGTAAAAGTGTATGCATCCGGGAGAACAGACGCGGGAGTGCATGCTGCTGGTCAAGTAATTCATTTTGATACGAATCTACACATACCACCTGAAAAATGGCCATATGCTATGCATACGAAGCTACCAGCAGATATTCGAATTCTCTCGGTAGAAGAGGTTCCTTCATCGTTTCATGCTCGTTTTTCTGTAGTTCAAAAAGAGTATCGATACAAAGTATGGATTGGGGAGCGGCAAGATGTTTTTCAACGTCACTACACATATTTCTATCCGTTTAAATTAAATATTGCTTCGATGGAAGTGGCTAAACAATATTTAATTGGAACTCACGATTTTACTAGTTTTTGTTCTAGTAAGACAGAAATAGAAGATAAAGTTCGGACGATTTATGAACTAGACATTTATGAAGAAGAAAATGTTCTTGTTTTTCGTGTAGTAGGCAATGGATTTTTATATAATATGGTTCGAATCATTGTAGGTACATTGTTAGATGTTGGAAGAGGTAAAATAAATGCTAATAATCTAACAACTATTCTAAAAGAGGGAAATCGTGAACAGGCTGGTAAAACAGCACCTGCGCATGGTTTATACTTATGGAATGTTGTTTACAATGACAACTAATCCTGGTGTAACATTTTCTTGACATTAGAGCCAGAAAGTTATAAGATATCCTATGGTATGTATTTCAGCCCCACGATAAAGCCCCGGAAGAGTTTCATCGTGTTGAAATAATATAAGAGTAAAAGTTTTTATTTTTTTAGGAGGGAAAACAATGCGTACAACTTACATGGCGAAAGCTAGCGAAGTAAATCGTAAATGGTACGTGATTGACGCTGAAGGTAAAACTTTAGGTCGTCTTTCTAGTGAAGTAGCGTCCATCTTACGTGGTAAACATAAACCAACATATACTCCAAACGTAGACACTGGAGATCATGTAATTCTAATTAATGCATCTAAAATCGAATTAACTGGTAAAAAATTAACTGATAAAATTTATTACCGTCATAGTCAACATCCAGGTGGTTTAAAATCTAGAACTGCTCTAGAAATGCGTACAAACTACTCTGAAAGAATGTTAGAGCTTGCTATCCGTGGAATGCTTCCAAAAGGAAGTCTTGGACGTCAAATGTTCAAAAAGTTACACGTTTATGCTGGTAACGAACATCCAC
Source organism: Sutcliffiella sp. NC1 (assembly GCF_027594365.1). Classification (NCBI taxonomy): domain Bacteria; kingdom Bacillati; phylum Bacillota; class Bacilli; order Caryophanales; family Bacillaceae; genus Sutcliffiella; species Sutcliffiella sp. NC1. Next base: position 182,006 of record NZ_CP115153.1, read on the forward strand.
ACCAAGCACAACAACCGGAAGTTTACGAACTTCGCGGATAATAAAAAAGGGAGGGTATTACTTTGGCACAAGTACAATATTACGGAACTGGTCGTCGTAAAAGCTCTGTTGCTCGCGTACGTTTAGTACCTGGTAACGGACGTATCGTAATCAACGACCGTGACATTGAAAACTATATTCCATTCGAAGCTTTACGTAACGTTGTAAAGCAACCATTAACTGCTACTGAAACTGTAGGAAACTATGATGTATTAGTAAACGTAAACGGTGGAGGTTACACTGGTCAAGCTGGTGCTATCCGTCACGGTATCGCACGTGCACTATTACAAGCAGATCCTGAGTACCGCGCAACTTTAAAAAGCGCAGGTCTATTAACTCGTGACGCACGTATGAAAGAGCGTAAAAAATACGGTCTTAAAGGTGCACGTCGCGCGCCTCAGTTCTCAAAACGTTAATATATTTACGTTTCAAGACTCTTTTCACTTCGGTGGAAAGAGTCTTTTTTATTAAATAAAAGAGTATATAATTTTGTCACACCATGGTCCTTGCTATGGAGGTTTTTTATAGAAAAACTCAAGAAGTAGATTTAGTAATTATTAAAGTGTAATAGTAGTCATTGTGATTGATGGCTGTATTGTATTAAACCAATTTGATTTCAAAAATAAAGGGGTGACTCAAGCTTCTGTCAACTTTTAGACACCCTTGCTAGTTTTTAAGGAATTTAATTTATTGTTATATTCCACTCCAAAGATCAAATAAATTTTTATTTTTTTTCATACCAGCATTTATTAAATCGTTTAATAAGTCTTTCTTATCTCTTGGCCTTCCTAGTACGATCACTCCGTCTATATCTTTGCTTTGAATATAGTTAATAATTTCAGAGCTTGCCTTTTTTGTTTTAATTGGAATCGTTTTTCTAACCCTTACATTTTTTTTTGTAGCTTGAATAAATTTATTACACCCATTTATCGTTCCAACTAAAACAAAGGTTGGCTTTTTACTCTTATGAGAAAAATTATTCGTTAATAGAAATTTTGAAAAAGAAGTGAATAATTCTATAGAAGTAAGTTCGTCGTTTTTGTGAGATAAAGATTCTTTATAAATTCTATACTTATATAAAACCTTTGGAATATTTTCAATTGTCCCTATGTTAATAAGACGGCACCATAATTCATAGTCATATGCAATTTTATACATAGGATTATATTTCCCAGCTTCATAAAAAGCTGACTTTAGGAACGTTACCGAACCGTGGGTTAGTGGACAACCCGTATAGAGTAAGGAACGAATTTCTTTATGACTCGTAAATTTGTTTCGACCCAAATTTTGTGGTAGTGTTCTGTTTTTTTTGTCCATACATTCTATAAATGTACCTACCGCTACTAAATTTTTATTATTTTTAATATGTTTGACTTGTTCTTCAATTCGCTCAGGATAGCTGATATCATCAGCATCATGAATAGCAATCCATTTCCCTTTTGCATGATCAATTCCAAGATTAAGTGCAATAGCTGCTCCTTTGTTTCTTCTTAAATGTAAAACGTGAACTCGCTTATCAGTTATTCTATCTAAAATTTCCTTTGTTTTGTCAGATGAGCCATCATTAACAATAATAACTTCGATATTACTATAGGTTTGTTCCAAAATTCCTACAATCGCATCTTTCAAATACTGTTCTCCATTATGAACTGCCATAACGATGGAAACTAACATAGAAACTCTCCCCTCGATTTATTGCTTAAGATAATGTATGAATTCCGTATATCTTTGACACGGGGTAAATGCAGTCATTAATTAAAATGATAAATGAATATAATGGAATAAAAGTTTTAAATGTGGAGGGAAATTATGATATTGGTAGTAGGTGGAGCAGGGTATATTGGTAGTCATACAGTCAAAAGTTTACTTGATCATAAATATGATGTGGTTGTATTAGATAATCTTTCTACGGGACATATTGAAGCCGTTGATAAGAGAGCCATTTTTACAAAAGGTGATATGAAAGATACAAACTTATTAACAAATATATTTGAAAATTATTCAATATCGAATGTCATTCATTTTGCTGCCAATTGTTATGTTTGAGAATCAATAACAGAACCTTTGAAGTACTATGAAAATAATGTAGCGGGTACGATATCATTACTTAAAATGATGAGAAAGCACCAGATTACCAACTTAATCTTTTCCTCAACTTGTGCAGTTTATGGAAATCCTAATATAGAAAAAATAAATGAATCAACTTTAACAGCCCCAATTAATCCTTACGGTCATTCAAAATTAATGATTGAGCAAATTATTAAAGATTTTTCTATTGCTTATAGATTAAACTATATAATTTTACGCTATTTTAACGCAGCTGGGGCAGATCACTTTGGAAGAATTGGTGAAGACCATCAACCTGAAACACATTTGATTCCAAATATACTCTTTCACTTACTTGGCAGATCAGAACATATTAGTGTTTTTGGCGATGATTATGATACGGTGGACGGTACGTGTATTCGTGATTATATCCATGTTACTGATTTAGTGAATGCACATATATTAGCACTTGAAGGCCTAAAAAAAGAGAAGGCAATAAATAAAATTTACAATGTCGGTAATGAAGAAGGGTTTACTGTAAAAGAAGTGATTAATAAGTGTGAAAAAGTTACCGGTAAGGAAGCAACTATACTATATAAGCAAAAGCGAAAAGGTGACCCTAGCAAATTGATCTCCTCTTCAGAAAAGATTTCTAAAGAATTAGGGTGGGAGCCAAAGTACTCATTGGAGGATATGATTGAAACTGCTTGGAAGTGGTTTTCACGCTTTCCTAAAGGTTATAAGAGCAAATAAAAAGTATACGGTAAAGGGGCAACATCGCTTTTCTCCATATAATATGCACACATAAAGAAGCGTAAGAAATACGGCCTTAAAAGCGATCGTCGTGCTTTTTTCTTAAAAAGGTGGCAATACATTCAGAGGGTATCTCAATTATAATGAGGTACCCTTTTTGTTTCTATAAAAAAGTATGAAATCCTCAAAGCTTGATAGAAATAATAATAAACTTTCTTCATTATGGGAATAAGATAATTGGGCTACAATATAAAACTTGAGAGTAAAAGGAGATAGAAAATATGTCAAATGCAAAATTAGCGGTTGTATTCTACAGTATGGGCGGAACTAATTATCAGTTAGCAAAATGGGCAGAAGAAGGAGCGAAAGAAGCAGGTGCTGAAGTTAAAGTATTAAAAGTACAAGAATTAGCACCACAATCAGTCATTGAAGGTAATGAAGTTTGGAAATCGACTGTTGAAGCTACGAAAGACGTTCCAGTTGCCTCAGCTGATGACATTGAATGGGCAGATGCAATTATCTTTAGTGTGCCGACACGTTTTGGAAATATGCCGTCTCAAATGAAGCAATTCATTGATACTTTAGGTGGACTATGGGCTAGCGGTAAAACGGTAAATAAGGTTGTTAGTGCGATGACTTCAGCACAAAATCCACACGGTGGACAAGAAGCGACTATACTTTCATTGTACACTTCTATGATGCATTGGGGTGCTATTATTGCAGCTCCAGGATATACAGACCCAGTTCTTTTTGGGGCAGGTGGAAATCCATATGGGACAAGTGTTACAGTTGGGCAAGATGGGAAAATGATTGAAGATGTTCAAGTGGCAGTAAAACACCAGGCGAAACGGACGGTTACCGTTGCGGAGTGGGTTAAGAAAGGAAATCAATAGGTTATTGGATTAAAGTGTGTTCACTAGAAGGCAAGGTAGAATCTCTCAAAAATAACATCATACGAAAGAAGTTGCAGTAATGGATAGATTTTATAGGAAGCTCGCTTAAATAGCGAGCTTTTTATTATATGTTGTATAAATACCTAAGTGAATATTGTTGAATAGAAAAGTAAAAAAGGCTTTTATAGGAAATAAAATTGTATTAGTGCGTAGGAGATAAGGAGAACTTATTTACAATAAATTACATAATATATATCAAATATTTTGGCATAAAAAGGAGGGTTTATTTATAGAGGTAAATATCGATTATATAAAGGAAAATAACGAATGTATAGGTGCTGGTAGTGAAGGAAAAGTGTACAAGTTATCTCATGACACATGTATTAAAATATATAAGAAGCGTGGGGATGCTAGGGAAGAAGCGAAGGCATTAAAACATGGAGCAGGAACTAACTATCTTCCTAAATTATATAAAACAGGGCAAAACTATAATGTAATGGAATATATAGAAGGAAAACCGTTGGATGTATATTTGAAGCAAAGAAAAGTATTAAGTAAAGAACTTGCTAAAGAATTAGTATTAATGCTGAAGGATTTAGAACATATAAAGTTCAATAGAATTGATGCTCGATTAAGGCATATTTTTGTAAAGGATGACCAAAATATCAAAGTTATAGATCATGTTAGTGCTTTTAGATATAAAACAGATTATCCTATTCACCTTTATAGAGGATTAAAAAAATTGGGGTATCTAACAGTTTTTTTACAACAACTAGAAAAATTAGATCCCCCTTTATTTAAGCGTTGGGAAAAAGCAAGAATGCATAAATAAGTCATTTTATATAATCTAAGGACATTTCCTTTCTTGGAAAAACGTACTCATTCTTTCTACGCATGAGGTGTGTTTACAGGTTAAACACTATTTGTATGAAAGGGTGAGAAAAATGAATGTAGTCACAACCTTTAAAGAGAAGCGAAGAGAAAAGCAACAGAAATATGAGCGGAAAATGCTTCGTGAAATCTCAGTAGAGCTCTTGAGAAACAAGGTAAGAGAGTTTTTTGGACCACAACTAAAGATGAATGGGCGTCCTATCGAAGCGGTGGAGGAAGGTTGTCTTGATGTAGCAATTGAAGCGTATTTGTTAGGCGCCTCATATGGAAAGTTTGGTTACCAAGGAGAGAATGAAGAAAAGGTGCGAACAAGATGCTATAGAGAAGAGAAATATTTAATTGATACTTTATACGATTACTTTCTATATTGGGGAGTATTTTGTGAAAGTGATATGGAATGCGAATCGTTTTATTATAAATGTGAATCGTTTATTTTATATTGGTGGAGAGATGGTTTTGAAAAAAGCATAAAAAGATATCGTATGAGACTACATTAATAATCATAAACTCCCCCCTTGTCCCATATAGTGTAAGGAGGACATGCGGGAGGGGAATGTATGAGAAAATGGCAGTTTTGGGCTTTTCTTACCGGAGCTCTTTTGTTGATATATATCGTTCAATTTCAATTTTTTAACAAAGATACGTGGGAGCAATGGAATTTACCTTTGTCCGGGAAAATTATAATTTTAGACCCTGGACATGGTGGCCCTGACGGTGGAGCGGTAGGGGGAGATATTTTAGAAAAAGACGTTGCTCTCCAAGTATCCTTATATTTAAAAGATTTTTTACAAGAACAAGGTGCATTAGTCATGATGACAAGGGAAGAGGATGTAGACCTAGCAAGTGAAGGTACAAGGGGCTATAGTAGAAGAAAAGCGGAAGACTTACGAAAAAGAGTGGAAATGATTAACCATTCGGATGCGGATCTCTTTTTAAGTATACATCTTAATGCCATTCCTTCACCAAAATGGCGGGGGGCCCAGACATTTTATTATCGATCAATAGAAGAAAACCAACGTCTTGCCAAATTTGTTCAAGACGAATTCAGAAAAAACTTAGAAAACACAAATAGAAGTGCAAAATCCATAAATGGAATTTATTTATTAAAGCATGCGAATATACCAGGTGCATTAGTGGAAGTTGGTTTTTTATCCAATCCTAGCGAGCGAGAACTATTACGATCTGAAGAATATCAAAAAGCGTTAGCGGCATCTATTTATAACGGAATTATGCGCCATTATACGAATGAAGTAGAAGCACCAGAATAGTAAAAATCAAGCTCGCTTAAATAGCGGGCTTATATTTGTTTTATATAAAATCATACTTTGAAAGTGTGAGTTTCTTTATTCTCCAAAAGAATAACGATATGTTATACTAATATTGTAAACGAATTCAAAATACATAAGGGTGGGGTCAACGTGATAACAAAAGACAAAGTTATTGAAGTACTTGGTAATCTTCAAGATCCTTTTTTACATAAATCTCTAGTAGAATTGAACGCAATTGAGGACATTTCAATAAAAGAGGAAAAAAATCATGTGAGTGTAAAAGTAGCAATCGCAAAAACTGGTACTCCTGAGCAAATGCAGCTTCAAACAATGATTGTAGATGGACTTAAATCCGCTGGGGCAACGACTGTTGGGATTCGTTTTTCCGAGTTACCAGAAGAAACGTTAGCTCAATTTGGAGTGGCAACAGAAAATACAACAAACTTATTAAATAATAATAAAACAACATTCATTGCTATAGCGAGTGGTAAAGGTGGAGTCGGTAAATCAACGGTATCTGTTAACTTAGCAATTGCGTTAGCTCGTCTTGGCAAAAAAGTAGGGCTTATTGATGCAGACATTTATGGATTTAGTGTTCCTGATATGATGGGAATTACAAAACGACCTGTAATAAGAGGAGAACGAATCATTCCGGTAGAAAGAAAAGGAGTGAGCGTTATTTCGATGGGCTTTTTTGTAGAAGACAACTCTCCTGTAATTTGGAGAGGCCCGATGTTAGGAAAAATGTTAAATAACTTTTTTACAGAAGTAGAATGGGGAGAGTTAGATTACTTGTTGTTAGACTTACCTCCAGGGACTGGTGATGTAGCACTGGATGTGCACTCTATGTTGCCATCCTGTAAAGAAATTATCGTAACAACCCCTCATCCAACTGCTGCTTTCGTTGCGGCTAGAGCGGGTGCAATGGCTATCAAAACAGACCATCAAGTAATCGGTGTTATTGAAAACATGTCATACTTTGAAAGCAAAGTTACAGGAGAGAAGGAATATGTGTTTGGAAAAGGTGGCGGTGAAAAGCTGTCTGAAGAACTACAGGCACCTTTACTTGGACAACTTCCTTTGCAGCAGCCTGATTGGGATGATGAAGATTTTGCGCCTTCTGTATATCAGGATGACCATCGTTTAGGGAAAATTTATTTAGATATTGCCCAGAAAGTAGTAGAACTAGCATAAATATAAAAGAGGAATCGTCATGGACGGTTCCTCTTTTACCACTTTTTGCGAGGAAGATTAACCTCCTCCTCCTCCACCACCTTGGCCGCCGCCACCGCCGCCACTTTCTCCTTGGCCACCGCCACCTTGCTGTTGTTCTCCACCTTGACCTTGCTGACCACCTTGCATTTCTTCTGCACCTTTTAATAATATTTCCTGTATTTTTGCTTTGAATAGAGGACTTTCAAACGTTTCTGTTATTACTTGTTGTAAATGGCTACGCATTTCTTTACTACTCATTATTTTTATATATTGCTGTTGCATTTCCGGGTCTTGTAAAATTTGCATCATTAAACCTTGGTATTCTGGGTCTTTCATTAAGTCTTTTATTAACTGTTCATGCTCTTTTTCCATACTTTTAGAAAAAGACTCAGCAAACTTAGGGTCTTGGAAAATTTTCGTCCAAAATTTTGCACCGTTTTCACTTGTTAAAGTTTGTTCGATAGATTGGCTTACAATTTGCTGATCTAATACTAGTTCTTGCTTTAATTCTTCATCTTGTAATACTTCCTGAATAGCCTTTTTACCTTCATCAGTTTTTAGAATATCGACAACCATCTTTTTTGTTTGATCGTAATCAGCCTGCCCACCACCTTGGTCATTTGGTGCACAGCCGACCATGCTTATAGGGAAAAATATTGTTAATAGGAGCAATAAAAGCAGCCTTTTCAAAGAAGACAGCTCCTTTCATAAATGTATTAGCTATATTTAATATGGGTAAATTTTTACGAAATATACAAATTTGAAATTGCGAGAAGGTGGATTTTTCAATTACCAGTTGATACAATCAAGGGAGGAATTTTAATCTTTTCTTGGAGGAACTGAAAGTGAATAGTCGAAATTGGGTACGTTTGTTCCTAACCACTTTATTAATTGGAGCAGTTTCTACTGTAATTGTAGGATTTGTTGTTAGGTGGAATGAACATCAAGATTTATTTATTAATGGAGAAATATTAGAAATATTATCAGTAACATTTTGGTTTATTGGAGTAGGACTTATATTTAGTGTTGTAAGCCAAATGGGCTTTTTTGCTTATTTAACAGTGCACCGTTTCGGTTTAGGAATTTTTAAATCGTATTGGAAGCTTGTGCAAATCGTATTGATTGTTTTTGTATTATTTGACTTAGTATATTTTAGATATATTGCATTCGCAAACGAGGGGGAGAGCTTACTACCTTACTTAGCAATTCCTATATTCCTTCTCATTTATTCTCTTTTAGTTGCTTATATTAAAAGTGGCCAAACTAATAAACATGCGTTCGTACCTGCGATATTCTTTATGGTAGTCGTAACAACAGTAGAATGGTTTCCGGTATTGAGAGCTAACGAGCCCGCTTGGCTTTTATTAATGCTGTTTCCACTACTAGCATGTAATTCGTATCAATTATTAATATTGCATAAAATTAATCAACAATCGGTTCAAAAATAAAAACGTCCAAAAGGACGTTTTTTTTATTTTATTTCAGAGCTATTTGCTTTTGCATTTGTAATTAATTGAGAAACAGTTTTATTTTCATAACCTTCGTTCTTTATATGTTGAATAATATCCGGAAGAGCATCTTTCGTTTGCTTTGCTGAGTCGGAAGCATGTAGCAGGATGATATCTCCGCCTTTAAGGTTTTTAATTACATTATCTACAATAATATCTTTACCAGGGCTCATCCAGTCATGTGAATCAACACTCCAATGAATTATAGTAAAGCCTAACGAATTGGCAATTTGTAAAATCTCTTTATTAAAGCTTCCGTTTGGTGGACGGAGTAATTGTATATTTTTCACACCTAATTTCCGGAATGCATCTTGTGCCTGTAGGATATCCCTTCTCACTTTTGCTGGTTCCATTTCGGTATAGCTATGCTCGTGACTATAGCCCATACTCCCAATTTCATGTCCATCCTTTGTAATTCTTTCTACTATTTGTGGGTGTCGCTCTGCCCATGAGGCTGATAGAAAAAAAGTAGCACCAGAAATTCCATTTTCCTTTAAAACATCTAAAATTGGGATAGCCTTTTCATCTCCCCAACTAATATCAAAAGTTAATGCAATCTCTTTTTCATTTCCCTCTCCTTTGTAAATAGCTTTAGGTCCATCCTTAGAAGAGAACACTGACTGATATGAGATATTCTCTATATATAAAATACCAGCAGTAAAAAATGCTGCAATTAATATAATTGCAGTTTGCTTTAATTTTTTTCCGTTAATGATAAAGAAAAAGTTCATCATTCCACACCTTTCTTGTACAAGTCCTTACTAAAAAGTATTCATTTGGACAAAACTTATGCTAATAATGAACATTTTTTTAAAAAAAGGTTTCATAAAACATTGATTTGTGGAAAAAAATAGTATGGACCGAAAAAATTAGAAGAGGTGGCCCAACATTGATAGGCATGCTATTAAACAAAAAAGAGGTAAAAGAAATGGAATATTTATTAAAAAGAGAGCTAGAGGAACTGTTATTGGACTTTGATGATAATCGAATAGATCATCTAGTGAAGCATGCTATGGAAGAAAGATATCAATTGTTATATAAATTATATACGAGAATTGCACCACATTCAGAGTGTGTTAAGTACATAAGAAGAAGACACAATTATACTAATGTACAAGGAAACGAATTTATGTAATTTTTTTTGAAAAAATATTGACGGCGAATATAAAAGGATGTTATATTATATTTCGTCGTTCCGATACAGTATAAAAACGGGGCGATAAAAAATTGAAAAAACATGTTGACATTGAGTGTGAAACATGTTAAATTATAAAAGTCGCTTCTGAAGCGGCGTTGAAAAATGTTCTTTGAAAACTAAACAAAACAATAGCGTGCAAGTCGGTTTTTAAAATCGACAAAACAATAAATTGACGATAAGTCAGCAAACATTTTGAGCAATCAAATACTCTACGGAGAGTTTGATCCTGGCTCAGGACGAACGCTGGCGGCGTGCCTAATACATGCAAGTCGAGCGAACTTCTTTAGAGCTTGCTTTAAAGAAGTTAGCGGCGGACGGGTGAGTAACACGTGGGCAACCTGCCTGTAAGACTGGGATAACTTCGGGAAACCGGAGCTAATACCGGATAATATATAGTACCTCCTGGTACTATATTGAAAGATGGTTTCGGCTATCACTTACAGATGGGCCCGCGGCGCATTAGCTAGTTGGTGAGGTAACGGCTCACCAAGGCAACGATGCGTAGCCGACCTGAGAGGGTGATCGGCCACACTGGGACTGAGACACGGCCCAGACTCCTACGGGAGGCAGCAGTAGGGAATCTTCCACAATGGACGAAAGTCTGATGGAGCAACGCCGCGTGAGCGATGAAGGCCTTCGGGTCGTAAAGCTCTGTTGTTAGGGAAGAACAAGTGCGAGAGTAACTGCTCGCACCTTGACGGTACCTAACCAGAAAGCCACGGCTAACTACGTGCCAGCAGCCGCGGTAATACGTAGGTGGCAAGCGTTGTCCGGAATTATTGGGCGTAAAGCGCGCGCAGGCGGTTTCTTAAGTCTGATGTGAAAGCCCACGGCTCAACCGTGGAGGGTCATTGGAAACTGGGAGACTTGAGTGCAGAAGAGGAGAGTGGAATTCCACGTGTAGCGGTGAAATGCGTAGAGATGTGGAGGAACACCAGTGGCGAAGGCGACTCTCTGGTCTGTAACTGACGCTGAGGCGCGAAAGCGTGGGGAGCAAACAGGATTAGATACCCTGGTAGTCCACGCCGTAAACGATGAGTGCTAAGTGTTAGAGGGTTTCCGCCCTTTAGTGCTGCAGCTAACGCATTAAGCACTCCGCCTGGGGAGTACGGTCGCAAGACTGAAACTCAAAGGAATTGACGGGGGCCCGCACAAGCGGTGGAGCATGTGGTTTAATTCGAAGCAACGCGAAGAACCTTACCAGGTCTTGACATCCTCTGCCACCTCTAGAGATAGAGCGTTCCCCTTCGGGGGACAGAGTGACAGGTGGTGCATGGTTGTCGTCAGCTCGTGTCGTGAGATGTTGGGTTAAGTCCCGCAACGAGCGCAACCCTTGTTCTTAGTTGCCAGCATTTAGTTGGGCACTCTAAGGAGACTGCCGGTGACAAACCGGAGGAAGGTGGGGATGACGTCAAATCATCATGCCCCTTATGACCTGGGCTACACACGTGCTACAATGGACGGTACAAAGGGCAGCAAAACCGCGAGGTCGAGCCAATCCCATAAAACCGTTCTCAGTTCGGATTGTAGGCTGCAACTCGCCTACATGAAGCCGGAATCGCTAGTAATCGCGGATCAGCATGCCGCGGTGAATACGTTCCCGGGCCTTGTACACACCGCCCGTCACACCACGAGAGTTTGTAACACCCGAAGTCGGTGGGGTAACCTTTTGGAGCCAGCCGCCTAAGGTGGGACAGATGATTGGGGTGAAGTCGTAACAAGGTAGCCGTATCGGAAGGTGCGGCTGGATCACCTCCTTTCTAAGGAAAATCACGCTCATTGTTTTGTTTAGTTTTGAGAGATCATTCTCTCTATTAATATTGCGCTTGTGTCTGCAAGTGAACTCTACGATGATGGGTTCCTTAAGCAGCAAGAGCAACATGGAGTAAAGCTACGAAGCTAATCACGATGTGATTGAAGTCAGTAGCCATGTTCTTTGAAAACTAGATAATATAAGTAATCAAGATACATTCACAAGTATCGTTCATCTTAGTAATTTTCTAATGATAACAATTCGCTGTTATCAACGAAACCTAATTTTAGGTTGAATACTAAGACAAATTAGAAGCGAGCAGGTCGAGGAAGCGACTGAGCGAGCGCCGGAGTGTACAAAAGCGTACATGAGGACGTGAGCGAAGGAAGCTGACGAAGAGATGCGACGCTTATCATTTGTCGACGGTTAAGTTATTAAGGGCGCACGGTGGATGCCTTGGCACTAGGAGCCGATGAAGGACGGGACTAACACCGATATGCTTTGGGGAGCTGTAAGTAAGCTTTGATCCAGAGATTTCCGAATGGGGAAACCCACTGCTCGTAATGGAGTAGTATCCTTACCTGAATACATAGGGTATGGAAGGCAGACCCGGGGAACTGAAACATCTAAGTACCCGGAGGAAGAGAAAGCAAACGCGATTTCCTGAGTAGCGGCGAGCGAAACGGAATTAGCCCAAACCAAGAGGCTTGCCTCTTGGGGTTGTAGGACACTCTATACGGAGTTACAAAAGAACGGGGTAAACGAAGCGACCTGGAAAGGTCTGTCATAGAAGGTAAAAACCCTGTAGTTGAAACCTCGTTCTCTCTTGAGTGGATCCTGAGTACGGCGGGACACGAGAAATCCCGTCGGAAGCTGGGAGGACCATCTCCCAAGGCTAAATACTCCCTAGTGACCGATAGTGAACCAGTACCGTGAGGGAAAGGTGAAAAGCACCCCGGAAGGGGAGTGAAAAGATCCTGAAACCGTGTGCCTACAAGTAGTTAGAGCCCGTTAATGGGTGATAGCGTGCCTTTTGTAGAATGAACCGGCGAGTTACGATTACGTGCAAGGTTAAGTTGATGAGACGGAGCCGTAGCGAAAGCGAGTCTGAATAGGGCGTCATAGTACGTGGTCGTAGACCCGAAACCAGGTGATCTACCCATGTCCAGGGTGAAGTTCAGGTAACACTGAATGGAGGCCCGAACCCACGCACGTTGAAAAGTGCGGGGATGAGGTGTGGGTAGCGGAGAAATTCCAATCGAACCTGGAGATAGCTGGTTCTCTCCGAAATAGCTTTAGGGCTAGCCTTGAGTAAAGAGTCTTGGAGGTAGAGCACTGATTGGACTAGGGGTCCTCATCGGATTACCGAATTCAGTCAAACTCCGAATGCCAAAGACTTGTTTCTCAGGAGTCAGACTGCGAGTGATAAGATCCGTAGTCAAGAGGGAAACAGCCCAGACCGCCAGCTAAGGTCCCAAAGTATACGTTAAGTGGAAAAGGATGTGGAGTTGCTTAGACAACCAGGATGTTGGCTTAGAAGCAGCCACCATTTAAAGAGTGCGTAATAGCTCACTGGTCGAGTGACTCTGCGCCGAAAATGTACCGGGGCTAAACGTATCACCGAAGCTGCGGACTGTTCTTACGAACAGTGGTAGGAGAGCGTTCTAAGGGCGTTGAAGCTAGACCGTAAGGACTGGTGGAGCGCTTAGAAGTGAGAATGCCGGTATGAGTAGCGAAAGAAGGGTGAGAATCCCTTCCACCGAATGCCTAAGGTTTCCTGAGGAAGGCTCGTCCGCTCAGGGTTAGTCGGGACCTAAGCCGAGGCCGAAAGGCGTAGGCGATGGATAACAGGTTGATATTCCTGTACCACCTCATTCCGTTTGAGCGATGGAGGGACGCAGGAGGATAGGGTAAGCGCACTGTTGGATATGTGCGTCCAAGCAGTTAGGCTGGATAAGTAGGCAAATCCGCTTATCCTAAAGGCTGAGCTGTGATGGCGAGGGAAATATAGTACCGAAGTTCCTGATTCCACACTGCCAAGAAAAGCTTCTAGCGAGGAATATGGTGCCCGTACCGCAAACCGACACAGGTAGGCGAGGAGAGAATCCTAAGGTGAGCGAGAGAACTCTGGTTAAGGAACTCGGCAAAATGACCCCGTAACTTCGGGAGAAGGGGTGCTCTGTTAGGGTGTTAAAGCCCGAGAGAGCCGCAGTGAATAGGCCCAGGCGACTGTTTAGCAAAAACACAGGTCTCTGCGAAGCCGTAAGGCGAAGTATAGGGGCTGACGCCTGCCCGGTGCTGGAAGGTTAAGGGGAAAGGTTAGCGCCTCGGCGCGAAGCTTTGAACCGAAGCCCCAGTAAACGGCGGCCGTAACTATAACGGTCCTAAGGTAGCGAAATTCCTTGTCGGGTAAGTTCCGACCCGCACGAAAGGCGTAACGATCTGGGCACTGTCTCAACCAGAGACTCGGTGAAATTATAGTACCTGTGAAGATGCAGGTTACCCGCGACAGGACGGAAAGACCCCGTGGAGCTTTACTGTAGCCTGATATTGAATTTTGGTACAGCTTGTACAGGATAGGTAGGAGCCTGAGAAGCCGGAGCGCTAGCTTCGGTGGAGGCGTCGGTGGGATACTACCCTGGCTGTATTGAAATTCTAACCCGCGAGCCTTATCGGCTCGGGAGACAGTGTCAGGTGGGCAGTTTGACTGGGGCGGTCGCCTCCTAAAGAGTAACGGAGGCGCCCAAAGGTTCCCTCAGAATGGTTGGAAATCATTCGTAGAGTGTAAAGGCACAAGGGAGCTTGACTGCGAGACCTACAAGTCGAGCAGGGACGAAAGTCGGGCTTAGTGATCCGGTGGTTCCGCATGGAAGGGCCATCGCTCAACGGATAAAAGCTACCCCGGGGATAACAGGCTTATCTCCCCCAAGAGTCCACATCGACGGGGAGGTTTGGCACCTCGATGTCGGCTCATCGCATCCTGGGGCTGTAGTCGGTCCCAAGGGTTGGGCTGTTCGCCCATTAAAGCGGTACGCGAGCTGGGTTCAGAACGTCGTGAGACAGTTCGGTCCCTATCCGTCGTGGGCGTAGGAAATTTGAGAGGAGCTGTCCTTAGTACGAGAGGACCGGGATGGACGCACCGCTGGTGTACCAGTTGTCTTGCCAAAGGCATAGCTGGGTAGCTACGTGCGGACGGGATAAGTGCTGAAAGCATCTAAGCATGAAGCCCCCCTCAAGATGAGATTTCCTTTAGCGCAAGCTAGTAAGATCCCTGAAAGATGATCAGGTTGATAGGTTCGAGGTGGAAGCGTGGCGACACGTGTAGCTGACGAATACTAATCGATCGAGGACTTAACCAATTTAAATGAACGATATGAATGATCTTGATGAAAATATATTATCTAGTTTTGAAAGAATAATTCTTTCAACTAAATATGTCTGGTGATGAAGGCGAAGAGGTCACACCCGTTCCCATACCGAACACGGAAGTTAAGCTCTTCAGCGCCGATGGTAGTTGGGGGCTGTCCCCCTGCGAGAGTAGGACGTTGCCAGGCTAACATTGTTCCACCATAGCTCAGCGGTAGAGCATTCGGCTGTTAACCGAAGGGTCGTAGGTTCGAATCCTACTGGTGGAGCCATGCTTCCATAGCTCAGTTAGGTAGAGCACTTCCATGGTAAGGAAGAGGTCACCGGTTCGAGCCCGGTTGGAAGCTTACGAAAACAGTATGGCCCGTTGGTCAAGCGGTTAAGACACCGCCCTTTCACGGCGGTAACACGGGTTCGAATCCCGTACGGGTCACCATTTTTTATATTCGGAGGATTAGCTCAGCTGGGAGAGCACCTGCCTTACAAGCAGGGGGTCGGCGGTTCGATCCCGTCATCCTCCACCATTACCAACTCACATATGGAGGGGTAGCGAAGTGGCTAAACGCGGCGGACTGTAAATCCGCTCCCTTGGGTTCGGCGGTTCGAATCCGTCCCCCTCCACCATTTAATTTATCTGCTATGTATAATTCCCCTTAATTAAGGAAGGATAAATAGTACATAATTGGATATAACATACAACTCACATTGGGCTATAGCCAAGCGGTAAGGCAACGGACTTTGACTCCGTCATGCGTTGGTTCGAATCCAGCTAGCCCAGCCAAGTGCCATTAGCTCAGTCGGTAGAGCATCTGACTTTTAATCAGAGGGTCGAAGGTTCGAGTCCTTCATGGCACATAGATATTTAACGGAAGTAGTTCAGAGGTAGTTGATTCTTTTCGAAGAACTATTCCTCTTAACTACTTTTTTTGGGGCCTTAGCTCAGCTGGGAGAGCGCCTGCCTTGCACGCAGGAGGTCAGCGGTTCGATCCCGCTAGGCTCCACCAACTATCTTAAATACGTACATAAAAATATAAAAGCGCTAGAATTATATCTAGCGCTTCTTTATATTTTCATAACGTTATTAGTACATGTAAAGAAAATGAGAAGTCTTGTGTATATATATTCATTATTTTGTCGAGTTGAGCCAACCTCAGCTTAACAGATACAATGTAGTAGAGGGTAAGAGAGTAGAAGGAGGAATTACGGTGAAAAAGTCTATCGCGATCATTGGTGTTCCAATGGACCTAGGTCAAATGAGAAGAGGCGTTGACATGGGACCCAGTGCTATTCGATACGCTGGTGTAGTAGAACGCTTAGAAAATTTAAATTTAGAAATTGAAGATCTTGGTGATATAGAAATTGGTAGTGCAGATAGAAACGCTAACTCTGAAAATAATTTAAAGAATTTAAAAGCTGTGGCAGATGCTAATGTATTATTAGCCTCTAAAGTAGATGGGGTATTTAGAGAAGGGAAGTTTCCGTTAATATTTGGAGGAGATCATAGCATTGCTATTGGATCCATTGCAGGTGTTGCTAAACACTTTAATAACTTAGGAGTTATCTGGTATGATGCCCACGGGGATTTAAATACGGCAGAAACATCTCCTTCTGGTAATATTCACGGAATGTCATTGGCGGTTAGCCTTGGATTAGGTGACCAATCATTAACTTCTATTGGTGGCTATGCCCCAAAAATTAAACCTGAAAATATTGTCATTATCGGTGCTAGATCATTAGATGAAGGTGAGAGAAAGTTAATTAAAGAAAAAGGAATCAAAGTATATACAATGCATGAAATTGACCGATTAGGTATGACTGCTGTAATGGATGAAGCAATTCATTATTTAAAAGAAAGAACGGATGGAGTCCATTTATCATTAGATTTAGATGGGTTAGATCCTCATGATGCTCCAGGTGTAGGTACACCTGTTAATGGTGGAATTTCATACCGAGAAAGCCATCTTGCTATGGAAATGTTAGAGGAATCAAAACTAATAACTTCTGCTGAATTTGTGGAAGTTAACCCTATTTTAGATGAACGAAATAAAACGGCTGAAGTGGCTGTTGCATTAATGGGATCATTATTTGGTGAAAAACTATTATAAAAACAAAAGGTGACAAAGACAAGATTTATATGCTACAACATTAGAAAAGAAAGCTCAGCTTATAAACAGCTGGCTTTTCTTTTTTATAGGAAGAATCACATTATTACATCCTAGAGAAGGAGTGTATTAAATAAACTAATCTAAAAACTCTCACTTCAAGATAATTGATAATATTTCTCAATATTTCCTTATTTTTAACAAATGTATTATTGTTTTTGTTAAAATAATAGTTAGAAAGAAATATTTGAAACCTTTTTGAATATAGGCCGTATAATATAGACGACCGCAACAAGCGGAGGTAGGGTATGGAAGACTTAATAAAAAGAAGAATAAAACAGTTAAAAAAGGGAGACCAAGATGCATTTGCAGATATTGTCGATTTTTACAAAGACAAAATATATCAGCTATGTTATCGGATGGTTGGTAATGCACATGAAGCAGAAGATATATCTCAAGAAGCATTCATACGTGCTTATGTTAACATTCATAGTTATGATCTGAAGCGGAAGTTTTCTACTTGGCTTTATCGAATTGCTACAAATCTGTGCATCGATAGAATTAGAAAAAAGAAACCGGACTATTATTTAGACGCGGAGGTAGCTGGTACAGAAGGTTTAAATATGTACTCTCAGGTTGCTGCAGATGTTGTACTGCCAGAGGATGAAATTGAGACCTTGGAACTACAAGGGGAAATTCAACAACAAATATTAAAATTACCAGACAAGTATCGTTCAGTAATTGTTTTAAAGTACATCGACGAACTGTCACTAAAAGAGATTAGTGAAATATTAGAGTTACCAATTAACACAGTAAAAACTAGAATTCATAGAGGGCGAGAGGCTCTACGAAAGCAATTGCGCCATGTATAGTATCGGAGGTGTTATTAATGAAGAAGTGTCCTGATTCCATCGTCACAGATATTCATAATTATTTAGATGGGGATTTAGAAGAGGAAAAAGAAAAACTATTGAAATCTCATTTACAGGAGTGTACAGGATGTTATCAGCACTTTCATGAGTTAGAAAAGGCAATTGCTTTAGTCCAAAGTACTTCACATGTTACTCCGAGTGAGGATTTTACAAACAAAGTGATGGCAGCATTACCGAAAGAAAAGAAAACGATAAGTGTTAACCGCTGGTTCCGAGCGCATCCATTATTAGTAGCTGCATCCATTTTTATTATATTAATGACTGGGAGCCTGTTTGGAAGTTATCAAGGCAACAATGAATTCTCTTTTTCAAAACAGCCTAACCTCATTGTAGAAAATGAAATAGTCATCGTACCAGAAGGGGAAATCGTACAAGGTGATGTAATAGTGAGAAATGGTAATATCCGAATTGAAGGAGAAGTAAATGGCAATGTTACCGTCATTAATGGGTCTGTATTGGACGGGGAAAATTATTTAGCTTCTGCCGGCAATGTAACAGGGGAAATAAAAGAAATTAATGAAATATTTGATTGGGTCTGGTATCAAATCAAAACAATTTTTACTAAAGCAATTGCAGTTGTGAAAGAATAATAAAAACAAGCTTAGAATATATTTTCTAAGCTTGTTTGTTTGAGTAAAATATCTATTATATATGTTATAATACGAATGATACGTTTTCGTACATATTCTTGTACAGATGAGGAAGTGTGAGAATGCCTTTTGGACTACCCATTGGAGACTATCCAATCTTGAGCTATTTAGCCAGTATTATAGATATTTTATTAGTATGGTTTGTTGTATATAAACTAATTACCATTGTTAGGGGAACTAAAGCGGTTCAGTTGTTAAAAGGAATTATTGTTATCGTTTTAGTAAGAGTTTTTAGTTACTTACTTGGTTTAAAAACATTACAATATTTAATGGACCTAGCACTAACTTGGGGATTTTTAGCGATTATCATCATTTTTCAACCAGAGTTACGTCGTGCGTTAGAACATTTAGGTCGTGGACGGCTATTCTCACGAAGTAACGTACCAGAGGATGAAGAACAAATAAAAACGATAGAAGCCATCACGAAGTCTGTTCAATACATGGCAAAACGTCGTATTGGAGCGCTTATTTGTATTGAAAGAGAAACAGGATTAAGTGATTACATAGAAACTGGTATACCGCTTAATGCGAAAACTTCGTCCGAATTATTAATCAATATTTTTATACCAAATACTCCGTTGCATGATGGAGCGGTAATATTGCAAAAAAATCAAGTTGCTGCCGCTGCTTGTTATTTGCCATTATCAGAAAGTCCATTTATATCAAAAGAGTTAGGTACAAGACACCGTGCTGCATTAGGTATAAGTGAAGTAACAGATAGCATTACAATTGTTGTTTCAGAGGAAACAGGAAGTATTTCCCTTACAAAAAACGGTGAATTACACCGTGATTTAGAGCCAGAAGCATTTCAAGAGTTGTTAGAAAAAGAAATGCAAGCAAAAAACAAATCTGCTTCTTCAACACGTTGGCAATGGAGGGGGAAGAAGAGTGGATAAACTATTTGATAACCGTTGGGCAATGAAAATCATTGCTCTATTATTAGCACTAACATTGTACTTGTCTACGAATATTGATAATACAGCTAATCAAGCAGAAACAACTGCTTTTCCGCCTCTTTCAAATCGTGATACAGAAACGATTACAGATGTTTCGGTTAGTGCTTATTATGACCGGGAGAACTTAGTTGTTTCAGGAATACCACAAACGGTTGTTGTCACGATGGAAGGCCCTACTTCTATTGTAAAACCTGCAGCTGTGCAGCGAGAGATAGAAGTGTTTGTTAACTTAACAGATTTACAAATTGGAACACATGAAGTGCAAATACTTTACCAAAATGTATCTGACAAACTCGATGTTATAATTGAGCCTGCAGTTGCAAATATAACAATACATGAAAAGGTAACGAGAGATTTCCCAGTTGAAGTGGACTTTATAAATCGGAATAAGATTGAAGAGGGATATCAGCCAGAACAACCGATAGTTAAACCAAACGTTGTAAAAGTTACAGGTGCTAAAGAGTTGATAGATAGAATTGCACTCGTAAAGGCAAGGGTTGATTTAGATGGTATTAATGAGTCCCTTGAAGCAGAATCGACCGTGACCGTCTATGATCGTGATGGTAACGTGTTGAATGTCGAAGTAGAACCACCTGTTGTTGATGTAAGTGTTCCGATAACTAGTCCTTACAAAAATGTACCATTCCGAGTGAGCCGTAAAGGGACGCTTGAAGATGATTTAAGTATTACGAATATAGAACCACTTACGAAAGAAATTACAATTTATGGACCGAAGAATGTTATTGACAAAATAGAGTTTCTTGATAATATCAGTATTGATTTGTCAGAAATAACGGAAACAACAGAGATAGAAGTAAAGGTACCTGTACCAGAAGGTGTTAGACGAGTGGTACCAGAGACAGTTTCGATTCGAGTAGAAGTGGAAAGAGAAGAAGAAAAAACTTTTCCGAACTTATCAATCCGGTCAGTTGGACTATCCGATAACTTAGAATTAAATTTTTTAGATCCAGAGACCGGAAGGCTAGATTTAACGGTATTAGGGTCACCGACTGTATTAGCCGACTTACGTAGCAATGATATGGAATTATATATAAATGTTACCGACTTAGGAGTAGGAGAACATGAAGTGTCCCTTGAAGTAAATGGACCTCAAAATGTAACGTGGGAAGTACCCCAATCTACTATAAAGGTAAATTTAACGGAAAAGGAATAAAAAGGAGCGAATAAAAGAATGGGAAAATATTTTGGTACGGATGGTGTTCGTGGAATTGCAAACTCAGAATTAACACCAGAACTTGCATTTAAATTAGGTCGTTTTGGTGGATACGTACTTACGAAAGATGAAAGCCGTCCTAAAGTATTAATAGGCCGTGATACGCGAATTTCTGGACATATGTTAGAAGGAGCGTTAGTAGCTGGTCTATTGTCAACAGGAGCAGAAGTAATGCGTCTTGGTGTTCTATCGACTCCTGGTGTAGCATATTTAACAAAAGCATTAGGTGCTCAAGCAGGTGTAATGATCTCAGCCTCCCATAATCCAGTCCAAGATAACGGTATTAAATTTTTTGGACCAGATGGTTTTAAATTGTCAGATGAACAGGAAACAGAAATAGAAGCGTTGCTTGATCAAGAAGTAGACAAACTTCCTCGTCCAGTAGGTTCTGATTTAGGGCAGGTAAACGATTATTTTGAAGGTGGACAAAAGTATCTACAATTTTTAAAACAAACAGTGGATGAAGATTTTTCTGGTCTACATGTAGCTCTAGATTGTGCACATGGTGCAACCTCATCATTAGCAACGCACTTATTTGCAGATTTAGAGGCAGATATTTCTACGATGGGAACTTCACCAAACGGTTTAAATATTAATGATGGTGTAGGTTCAACTCACCCTGAAGAGTTGGCAAAACTAGTTGTTGAAAAGGGTGCTGACGTTGGATTAGCATTTGATGGAGATGGAGACCGCCTAATAGCAGTTGATGAAAAAGGTCAAATCGTCGATGGTGACCAAATAATGTTTATATGTGCAAAATATTTAAGTGAACAAGGACGCCTTCGTCATAATACGGTCGTTTCTACTGTAATGAGTAATTTAGGTTTCTATAAAGGATTAGAAGCTATTGAAATTGGTACGAAGCAAACAGCAGTTGGGGACCGATACGTAGTGGAAGAAATGAAAAAAGGAAACTATCAACTTGGTGGAGAACAGTCAGGTCATATTATTTTCCTCGATTACAACACGACTGGTGACGGAATGTTAACCGGGTTACAGCTTGTTAATATAATGAAAGCAACGAAGAAAAGCCTTTCAGAGTTAGCAGCCGAAATGACAAAGTTTCCGCAATTACTAGTGAACGTAAAAGTAACAGATAAATATCATGTTACAGATAATAATCGTGTGAAATCGGTAATTGACGAAGTAGAAGCAGCTATGGATGGAAACGGAAGAGTGTTAGTACGTCCATCAGGTACAGAGCCTTTAGTTCGTGTAATGGCAGAAGCTCCAACTGAGGAACTTTGCGAACAATATGTGAACAAAATAGTGGAAGTAGTAAAAGCAGAAATGGGAACAGAATAACGCTACTATTCCTAACAAAAGATATGTATACTAGCACGAAAAATGCTAGTACTGCATATCTTTTTTATAAGTATCTTACTTCAATTCTAGGGGAATACTAATGATTTTGATTGACGATTATCCTAATCATGTGTAAGATAAATATTGTCTTTATTCGAAGATAGAAAGGAGCATAGTGGGGGAAAATAGAAAAGCGCCTGAACTAAACTGTGAGCGGAAAAGAGTTT
Organism: Sutcliffiella sp. NC1; assembly: GCF_027594365.1. Taxonomy (NCBI): domain Bacteria; kingdom Bacillati; phylum Bacillota; class Bacilli; order Caryophanales; family Bacillaceae; genus Sutcliffiella; species Sutcliffiella sp. NC1. The sequence goes on from NZ_CP115153.1 coordinate 204,342, forward strand.
AGTTGACGAGGAGAAGGTTTATCGAAAGTTCGGCGGATACCTTCCGGTTGTTCAGTCACAACTGTAACGTTTTAATTAAAACCATAGAGGCAACTTTATGTACAAAGATTAAAACATGATTGAAACAATATTAAATATAAATGTGGGGGCTAAATCTGCCCCTTATTAGGTGTAGTTTAGTCCCTTACTTTTTGGGAGGAAACTAACTTATGTGCGGAATTGTAGGATATATTGGAACTCAAGATACGAAAGAAATTTTACTAAAAGGCTTAGAAAAATTAGAATATCGTGGTTATGACTCAGCTGGAATTGCTGTTATTAATAATGAAGGTGTGCATGTGTTTAAAGAAAAAGGACGCATTGCGGATTTGCGTACCATTGTAGACGATAGTGTAAAAGCTACTGTTGGAATCGGTCACACACGCTGGGCAACTCATGGTGTGCCTAGCAAGGTGAATGCTCACCCACACAGAAGTACATCTGGCCGCTTTACATTAGTACACAATGGTGTTATTGAGAACTATGCCATCTTAAAAAGAGAATATTTACAAGATGTTAACTTTATTAGTGATACAGATACAGAAATAGTAGTACAGCTTATTGAAAAGTTTGTTAACGAAGGTCGTTCTGTAGAAGAGGCATTTAGCCATACGTTATCTATTTTAAAAGGATCTTACGCAATTGCTTTAATCGATAACGAAAATGATGAAACTATTTTTGTTGGTAAAAACAAAAGCCCATTACTAGTTGGTATCGGTAAAGACGGATTTAATGTTGTCGCTAGTGATGCGATGGCGATGATCCAAGTAACGGATCAATATGTAGAGCTTATGGATAAAGAAATTGTTATTGTGAAGCGTGAATCTGTAACTATTAAAAAGTTAACAGGTGAAATTGTAGAACGCTCTCCTTATACAGCTGAGTTAGACGCAAGTGATATTGAAAAAGGCACATACCCACATTACATGTTAAAAGAGATCGATGAGCAACCATTAGTTGTTCGTAAAATTATTCAAAAGTATCAAAACGATAATGGAATATTAACAATTGATTCAGACATTTTAAATGCTGTAAATGATGCAGATCGTATTTACATCGTAGCGGCAGGAACGAGCTATCATGCGGGTCTTGTAGGAAGCCAAATGATTGAAAAATTAGCAAAGGTTCCAGTAGAAGTACATGTTGCGAGTGAATTTAACTACAATATGCCAATCCTATCTGCGAAACCGTTATTTATTTTCATCTCTCAAAGTGGTGAAACAGCAGATAGTCGTGCAGTATTAGTTCAGGTGAAGGAGCTTGGATACCCAACATTAACGGTTACAAATGTACCTGGGTCGACTCTTTCCCGTGAAGCAGATTACACATTGTTATTGCATGCTGGTCCTGAAATTGCGGTTGCTTCAACAAAAGCATATACAGCTCAAATTGCAGTATTAGCTATCTTTGCATCTGTGCTAGCAGAATCGAAAGGATATTCTTTAGAATTTGATTTAGTAAAAGAACTAGGAATTGTTGCTGCTGCAATGGAAGTACTATGTGATACAAAAGAAGAAATCGAATCAATTGCACGTGACTTCTTATCAACAACGAGAAACTGCTTCTTTATCGGACGTACGATGGATTACTATGTTGGTTTAGAAGGAGCTTTAAAATTAAAAGAAATCTCTTACATCCAAGCGGAAGGATTCGCTGGAGGAGAATTAAAACACGGAACAATTGCTCTAATTGAAAACGGGACACCAGTTATCGCAATCTCTACACAAGAGCATGTAGACTTAAGCATTCGCGGTAACGTAAAAGAAGTAGTAGCACGTGGTGCAAACCCTTGTATCATTTCAATGAAAGGGTTAGATACTGAAGAAGATACATTCGTTGTTCCACAAGTACACGAATTGTTAACACCATTAGTTTCAGTTATTCCGTTACAATTAATTGCTTACTATGCAGCACTTCACAGAGACTGTGACGTTGATAAGCCGCGTAACCTTGCGAAGTCTGTAACAGTTGAATAATTATTTTTTGACCTCTACTTCAATTAGAAGTAGAGGTTTTTTATGGTTGCTTCATTTATATCCGCTTTCACCTTAAAATTCGTATTTTATATAGACTTAACGTATTTTCTCTACTATAATTTATTTTAATTAAATAAAAAACGTACAATAGGGTGAAATATAAATGAGATATTCGGTTATCTTTCAAGGTACTGCATTTACAAGTAAATCTTCAAAAGAAATACAAGTAATAAAAGATCATCTTTTTTGCATTAACGAGGACGGAATGATTGAAAAAATCGTTGCGCCAGAAGAGGAAGAGTACGATATCATTTTAAACCTGTACGGTGGAACGAACAATTTTCACCGTTTAGAGAGAGGTCAATATATATTACCTGGATTTGTTGATTTACATGTACATGCTCCACAATGGGCGCAAGCAGGTACGGCATTAGATATCCCTCTTTACGATTGGTTGAATACGTATACCTTCCCAATAGAATCAAAGTTTTCGGACATGAATTTTGCGAAAGAGGTATATAAAGACTTAGTTAGTACGTTGCTCGCAAATGGTACAACGACTGCTCTTTATTTTGCGACTGTGCATAAAGAATCGAGTTTATTACTAGCTGAAATTTGTGCGGAAAAAGGTCAAAGAGGACTTGTGGGGAAAGTAGTAATGGATGATGTGGAACAAAATCCAGAATACTATCGTGACACAAATACTGCTACTGCCCTTGAAGAAACGGAACATTTTATTTTAGCTGTAAAAGAATTAGCCGAGTCAACGAAACAAGGTGTTTACCCAGTCGTTACCCCGCGCTTTATTCCGAGTTGTACAGATGAAGCGTTAGAGGGATTAGGTAAATTAGCTGCTAAATATGATACACATGTGCAGTCCCACTGTAGTGAAAGTGATTGGGAACACCAGTTTGTAAAAACAAGATTTCAAAAGAATGATGCCTTCGCACTTGATGGTTTTGGCTTATTACGAGAAAAATCAGTAATGGCCCATTGCAACTTTTTAGATGAATCCGATGTGGAGCTTTTTATAGAAACTGGAACAGCGGTTTGCCATTGTCCCATATCTAATGCTTATTTTGCTAATAGTGTTCTGCCGGTAGCCCGTCTTCATGCAAAAGGTGTTGAAATTGGGTTAGGTACAGATATTTCGGGAGGGTTTTCACCAAGTCTATATGATAATATTAAGCAGGCTGTTATTTCTTCAAGAATGCTCGAAGACGGGGTAAATACAACTTTACCAGCTGATATAAGAGGAGTAAAAGGTTCCAGTATTACAGTTAACGAAGCATTTTTTTTCGCAACGGCTGGAGGAGGAGAAAGTTTAAGTTTACCTATCGGTCGTATTCAAGAAAAGTATACTTGGGACATTCAAATTATTGATACAAAGGTCCCGTCTGCCAAATTACCAATTTACGATGATCATGAAGAGTTGTTAGATATCTTTCAAAAAATGCTGTATCACGCCCGTCCAGAAAATATTCGTGAAGTGTGGGTACAAGGGAAAAAAGTGCATAAGAGGGAAGGGAGACTAGCTCTGATAGAAAGTGGCGGATTATAGTTCTGCCCTTTTTCTATTTTTCACCAAAAAACTCTAAAATTTATTAATATTTTTGAAACTTAAAGTTCTCCAAATACGTCTTAAGTTCTATAAGAAATATTTCTCGAGTACGTTAACCTTTTTAGAAGTTTTTTCTAAAATATGATAAAGACGTGAGTGCAGAGGGAATTGCATTCGTTAGGGAGAGCGAGTCCATGGGGGAAAAAATATATTTAGTACTTTCTGATACAGGAACTGTACTGACAAAAATGATTAAGTTATATACGGGAACACCTTATAATCATGCTTCGATTGCTTTTGATAAAGAACTAGTAGAATTATATAGTTTTGGTCGGAAACAGCCAAGGAACCCTTTTATTGGAGGGTTTGTTAAAGAGAATACGAGTTCACCGATATTTTCAGGTGCTACCTGTGCTATTTATAGTTGTGAAGTAACGAAAGAGCAATTAATAAATATGAAAAATTATATTGGAATGATAGAAAGAGAGAAGCAAAAGTATAAATATAATTTTATAGGTTTGTTCGCAATAATGCTTAATATACAATTTAGTAGAGATTACGCTTTTTGTTGTTCTCAGTTTGTGGGGCGTGTTTTGTCAGAGTGTGACAACATACATTTCCCAAAACCTCTTACTCTACTAACACCAAATGACCTTCGCTTGGCCCCTTACTTTCAGCTAGAGTATGAAGGATGTATAAATAGTTATTTAAATAGTAGGAACTCACTGTCAGTTAGTAGTGTGCAGAATAATGAAGTTATAGTGGATATGTAGGATCAGCAAGGCTTATAATAAGCCTTTTTTTACTTTCTGTAATCTAACATTTAGGAGATGAGAGGAACGTGGAAAAATGGTAAAAATAATTTATCTCGTAAGACATTGTAAAGCAGATGGACAGAAGTTTGATGCGCAATTAACAGTGGAAGGGATAGAACAAGCGAAGGTGTTAGCTGAATTTTTATCGAATAAACAGATTGATACCATTATTACTAGTCCATTTTCAAGGGCTTTTCAATCTGTTCAACCGTTAGCCGACATGCTACAACTTCAGCTTGTTAAAGACGAACGGCTAGGGGAAAGAGTATTGAGTGAACATGATCACCCTAATTGGTTACATATGCTAGAAGAATCTTTTAAAAGGCTAGACCTAACATTTCCAGGTGGAGAGTCTAGTTTCCAAGCAATGGAACGAGGGAGTTCTGTCATAAACGAAATAGTCCGAAGTGATAGTAAAGTATCAGTTGTCGCAACACACGGAAATTTAATGTCGTTAATATTAAAGAATTACGAGCCCACTTTTGGTTTTAAAGAGTGGCAATCGTTAACAAATCCAGATGTATTTAAAATAACTTTTTTAGGAACAGATGTAGCTATAGAACGTATTTGGAGTATGAGCTAATTCTTGCGCCAGTTAAAACGATTTAATAATTTTAAATATTCTGTTAAAATATTAATTATCTGACATGCGTTCATCGTTCAAAGTATCCATCATGTTTACCGCATGCACTTTTCGTTTTTTAAAAGGGGGATAACGGAATGGCTAATTTATTGAAGGTAACGGTAGGGGAACTGTTAGAAAATGTTGCAAAGCGGCAAGGAAAGCGAGAAGCAGTTGTTTATGCGGATAGAGGTCTGAGATATACATATGAACAATTTAATGAAGTTTGTAGGCAAGCGGCACGAGGGTTTATGGCTTTAGGTATTGAAAAAGGAGAAAATGTAGCAATTTGGGCAACGAATACACCAGAATGGCTTGTTACGCAATTTGCGACAGGTAAAATGGGGGCTGTATTAGTAACGGTTAATACAAATTATCGTGAAGCCGAATTAGAATATTTGTTAAAGCAATCGGATTCTTCGACGATTATTTTAATTGAGCAATTTCGTGACCACTCTTATATTGATACGTTGTATAGCCTCGTGCCGGAATTAAAAAGCAGTGAGCCAGGTAAATTGGTTAGTAAAAGGCTACCTAAGTTAAAAAACGTAATTGTGCTGAGTGAAAAGAAATATGAAGGTACATTTAATTGGCAAGATGTGATAGAAAAAGGGAAGGAAATAACGGAGGAGCAACTACAGTTTCGTATGAACTCGTTGCATTATGACGATGTAATAAATATGCAGTATACTTCTGGGACGACTGGCTTTCCGAAAGGGGTCATGCTTACACACTCCAACATTGTAAATAATGGACTCAACATTGCAAATTGTATGAAGCTAACGTATGAGGATAGAATGTGTATCCCAGTTCCATTTTTCCATTGTTTTGGTTGTGTGCTAGGTGTATTAGCATGTGTTAACGTAGGGGCAACCATTGTACCGTTAGTAGAGTTTCATCCAGAAAAGGTACTGCAAACTGTTCAAGATGAAAGATGTACCGCACTCCATGGAGTTCCGACAATGTTTATTGCCGAATTAAACTTGGAAAACTTCGAATCGTTCGATCTATCAACGTTACGAACAGGAATAATGGCAGGCTCCAACTGTCCAATTGAAGTGATGAAGGCTGTAGTGGAGAAAATGGGGGCCGATGAAATATCAATAGCATATGGTCAAACAGAATCATCACCAGTTATTACACAAACGAGAACCGATGATCCAATAGAGTTAAGGGTATCATCAGTAGGAAAAGCACTTCCTAATGTTGAAGTAAAGATAGTGGAGCCAGGTACAAATAAAGAAGTACCAATTGGGGTTCAAGGTGAACTATGTACGAGAGGTTATCATGTAATGAAAGGTTATTACAACAATCCAGAAGCAACACGTGAGGCAATTGATGAAGATGGGTGGCTCCATACTGGTGACTTGGCTGTAATGGATGAAAGTGGATATTGCAAAATAACGGGAAGATTAAAAGATATGATAATTCGTGGAGGGGAAAATATTTATCCTCGCGAAATAGAAGAATTCCTCTACCAACATCCGAAAGTATTAGATGTGCAAGTAATTGGTGTACCAGACGAGAAGTATGGAGAAGAAGTAATGGCTTGGATTATATTGAAAGAAGGTCAAACAGCTACACATGAAGAATTAAAAGAATTTTGTAGAGGGAAAATATCTCGTCATAAAATTCCTCGTTTCATAGAATTTACGGTAAAGTACCCGATGACAGCCTCTGGGAAGATTCAAAAATATAAATTAAGGGAAGAAGCTCTTGGAAGATTAAGTGTGAAATAGGATGAAAGCGCTAAAACATTTTGTTTTAGCGTTTTAATTTTTAAATGCATTTTCATCCTTGTTTGATATAATGAGTAGTGTAATTGAAAGAAGGTGTAAACGTGAATAAAAAAATCGTATTACTAGGTGTCGGTGCAATTATGTTAATTATGAGTGGGATATTAGTTAACATGATTGTCAACACATATAATGATGATGAGCATATGGAGCTTGTAAAATTTCATGATCAAATATATTTTGTTTCCGGGTCAGCTACAGAAGGTGACTATACGTTAAAAGAAGAAATCGGCGTAGTGAAATATTGGGATTCTGAGTTTCCAGAAAGAGATTTTTCGTCTAACTCGTACGGGTTAAAAAAAGGTGAGATATACACTGTCCTAGAGCGAGATGATGTTTATGTCATTCCATTCGTGGATTCTGATTACACAACAAAGTACCATGTGCTAGAAGTTTATAAAGACTAAAAACCTGTTCTCTTATTGGACAGGCTTTTTTAAGTCATTAAACATACTGTTGTAGTCAAATAACTTTCATTTTACATTCCTTAAAAGCAGGATTAGAGAGTGAAGAATAGAATATATTCGTTACAAATCTACAGTGAGGTGGGCTATATGGAAGAATGGATTGAAAAGTTATTCAGTATGGAACTATTGGAAGAAGCGGCGCAAAAATATAATGCTAGTACGATACAGTCCAAAAAATTAGGAGACTTTGAAAACTATGTTTATGAAGTACATAAAGAAGGAAAACCTTATATTCTAAGATTAACACATGATTCACATCGTACAAAAAAAGAGATCGAAGCGGAAGTTCAATGGATCAATTACCTTCATGATCATGGAGTAAACGTTTCTCTCGTTCACCTATCTATTATGGGTGAATTGGTGGAAGAAGTAACTGTTAATGGTTCCTCTTTTTATGTGTGTCTTTTTAATAAGGCACCAGGTGAAATTATAAGAGGAAATGATAATAGGTTTGGGTCAGCACTTTTTAAAGAGTGGGGAAAAGTGACTGGTAAAATGCATAAATTGACTAAGTTGTATAAGGAAGAGAAGAGAGAAAGGCCTCGTTGGGATGAAGATGACTTGTTACAGTTTCACCTCTATTTGAAGGAAGAGGATCGCGATATTATACAAGGTGGTAATGAGTTAGTAAAAGAATTACAACAATTACCGGAAACAGAAGATGTGTTTGGCCTTATTCATTCAGATATTCATCCGGGAAATTTTTTCTATCATGAAGGAGAAATTCATGTGTTTGATTTTGATGATAGCATGTATTTTCACTATATTAGTGATATTGCCATCCCGCTTTACTACTCAGTTTGGTTTGCCCATCGAAATGAAACGTTAGAGGAGAGGTCCGAATTTGGACAAGAGATGCTTTCTCATTTTTTAATCGGTTATGTAGAAGAAAATTCGCTATCGGAAGAATGGCTTGAAAAAATTCCGATGTTTATAAAGTTTAGAGATTATGTGCTATATACCGTCTTTCATAAAAAAGTGAATTTGGAGGTAGCGGATAATAAAACGAAAGAACTTGTACAACAAATTGGAGAGCGTCTTAAGGAAGATGAGCCTATTGTAAAATTAAATATAGATGTATTAAAGGAAATAATAGCAAAGTAGAAAGGAAAGAATGTTATGCTGAAAAAAATCACTATCCATACAAAGAAACGTGATCAAATGATAGAGGTGACAGATACTATCCAGCAGTATGTTACAGAGCACGGTTTAACAGATGGAGCGGTAATTGTCTATTGTCCGCATACAACAGGAGGAATTACAATAAACGAAAATGCGGATCCAGACGTGAAAAGAGATATGATTCGCCGATTTGATGAAATGTATCCTTGGCATCATGAACTAGACCATCACATGGAAGGAAATACAGCAGCACATATGAAAGCAAGTACAGTTGGTGCTTCTCAACATGTCATTATCGAGAATGGTCGCCTACTTTTAGGTACATGGCAAGGTATTTATTTTTGTGAATGGGATGGGCCGAGAACGCGTACATTTTTTGTGAAATTATTATAAATAGTTAAGAGCCTAATCGTTTATACTTGCGATTAGGTTTTTTAACCAACAAAAAAAGAAATAGCACGGCTATTTCTTTTACTCATTTACTATTTGTTGCAATTCTTTTAATAATAGGTCTACGCCCTCACGGCTTAGAGTGACTTTACCGTTAGCGAAAGTATAGTTTTGGTCACTAATTTCTCCAGTCATTACACATTCCTTTTGAGGCTTGTACTTTTGGAGAATTATCATATCATTCTCAACAAATATTTCAAGACCATCATTTTCGTTAATGTTAAAGTTTTTTCTTACTTCTTTTGGAATAACGATTCTTCCAAGTGTATCCGTTTTACGAACAACACCAGTCGCTTGCATAATGCTTTCACCCTTTAAAGTATATTTGTGTTTATTATAACAGAAGTTGTTAGGAAATTTACACTATTTTCTAATAAGTTGCAATATTTTATTTTAATATTGTATCTTTAGGCAAGGCAGTAATAGCTCCACGCTTCGTTGTCGCTAGCGCACCTATTTTGTTTCCAAGCTTCGTACATTTGATTAAAGAAGACTCGTCTTCAGGAATACCTTCTTTATAAATGGAAGATAAAATACTAGCCATAAAAGCATCACCAGCTCCTGTAGTGTCAATTACCTTCACTTTTTCAGCAGGTACATAGTATGTTATACCGTGAAAAATAGCGTATGTGCCTTTCTCACCTGCCGTAACAAAAATAAGTGGAAGTTGATATGGTGCAAGTTTTCGAACGCCCATTGCTCGATTGTTTGTTTTTGTTAGAAAGTAAAGCTCTTCCTCTGTTACTTTTAACACGTCTACAAAGGGTAAAAATGACGTAATCGTTTCCCGACAAATTTCTTCGTTTTCCCATCGAAGCGGGCGGATGTTTGCATCAAAAGATACAATTAAACCATTCTTATTCGAAACGGTCACGGCATGCATTGTTGTTTCAAGTGCATTCTGTTGGAACATCGTACCGGAACTAAAGTGGAAAATGGAAGCCTCATGGAAAACACTCGGTTGAAAAGCTTCTTTTGTTACTTGAATAGTAGGGGTACTATCTTCATATCGATTAAATATCCGGTCACCGTTTGGAAGAAGGTTCACATAAACGTTGCTAAGCATTTTGTGCGGTACAGTTTGTGAATAGGTAATGTCTACCCCTTCTTCTAATAGCCTAGTCTTTGCAAATGTAGAATCTTCTTGTTCCCCAAAGACTGTCACAAAATTTGTAGGGACTCCTAACCGTCTAACACCGACCGCAACATTAACAGTGGCACCACCTAAAAACTTCTCGCACTGATTATTTTCTACACGAGTAGAAAATTGATCAATAAGAACATCTCCATAAATTAATACATATTTCATACGTAAACTCCTACTGAAAAAAAATATAAAAAGAAAAAGCTATAAGAAGTGTGCTAATTTATTCTGCAACTTCTTCAGCTTTTAACCATGTTTGAGACCAATTTTCTATTTCTTTCATTATTGGTTGAAGAGATAATCCTTTTTCCGTTAAGGAATATTCTATTCGTACAGGTGTTTCTGGAAAAACTTCACGTTTTACAATCCCGGCGCTTTCTAAATCCTTTAGTCTTTCTGAAAGTACTCTTCCGCTAATACCAATTGCTGATTCTATGGAACAAAACCGCTGAGGTCCATTCATTAATTGATAAATGACGAGCCCAGTCCATCGTTGACTAAAAAAACCCATTGCTTGTTCAAATCTAGAACAAATTTGTTTATTATTCATTGGCGATCACTCCTAGTTTTATTTTACTACATTCACGGTAAGAAGATAAATAAATAATAAACTATAATTGGAAAATATAATACTTGACGACATGAAATTACTAAAATATAATTACTTACATAAAGTAAGTATAGTGTTGTTTAAACAATAGGATATATTAAGTATAGAAAATTAAAAAGAGGTGTAGAGAAATGGGATTTCATACAAAACCCAACATTTTTGTGAGTAATGTACACTTAAAAGTAGCTAACTTAGAACAATCATTAGAATTTTATAAAAATGTAATCGGCTTTCAAGTTTTATCGAAAACTGCAAATAAAGCAGATTTAACTACTGATGGGAAGAGAGCGCTTTTAACGATTGAACAAATAGAAAACGCAACTCCAAAAAGCCCAAGAACGACAGGGCTATATCATTATGCATTATTATTACCAACACGCAAAGATTTAGGAAAAGTAATTCAGCACTTCATCGACACTCGTTATCCAGTCCAGGGCGCATCTGATCACCTCGTTAGTGAAGCTTTATATTTAGCAGATCCAGATGGAAATGGAATTGAAATTTATTCTGACCGTCCAAAAGAAGTATGGCAATGGCAAGGGGAAGAAGTATTAATGGATACAAGACCGATGGATGTGGAAGGTGTACTGAAAGAAGCAGGTGGAGAAAAGTGGACCGGACTTCCAGCAGAAACGGTAATGGGTCATATTCACCTTCATGTCGCGGATACAAAAGAAACAGTAAATTTCTACTGTGAAGGTCTAGGTTTTGAAGTTGTATGTCGATACGGAGGGCAAGCGTTCTTTATTTCAACAGGTAAGTATCATCATCACATCGGCTTGAATACGTGGGCAGGGGTTGGTGCACCTCCAGCAGCGGAGGATAGTGTTGGTCTCCATACTTTTACGTTAGTACTCCCAGACGAAGAATCAAGAGGAAAAACAGTAGAACAGCTCAAAGCGATTGGTGCAACCGTAGAAGAAGCGGATGGAGTGATCACTACAAAGGATCCATCTAAAAATCGTATTGTTCTTCAAGTTTAATGCAAAAAGAAAGGAGTATGACTATAAGGTCACACTCCTTTTTGTTTACATATTATTGGTTGAACTATATTTAAAGTTATGTTGTCTTCTTAACGCGCTAAAATAGTGATAAATATCCGTAAATTCTATATCACGTATAAAAGAAACTGTACTTCCATCTTGGAAAATAAATTCCATCCGATGTTTTTCTTTTTCTCCATCTTGCTTTTCTTCAGGTACATGGAGAATGACTTCTTCAATTTCGTCCCAAGCATACGTATTAACTTTAAAGGAAAGTGGTTCACTCCATGATATCTCTTCTTGACTTAAATATTGATAATTGTAAGTTCCTGCTCCGATAAGGAGTAAACAAAAGAGTGCACCTACAACTGTAAGTAAAGGCGCAAATCTTGAAAAGAATGCTGCCAAAATGAGAAAAATGGCTAACGCTATACAAGAAAAGGCAAAAATCCACCGAGAAGAAACTGGTGTTTGTAAAAGGAAAACGGAAGTACTATCGAAAAATATCCCTTGTAATATAAATGGACCTACAAGTAATACTAATGGCATTGCTACTAGAGCAATAAGTGCACTTGCCATATATAGATGTTTCGTTTCGTAATTTTTCATAGGAGTGATCACCCGCCTAAAATTTCTGAAATTTAGCAAACATCTATATTTTAACGCAATTGTAATAATATTGAAAGGAAAAATTAACAGTGAACATGAAATTGTTTTGCGTCTGTCTCAAAAGGGTTATCCTCTATTTCAAATCCGAGATCTTCAATCATTTTGTAATCTTCTGTAACCTCTTGTCCACGTGTTGTTAAATAATCACCTACGAAAATAGAATTCGCTATATATAGCCCTAAGCTTTGTAATGTTCCTAAATTGTGCTCTCTTCCACCTGAAATCCTTATTTCTTTTGTTGGATTAACAAAGCGGAATAATGATAATATTTTCAAACATTTAATTGGTGTAAGTTCATTTAAATTCTCTAATTTCGTTCCTTTTATCGGATGCAAGAAATTGACAGGAATGGAATCGACATTTAGCTCTTTTAAGGAGAATGCCATATCGACAATATCTTCTAACGTTTCTCCCATTCCACAAATAACACCTGAGCATGGGGAAATACCTGCTTGTTTAACAGCCTGTAACGTATCAATACGATCGTCATACGTGTGAGTCGTCGTAATCTGCTCATGGTGTTCTTTACTTGTATTAATATTATGATTGAAGCGGTCAACACCGGCGGTTTTTAACAGTGCAGCTTGTTCATTATTAACAAGCCCTAAACACGCACAAATTTTAATATTATCCATTTCATCTTTAATTTCTTTTACCGAATCCGTGACAATGTTCACTTCCCGGTGAGTCGGTCTTCTACCACTCATAACGATACAATACGTCCCGATTTTTTTTCTTTTTGCTTCTCTAGCTCCCTCGACAATAGTCTGCTTACTAACGATAGGGTATGTATCAATTTCGGTGTCTGCTCTAAAAGATTGAGCGCAATACCCACAATCTTCCGGACAAAGGCCGCTTTTTGCGTTAATAATTAAATTTAGCTTTACTTTATTTTGATAATAGTGGTGACGAATTAAGTAAGCAGCGTTCACCAGTTCTAATATCTTTCCGTTATCAGTCTGTAAAATAGATAGAGCCTCCGCTTTTGATAGTTCGTACCCGTTTATTACATCTTGAGCTACTGTTGAAAAATTCATCGTTATCCCCCTGTCTTATATGTTAACTTTTATTATATTTAAGTTAACATATAACCTTTTTATGTATCAATGTATTTTTTATATAAAAAAGAAAATTGCAAATAATTGTAACAAGGCTTATAATAGTAAATCCGGCATATAAATCCGAAACTATTTGTTGCAACACCCAAGAAAATACAGAGAGTAGTCCATGGATAAGTGTTCATGGTTTTTATTCGTTTCCTAAAAAAAGCATAGTAGGAGAGTGAATCGTTTGGGAAAAAGGCAACACCCGGATTTTCAAGAAGAAGTAGAGCGGTTAACGTTTACGAAAAAGTATATGGAAATGGTCATTCAAGCTTCCGAGCTAGACGAGGAAACATTTAAGAAAAATGCAAAAGAATCATTAGAAGGCATTGATTTAAAGGACAGTAGTTTAAGCTATTTAAACATGTCGATGAATGCGAATTTGCTTCAACGGACGCAAGAAGAGATACGAAATTTAAAAAAGATTTATAACAAACCTTATTTCGCTCGAATTAACTTTCTTAGAGATGGAAAAGAGGTAGAAGAAATCCTCTACTTCGGAAAAGCATCTCTATTTGATCGTGAAACACAAGATCCAATTATTGTCGATTGGCGTTCTCCAATTGCGAACCTTTATTACGATGGCCGACTTGGCGAAGTCAATTATGAAGCAGAAGGGGAATGTTACGAAGGAAACCTCTCGTTAAAACGGCAATACATCATTGAAGACGGTGAATTGCAAGAAATTCGCGATGTGGATTTAACAACAACGGATGAATTGTTGCAAGAGTCGTTAGCTGGTAGTTCGAGTAATCGGTTAACAGACATCGTAACGACGATTCAAGAAGAACAAAACCGGATTATTCGTGCAGACTTAAATAAACCGATTATTGTGCAAGGTGCAGCAGGAAGTGGTAAGACGACGATTGCGTTACACCGAATCTCGTATTTTATTTATACGTACGCAGAACAATTTCGTCCAGAGCAGCTCATGATCTTAGCGCCTAATAATTTGTTTATTGATTACATATCGGACGTCCTTCCAGAATTGGGAGTCGACCGTATTTTGCAAACGACGCTAATAGATTATGTGAAGGGCTGTATCGGGAAAAAGGTGCAACTTGTCCCGCCATCAGAAAAATTAAGTAAGTTTATAGATGGCAGTTTGAATAATGCCGAAATGGTTCAATGGATTTCTAGTTTTAAAGGTTCATTGGAGTTAAAGGACATTATCAATCGTTACTTAGAAGATGTATTGCAATCGATTGTCCCGCGTGGGGATTTTTATTTATCGAAGTTTAAGTTATATAGTGGGGAAAGGGTCGAGAAATTAATAGTAGAGCAGTATAACTATTTACCTTATTATCGTAGATTAGAAAAAGTTGGCGAAGTGCTTAAAAATATCGTCCGAACGGAAAAGAAAATACTTTTACAAAAGGTCGACAAATTTTATGAAGACAAAATTGAAGAGGCTTTGTTTAAGTTAAAATTAGACCCAGCAAAGCGAAAAAGCTACGTAACAAAGGCGATGGATAAAAAAGACGAGCTAATGGAAGAAATTCAGAAGGAGTCGCGAACAGCGGTACGAGCTTACTTAAAACAAGTTGCCAAGCATGATTTATATCATTATTTTGATGAGCTATTTACAAGTCGTTCTGTGTTAAAAAAATACACTTCCGATATTTTAGATGATTATCAAATTAATTTTTTCTGTGATTATCAGGGGAAGTTGCGTACTAAGCGGAAATTTGAAGTTGAGGACTTAGCTAGTCTTCTTTACTTACAGCATCACCTGTTCGGGGTTCCAAAAGAGTTGCGAGCACGTAATGTCGTTATTGATGAAGCGCAAGATTATAGCTATTTTCAACTGTACGCTTTGAAGAGTGCACTAAATACGGATATGTTTACAATTGTTGGGGACCTTGCACAAGGAATTCATTCCTACAGAGGTATTAACGATTGGCACCTCGTAAAGGAAGAAATTTTCCCGCGAGCCACCTATACAACATTGCAAAAAAGCTACCGTACAACAGTCGAAATTATGCAAGTGGCAAATGAGGTGCTGGCGCTGTTGCCACTAGACTTACCCAAGGTCGAACCAGTCGTACGACACGGTACTAGACCAGTCTTTTATGAATGGGCTAATGAGGCGGAGGCCGTTGAACTCGTTTTAGCGGAAATAAGTAGACTATATGACGATGGAATGAAAACAATCGCAATTATAGGAAAAACAGAAAAAGAAAGTGTCAAGTTGGAGAAGCTTATGAGTAAATACGGTAATGGGGTATACAATACCCAATTGTTACGCGAAAACGAAGAGATCAACCAAGAGGACGTCGTTATTGTACACTCACAACTCGCGAAAGGACTAGAGTTCGATGCGGTATTGCTATGGTCGGTCGACGAGGTTTACAGCTTGAACGAGATCGAATTGAAGCTATTATACGTCGCGATGACCCGCCCGTTACATCGTTTGACGTTGTTCGGCCACTCCCCGTCCGTGTTCTTATTAGAGCATGTGGGAGAAGGATTAGTAGAATATAAATAGGATATGGTTTTGTTTAGTTTACCCCCCTCTGCAGTTGTGGAGGGGGTGTTGTTGTTGGAATTGAAAGTGAGGTGTTATTAAACGGAGATTAGGCAGGAAATAGTAAAGTGTCTGATTCGGAAGTGAGTGGGATGTTGAACAGAAAATAAAAGATGTTGAACGCAAATCCCGTTGTGTTGATCAGAAGGGTTGAATAGATAGGAAAGTTACACCCAAACAAGGTGTAGTTGCGCAGAAGTGAGTGGATGTTGAACAGAAAATGAAAGATGTTGAACGGAAATCCCGTTGTATTGTTCAGAAGGCCAGACAGGAAAGGAAAGGTACACCCAAACGAGGTGTAGTTGTGCAGAAGTGAGTGAGATGTTGAACAGAAAATAAAAGATGTTGAACGCAAATCCCCTTGTGTTGATCAGAAGGGTTGAATAGATAGGAAAGTTACACCCAAACGAGGTGTAGTTGTGCAGAAGTGAGAGGATGTTGAACAGAAACTCAAAGATGTTGAACGGAATCTCTGTTATATTGTTCAGAAGACCAGACAAGATAGGAAAGTTACACCCAAACAAGGTGTAGTTGCGCAGAAGTGAGAGGATGTTGAACAGAAAATGAAAGATGTTGAACGCAAATCCCGTTGTGTTGATCAGAAGGGTTGAATAGATAGGAAAGTTACACCCAAACAAGGTGTAGTTGCGCAGAAGTGAGTGGATGTTGAACAGAAAATCAAGGTTGAATGTCCGGAATGTCTGTTGTGTTGTTCAGAATAAGCACAACCAATAAGAAAGTACATCCAAACATAATAATGAATAAAATTAATACAAAAACGTAAGTTTGCAAAGCCAAAATGAACATTTGTTATTACAAAAAGAATTTCAGAACATAAAAACTAGCTTTTTCTCAAGTGGATATATCAAAAAAATCATGATAACAATTATTTGAACTGGAAAGGGTGATGTTATGATAATAGAAGAACGGAAATTACCGGTGAAGATATTAACGTTAGAAGCGCTTTTGCGGAGGCTACCTGATAATCATCATGCACGGCTACAAATTGAAGAAGAATATGGAATAATGATGGCAGGATATAAGGGCGAAAAGGCAGTAGATTTTTATTTAAAAGAAATTCCTAAAGAAAACTATCATGTCATGACCGGTCTAAGAATTTACGAAGGGGAAAGTTTCTTTCAGATGGATAATCTAATAATCACCCCTAAATATTTATTAATTATAGAGGTGAAAAACTTAGCTGGTATCTTGTTTTTTGATCATCAATACCAACAGTTAATTCGGACACTTAATGGGGTAGAAGAGGTATTTGATTATCCTATTGTACAAACAAATAGGCAACGGAAGAAATTGAGTAATTGGTTAGTGGAAAATAAGTTTCGTCCCGTACCTATAGAAACATTAGTTGTAATTAGTAACAAGAAAGCCATAATAAAATCTTCTATATACCTTGAGGAAGTGATTAGAAGCCCGAGTCTCCCTATTAGAATTGATAATTTGGAATCAAAGTATAAAACGAAACTCTTCACTGAGAATGAGATGAAAAAATTAAAAAAATTACTCTTAAAGAAGCATGTTGAAGAAAAATTAGATTATATGACAAGGTTTAGCATGGAGCAAACTGACTTAATAGTAGGACCGCATTGCCCAATTTGTTATAGTTTAGAAATAACGAAGCAGCCAAAAGGATGGATATGTAAAAATGAATGTAACTTTACCTTAGTGCAGTTATTAAAGAGTTCGTTACTAGATTTCCGATATCTGTTTTCTAGTACGATTACCAATAATCAGTTTAGATATTTTATGAGAATTAAATCGAAATCGACATCTAATCACATGATCCGTTCACTAGGCCTAAAACCCAATGGCGCACAAAAAAACCGCACCTACCACATCCCCTACTAACTTCGGTCTACCCTTTTTCCTCTTTTTATTAAATATCCAACGACCATAATAAAAAATATAATTAATATCACTTGCCCA
Organism: Sutcliffiella sp. NC1; assembly: GCF_027594365.1. NCBI lineage: Bacteria > Bacillati > Bacillota > Bacilli > Caryophanales > Bacillaceae > Sutcliffiella > Sutcliffiella sp. NC1. Next base: position 222,170 of record NZ_CP115153.1, read on the forward strand.
ACCCAATTCCACTCGAGCACATAGTAAACAGAGGTAGCTTCGATTAACAAGGCGGGAATTTTCCCTATTGAACTTGCAAGGGCAAAGGAAACTAAACTCATACTACTTAGTGAACCAGCTAACGTCACCAAACCGGATGGTGCAAAAGGGAACAGGCGAAAGGCTACGATTAAATAAAAGGCTTCCCAGCCGCTAGTATTCTGTAGCTTCCTTAAAGGTTTGTAACGATCAAGTATATTTGGTGCAAAAGTTTTTACCCCCATGCGGTATAAATAAAAGCTTACAATCGCCCCGACAGATTCGCCTAGAAATGAGATAACCGTGCCTTGCCAAAAGCCGAAAAACGTAATGTTAGCGGCTGTTAGAAAAACACTCGGAATGATCGCTAAAATACTAATTAAGATATTGATGATAATACTAATAATAATTGCTAACGCTCCAGCGGATTGAAGCCATTCCAAAACTATATCTTGAGCCATTAATGGAACCTCCACAAAATATTCAAACATTTTCACTTTACATACCATATAGGGGTATGTTAATCTATAATTGACAGGGGGTCAAGTGATGGAAAACCTTACTGATAAAAGTATACAGGATTCATGTTGTCATACGAAATCTGATGTTAGAAAAAGTCATCATTCTGAAGAGGATAAAAAAAATCTTACATCTCGTTTAAATAGGATTGAAGGCCAAGTGCGTGGAGTAAAAAGGCTAATTGAAGAGGATACTTACTGTGATGACGTATTAACACAGATCGCGGCTATTCAATCTGCGCTAAATAGTGTTGGTAAATTGCTATTAGAAGGGCATATGAAGTCTTGTATTGTCGAACGTATTCAAGAAGGCGACACAGAAGTAGTCGATGAATTATTAGTTACCGTAAAACGATTAATGAAATAAAAGGAGAGATAAAGATGGAACAAGTAACGTTAAATGTTGGCGGAATGTCATGTGGTCATTGCGTAAAAGCAGTAGAAGGTAGCGTTGGAACATTAGATGGAGTTCAAACAGTTCAAGTTGATTTATCAGCTGGTAAAGTGACAGTGGACTTTGATGGCTCCAAAGTTTCAGTTAATAAAATTAAAGAAGTAATCGATGAAGAAGGTTACGATGTAGAGTAATAGATACTACGTGCTGACATAAGGGCACGTTTTCTTTTCATATAAATATACCCCCGTGTGGTATAGGAGGGATCCGCAATGAGTTCTAACTCAAAAGAAGTAACGATGCAGATAACTGGAATGACGTGTGCTGCATGTTCAACGAGAATAGAAAAAGTGTTAAATAAAATGGACGGTGTCGAGCAAGCTAACGTGAACCTTGCGGTGGAAACGGCAAAAGTTCAATTTGACGCTAAAAAAATTACAGTTGCCAATTTAGAAAGTCGTGTAGAAAAGCTAGGGTACGGAGTTATTTCCGAAAAAGCGGAGTTCGATATTACAGGAATGACGTGTGCAGCGTGTTCTAGTCGTATAGAAAGAGTTCTAAGCAAAATGGAAGGTATCCATAGCGCGAATGTTAACTTAGCGTTAGAAACTGGAACAGTCGAATTTAATCCAGCCGAACTTAGCGTGGCCGACATTATTGCTCGAATTGAAAAAGCTGGCTACGGTGCCATGGAAAAGGTAGAAAATGAAAAAGAACGGGTTGACTTTCGACAAAAAGAATTAGAAAAGCAAACAGGGAAATTTATTTTTTCCGCGATTTTAACTCTTCCCCTACTATGGGCGATGGTTAGTCACTTTTCGTTTACTTCGTTTATTTACTTGCCAGAAATGTTTATGAATCCGTGGGTTCAATTAGCTCTTGCAACTCCAGTGCAATTTTACATCGGGTGGCAATTTTACGTAGGAGCGTACAAATCACTCCGAAATAAAAGTGCCAATATGGATGTGCTCGTTGCACTAGGTACGTCCGCGGCTTATTTCTATAGCATTTATTTAGGAATTGAAGCAATTGGCACAAATGCTCATATGGTGGACTTGTACTTTGAGACGAGTGCCGTTATTATAACGCTTATTATTTTAGGGAAACTTTTTGAAACGAGGGCAAAAGGCCGTTCATCGGAAGCGATAAAAAAATTAATGGGCCTTCAAGCAAAAACGGCTACAGTTGTACGTGATGGAGTGGAACAGGAAATTCCGTTAGAAAAAGTAATGGTGGGCGATATTCTTTATGTAAAGCCTGGAGAGAAAATTCCTGTCGATGGGGAAATTATCGAAGGCCGTTCCGCTGTTGATGAATCGATGTTAACGGGAGAAAGTTTACCAATCGATAAAACAGTAGGTGACCCTGTTATCGGTGCAACCATTAATAAAAATGGTTTCTTAAAAATGAAAGCAACAAAGGTTGGACGTGAAACAGCCTTAGCTCAAATTATTAAAGTTGTAGAACAAGCGCAAGGATCGAAAGCGCCAATTCAACGTTTAGCGGACAAAATTTCTGGTATTTTTGTACCTATCGTTGTAATCATTGCGATTTTAACATTTGTTATTTGGTATGTAGTTGTAGATCCAGGGAATTTCGGGGGAGCGCTCGTAAAATTAATTGCTGTCCTTGTTATCGCATGTCCATGTGCTCTTGGGCTAGCAACACCTACTTCCATAATGGCGGGTTCGGGTCGTGCTGCAGAACTAGGAGTTCTCTTTAAAGGTGGAGAGCATTTAGAACAAACACATCATATCGACACAGTTGTTTTAGACAAAACTGGAACGGTAACGAATGGAACACCAACACTTACCGATGTTTTGTTTGTAAACGAGGAAAAAGAACAAGAAATACTAGCTTTAATAGGAAGTGCAGAAAAACAATCAGAGCATCCGTTAGCTGAAGCAATTGTAGAAGGTATTCAACAAAAGGGGATTACGGTTGTGGACCCAACTGCATTTGAAGCGATACCCGGCTACGGTATTGAAGCTATTGTTGAAGAGCGAAAAGTATTAATTGGTACAAGAAAACTGATGAATAAGTATGAAGTGACTATTGAAAAAAGCACATTAACTAAAATGGAAGAGCTCGAAAACGTTGGGAAAACAGCCATGCTCATTGCAGTTGACAATGAGTTCGTTGGAATTGTTGCAGTTGCCGATACAGTAAAAGAAACTTCGGCTGAAGCAATTAAGCGTCTGAAAGCTTTAAATATAGAGGTTATTATGATAACTGGAGACAATGAACGTACGGCAAAAGCAATTGCTGCAGAAGTAGGGATAGATCGTGTCATAGCAGAAGTGTTACCGGAAGGAAAAGCGAAGGAGATTGAAAAACTGCAAGGAGAAGGAAAAAAGGTTGCGATGGTTGGGGACGGTATAAACGACGCGCCGGCTTTAGCAACAGCTAATATTGGGATGGCAATTGGTACTGGTACAGACGTAGCAATGGAAGCAGCTGATATTACGTTAATGCGTGGCGATCTAAATAGTATTGCAGACGCGATTATTATGAGTAAAAAAACAATTAGAAACATTCGTCAAAATTTATTTTGGGCATTCGCTTATAATTCGATGGGGATACCGATTGCAGCGATAGGCTTATTAGCCCCTTGGGTAGCTGGAGCCGCGATGGCATTTAGTTCTGTATCTGTCGTATTAAATGCGTTACGTCTTCAAAAAGTGAAACTGTAAAGGATGATTCTTTTGAAAAAATGGGTAATAGCAGCAGTTGCGTATTTAGCAGTTGTCATTGGTGCTTACTATATTGTAGGAGCTTTTGTAGATAATGAACCAGTTGATCATGCAAGTGAACATGACGCAGAGAAACAAACTCCAGAGCAACACGCTCATGATGAGGAAGAAAACAGTGACGACCATGCGCACCACGACCATGGCGATTCACCCTCACATAGCGAGAACGAAGTATTTCCAAACATCGAATCACAGGATGATAAGTTAGTAGTAACATTGCTAGATGAAGAGAATAATCCGGTAGATGATTTGAAAATGAACCATGAAAAATATATGCATTTAATCGTCGTAAGTGAGGATATGGAGACATTTTTACACCTTCATCCTGAGCGGATAGCTCCTGGTGTGTTTGAAGCAGACCATTTGCTCAGTGAGGGGATGTATAAAGTATACGTTGATATTGTCCCTACTAATTTAGCATATGAGATTGAGCCACTGTCACTGATGATGGGAGATCATGCTCACCATGAACATGGCCCCGATCTAACGGCAGAACAAAATTGGACGAAAACGACAAATGGATACGAGGTAACGTTAACTAGCCCGTCCTTTTCTGTTCAAGGGGATGTACTATTGCAATTTGAGATTGATGGCGGGGAGCCAGAACAGTATTTAGGAGCATTAGGTCATGTTGTAATTATTGATGAAAGCATGGAGCAGTTCATCCATGTTCATCCAACAAATGATGTGAATCCGACATTTAATGCTCACTTTACGGAGGCTGGGCTATATAAATTGTGGGCAGAATTCAAATTAGATGGAAAAGTATACGATTTTCCTTTCGTAATCGAAATCACGGAATAAAGGGGACGGCATAGCTTGGAAGAAAAAAATGTGAAATTAGCGATAAACGGTGGAATAGGCTTTGGGGCAAAATTAACGCCGAAACAACTGATGTTAATTGCTTCTTATATGGATGAAAATGATGAATTAGAGCTCACAACATTTCAACAGCTATATATCGATATTCCCGAGGAGAAAATGGATGAAATAGTAGCAGAGTTCGAGCGTGTAGGTTTATCTGTTTATCCGGTCGGTAATTTCGTGAAAAGCTTACGGACGTGTAATTTCTGTAAAGGGGCAGAAGAAGAGGGAATGCCTGTTGCAATCGAATTAAATAAAAGAATCGCTGGAAAACCTGTTCCTTTTACACTTCGACCTGCCTACACAGGCTGTCCAGTCGCTTGCGGTGAACCATTAGTCAATGACATAGGTGTAATAAAAATGAAGGAACATTACGATCTTTATGTTGGTGGAAAAGCAAAAGGGAAAGATGCTATGACTGGTGTGATATTTGCTGAAAAATTAGAAGAACAGAAGCTTTACGAAATAGTAGAAAAGTTAATTAATATATATGCGGAAAATGGTAAGAAACGCGAACCGTTTACGAAATTTGTTCATCGGTTCGGGCTAGATAATTTAAAAGAACATGCAATGTAAGTCGGTGGTGGGAATCTTAGTGATTCCTGCCGTTTTTATTGCAGTCGAGCTGTTACGTCCTCTAAAACACCTTCATTTTTTATTCGAATATTTACACACCTGAAAACCCTATCTCTATTTTCTAAATAAGCTGTAACGTTTTCCAAGAGGTAACGTCTAACGAGGTAAGAAAGATACGTGTAGGAGGTATGGAGCGTGAACAAAAAGGCGATTATCTTTTCGTTATTAGTAGCACTCGTCGTAACCATTTTTGGCTATATTTATTATTACAGTAAGCCGTATGTTGTAAATGGCTATGGAAATGGTCCGTTAATTGTATTATCGAATAAAAAGTTTGTGTTTAATGTCTCAGAAGAGATTGACGAACAATCATTAACGGACGAGACGATATTTGTTACAAATAAAAATGGCGAACGGGTTCCTATAACTGTTGATAGTACCAGTAACACAATAAGTATTTTGCCACCTTCTAACGGATATGACATCGATATGGGACCATACAAACTAAAGCTTAGTAATAAAATAAAATCGATAAATGGGGAAAAAATTCGATCAGGTTTAGAAGTAGTTTTCGACGCGAAAGAGAATTTACCGTCTGTTACATCAAAGAAGGAACTCAATCAACTATTTTCCCAACGTCTAAAAGAGTTGCAAAAGGAAACAAAAAGCTTCTTTGGCTGGGCGCGTGGTGAAACCTTTACTTCATCAGACGAAGCAATGGACAGCAGCGATAGTGGAATGGCGATGAGTGGCGCAGAGGCGGAATACTCCGAAACTAACATACAAGTTACTGGTGTCGATGAAGCGGATATCGTGAAAACGGATGGAAGCTATATTTACCAAGTGATAGATAATAGATTAACCATCACCAAAGCACAACCGGTTGAAAATGTTGAAAAGGTCGCGGAAGTACGTTATCAAAACTTTTCCCCGTTCCAACTTTATGTTGATGGAAATAGGTTAGTAGTAATCGGAAACGACTGGAAATCATATGCAGGAAACAATGCTCGAGGGGGGATGGCGATACTTCCTATTTATGAATCTGCAAAGGTAATAATTTATGACATTACGAATAAAGAAGAGCCAGTTGAATTGCGAGCAGTCTCATTAGAGGGGCATTATTTAACATCGAGAAAAATAGATGACTACGTGTATTTAATTACAAATTTATATCCGAATATATGGGAGTTAAGTGAAAATAGTGAAATAGATTTACGGCCAAGATATATGGACACTATCTCAGGGGCAGATACGAAAATTTCACAACCAGAGTACGAAGATATTTATTATATTCCAGAGTCGAATGAAAATAACTTTATGAATATAATAGCAATAAACATTAAGGATTCAACAGAAGAAATTTCTACCGTGTCGTATTTGGGAAGTGGTCAAGAGCTATACATGAACAGAGAGCACCTTTATACGACCGTTCCAACGTATAATGTGGAAGATTCTTTTTATGGGACAATGCATACTGATATTTATAAGTTTTCTATTAACGGTCCAAATATTGAGTTTGTCAATACTGGAACAGTTGATGGGCGACTCTTAAATCAGTTTTCAATGGATGAACATAATGGCTATTTCCGAGTAGCAACGACGAAAGGGGATGCTTGGGATGAGCGCTCTCCATCCTCTAATAATCTATTTATCCTAGATGATCAACTAAATATTATAAGTACGGTGGAGGATTTAGCTAGAGGGGAAAGAATATACTCCGCACGCTTTATGGGAGATAAAGGATATATCGTAACCTTTAAAGAAGTAGATCCACTATTTGTGTTCGATTTGAGTGATCCTTATGGGCCAAAAGTGTTAGGAGAGTTGAAAATTCCAGGATTCAGTAATTATCTTCATCCGTACGATGAAAATCATTTAATTGGTTTTGGTCATCATACACGTTTAGAAAAGGGAGAAATAGGTGTTCAGCCGCGAGTTGTGCAAGATGGTGTGAAAATATCATTATTTGATGTTAGTGATCCGACTAATCCGACAGAGAAATTTTCTGAAATTGTAGGCAATGAATTTTCTTATTCTCCTCTAAATCACGACCATAAAGCATTGTTGTTCAACAAAGAAAAAGATATTTTTGCCTTTCCGATTACAACATACAACGAAAGGGGACTTTTACAGTTCCAAGGGGCACTTGTATATGGAATTGATCCGAAAAAAGGATTTACGCTTCATGATGAAATTACACATGCTGAAAAAACGAACAGTTACGAATCGTGGGAGGATGGTATTTTGAGGGTGCTCTATATTAACGATTATTTGTACGCTGTTTCGCCTAATAAAATATCGACACATAAAATAAGCTGGTAGTTTCAAATAATTGAAGTTGCAAAAAAGGTTGCCTTTTTCGTACGGGGCAACCTTTTTTGGCGTAGTAATTAAGAAATTATATAGAGCGTTATATCCACTATATCAAAAAAGAAACACACTCAACTCGCATCGTCTAAAGCTCGAGAGTTGAATGTGTTTCTAATAAGAACGCGTTAATTTAGTGGCGGTCTTGGGTTGTCACTGCTAGACCAGCCTTCGTAAAGACCGATATCATCAAAGGCACTTAAAAATGCATTATATTCGTCACTGCCTTCCCCATATAGATCGGTAGCAGATTGAAGAATTGCTTCGCGAAACTCAGCGAATGAAGCATCGTAATGCAAATAATCATACGCACGGTACCAAGTGTCTGCTACAACCTCTCTACCCATTCCATATTCTTCAGAAACTAAATACGCAGAATGTTGTAAAATAGTACAGTTAATGTGTACCCCACCGTTATCCATATTAGCAGGAAGGTAATAGTACTCATCCATATGTGCTGGATAACGTCCTTCTCCATCGATACTATAAGCCCAATATTGAGCACCAACTTTGAATTTACCAGGTTCTTCGCTGCTACGTAAGGCTGTACGGCCATCAGCGATCCAATCCGATCCCATAATATCTTCACCAACATCCCAACTACGGTCATCCACGATGCTTGCAAACGTATCAGAATATGCTTCGTTAATAGCTCCTGTTTCAAAGCGGTAACGTAAGCCACCGTTATAGTGAGTAATTCCATGTACCATCTCATGTGCAGTAACATCGAGAGAGGCTAGTGGGATAAATTGTCTACCGTCACCGTCACCGTACGTCATCATTGCAATACCATTACTCCAGAACGCGTTGTTGTATGCTCTTCCGTAATGAACACGAGAGCGAATGGCCATTCCGTTATCGTCTAACGAGTTACGTCCATGATTGTTTAAGAAATAATCATAAACAATTTTAGAGTTTGCGTGAGCATCAACAGCCGGACCTTGTCCAACCGCTTCCCAAGAACTACTGTCACCAGCGTATAAAACATCTTTCCATGACGCATCCTTGTTAGAATATAACCAAATTTGATTGCTAGTGTTTCTCATATTATAAGTAAAAATACCATCCATTCCGGGTACTCTTGTATCCGCTAAGTAGAAAGTAGATCCTTCACCGCTTGTTGGAATATTTCCGTGAGATAGATCTAAATTTTTCGTTACACCAGTTGTACCTAAACCAGAGCCACCTGCTGGTTTTAGACGACTAGCCCTTTCAATTGCTCTTGGGTTCGGTCCGTGATTAGATTCTTCCGATTCAACTGAAGCAAATTCTAAAATATCACTAAAAAACCCTAACCCATACATAGCATTGTAGCTATCGATGATTTCTCCTGTATGAGCATCTACATATACGTTCCAGTTCCCTTGTTCTTCGTTGTAATATTCTAAGTTAATTTTGTAAGCTAAGCGGGAGTTATTTTCAACTGGATAAATAACAAGCTCCGACTGTTCGATATCTACCTCTTCAGGTGCGTTTACTTCTTCTTTTGCCATTTGTAAAGCGGCAGACTCTTCAATTCCAGGTGTAGTATTAATATGTAACTCGTCTATTTTCGTATTAAATGTCCCATTTACTGATACAATCTCGTTTTCTTCATTGAAATGTACATTTAATTGATGGTGTTCAACTGGGATGCCGTTTTTTGTTTGTTGAAATCTAATATGTGTCATGCCAAGTTCATCTGTATTGGTACGAATTTCTGTTAAATCAGTAGTAGGGTTATTCATTTGGAAAAAATGTTTATGTTTGTTTAAAAACTTTTTTGCATTTTGAGCATCGGCCCTATTATGTTTTTCAGAAAGTAACCCAGTAACGAATGATGGGGGGCCCTTTTGATCATTTACTTTAACAACCTTAACGTCGCCTTTATTTAATGTTTTGAATTCAGATAGGGAATCGCCTGCTGCAAACGATGACCCACTAGAGAAAAAAAGATTACCTAGTAAAACGAATACTGCGAATATTGCTATCAACTTTCTCAAAAAACATCCCTCTTTCCTATTTTATTTAGTTAGTCGAAAATACCGGAACCTGAATGATACTTTGACTAACTTGAGCGTAAAAGAATGGAAAGGAAATATCAACAGAAGATTCTGTCAATTGGTGCGATGTAAATAAACGCATGAAAAAAATTTTTCATACGTTAGTCCGATGAAAAATAATTAGTTAGTCTATTTGGCAGATTGAATAGTTAAAAAAGAAAAGTTTTTTAACTGAAAAATAGGGAAATAGGGACAACGTGAAAGATACGAGGATGAAGCCATTTTAAAAAAATTGTCGACCATTTAGTACGATAGTCTTCTGTTAAGTGTATTTGTGCAAAATATGAACATTTACCTGTATCGATTGTAGGGAAAAATTTATAAAGAATAGTTGTTCATTCACGTTTTAATCAGTATAATTCACCTGTTGAAGTAACTTCCTTTAACGAAACGAGCCTACGAGGCATACTATGAAACAAATGGTATGGAAAATAGGCTGATGACACATTTAGACATTATATTTCCCAGGAAAAGAAAATTTGTCGATTAGTGGACGGACTAAATAAAAGGTTGACGTTTCGAACAATTGTTAGAAAGTGCTATAATAAAACGATACTAGTGTGATGAATAATTTGAGTAGATAATATATTTATGTAGGGGGAGCCTTATGAAAACAACGCTTCATTTATTATATGGTGGAAAATCAGCAGAGCATAAAGTATCTTTGCAAACTGCATTAGCGGTAACGAAAGCATTAAATAAAGATAAATTTAATGTTTTCCCGTTATTTATAACAGAAGAAGGCCAATGGGTACGCGGGAAACAACTGACAGGGGAAGTAGAAAGTGTAGCACAATTGCAACTAACTGATAAAGGCACTTCCATTGCTCCATTAGCATTAACAGAGGTTAATGAACAAACAGACGACAAACCTGTCATTTTCCCTCTGCTACATGGTCCAAATGGAGAAGACGGTACGGTGCAAGGAATGTTAGAACTATTAAATTTACCTTATGTCGGTAACGGAGTCTTAGCTTCATCAGCTGGAATGGATAAAGTAATAATGAAGCAACTTTTTGCTCAAGCTGGTTTACCACAAGTCGGATATGTACATTTCCTCCGTTCTGAATGGGAGAAAAATGACGAATTAGCTTATAAAAAAGTGGAAGAGGAGTTAGGTTATCCTGTATTCGTAAAGCCTGCTAACTTAGGTTCTAGTGTTGGGATTAATAAGGCAAAAAACCGCGAAGAACTCGCTTCTGCTTTTAAAGAAGCTTTTGATTTTGACCGAAAAATTATTGTCGAGCAGGGCTTAGAAAATGCAAGAGAAATTGAAATAGGTGTGTTAGGAAATGACGAGCCTCAATGTTCTGTTTTAGGTGAAATTGTTCCGAAAAAAGAATTTTATGACTATAAAGCGAAGTATGAAGACGGAAATACAGCAATGATCATCCCTGCTGAAGTGGATGAGCAAACGTATGAAAGTGTTAAAGAAATGGCGATCAAAGCTTTTAAAGCAATCGATGCCTCAGGGCTAGTACGCGCCGACTTCTTCTTAACAAGAGATGGTGAGTTATACATTAATGAAGTAAATACGATGCCAGGCTTTACTCCATATAGTATGTTTCCTTTATTATGGCAACACACTGGGGTTGCTTACCCAGAATTAATTGAAAGACTCGTGCAACTAGCAAAAGATAGACATGATGAAAAACAAAAAATCAAGTTTACATTTTGATTGTAGGGTAGGGGGAGGACGAATCGTTCTCCCTTGTTTATACGTTAACAGTTATAAAAAAACATAGAGATTAAAGGAGGTATTACAATGATTAAACGCACATTATCTCAAGTTGCAATGATGGCTAACGGCAGTCTAGTAGACGCTCAATTTAAGGATGTTGTAATACACGGAGTGACAAAAGATACGAGAGAAGATTTAACAAATAGTTTATACATACCAATCGTCGGTGAAAATTTTAACGGGCATCAATTTGTAGAACAGGCGATAAAGGAAAAAGGAGCTGCAGCATCTCTCTGGCAAAAAAGTGAGCCAAACCCACCGACTAAAATACCACTCATATTAGTAGAAGATACAGTAGAAGCTCTTCAGCAAATGGCTAGAGTGTATCGCGATGAACTACAGTTAACCGTAATAGGTATAACAGGAAGCAATGGGAAGACAACGACGAAAGATATTGTTACATCTTTATTAAAAACAACGTTTCGAGTACATAAAACAGCGGGTAATTATAATAACCATATAGGTCTTCCGTTAACGTTACTTTCTATGCAGGAAGATACAGAGGTTGCTGTGTTAGAAATGGGTATGAGTGATTTTGGAGAGATTGAACTGTTATCTGAAATTGCAAAACCAGATGCGGCTATCATAACAAACATTGGAGAATCACATCTGCAGGAATTAGGTAGTCGAGAGGGAATAGCAAAAGCGAAATTAGAAATCGCGGTAGGGCTAAAGGAAAAAGGGATTTTAGTTATTAATGGGGATGAGCCGTTATTGACGGAAAACGTATCGTCCATGCCTTTTGAAATAATTACATTCGGTATGAAGGAAAAAAATGATTATAAAACAACTATCGAAGAAATTAGTAAAGATAATACAAGGTTTTCTGTAAACGGATTGACGTATACTATTCCTGTTTTAGGTCAACACAATGTAATGAATGCTGTTGCTTCCATTGCAGTTGCCCATCATCTGAATGTAAGTCATCAAAGTATAATGGAAGGTTTAGAAAATGTTTCTATTACAGGCATGCGTAATGAAGTGGTGCATGGGAAAAATAAAGTAACACTAATAAATGATGCTTATAACGCAAGTCCTACGTCGATGAAGGCGGCTATTGACCTTTTAGCTAGCCTAAAAGGGTTTAACAGAAAAATTGCTGTATTAGCTGACATGCTGGAGCTAGGGGAAGACGAAAAACAATTTCATTACGATACAGGTGCACATGTAAGCGGAAAAGATATTGATTATGTTTTTACGTTTGGACCGTTAGGAACGGATATTGCGGCAGGTGCTAAAAGTGCTATGAAGAAATCGAATGTCACTGCTTTTCAATCGAAAGAGGAACTAATTAGTTTTTTAAATGGTTTTGTCCAGCCTGGTGATATCGTTTTAGTTAAAGGCTCTCGCGGAATGAAACTAGAAGAAGTAGTTCAAAGCTTATCCTAATAAAAATATGCGAGAATAAATGAATATAGAAGGGCTAACAAAGCTAAAACTATTGACGGAAGCATAACATCAATCGTTCATTAACTGGAAGGTTAAATTTGTGGAATCAATTCTTTATTGTCTTGTTTAATAAAGAGTAAAAACATAAATTATGATGATAAGGAAAGTAATCGTGAAGACTGTATTGAATAATTGGTCTTATTGCAATTGTGTAACAGTAGTGTTATGATTACAGAATGTGTTTTTCACATTTCTATTTATAACCAATAACCTTCGCCCGTAATGAATAGATTAATTTGTATAGATAGGAGTAGGAATAATTTGGCTTTATTTAAAGATTTAGGTTTATCAGAACAATTGATGAAATCAGTTGAAAGAATGGGGTTTGAGGAAGCAACTCCAATTCAAGGTGAAACAATTCCGATTGCGCTTCAAGGAAAAGATGTAATAGGTCAAGCGCAAACAGGAACAGGTAAGACGATTGCGTTCGGTTTACCGTTAATTGAGAAAATTGATGTTAATGACAACAACATTCAAGGGATCGTTATCGCTCCAACTAGAGAATTAGCAATTCAAGTTGCAGAAGAATTATATAAAGCGAGCTACCATAAGCGAGCTCGTGTTTTATCGGTATTTGGAGGACAAGATATTAATCGCCAAATCCGTTCTTTAAAGAAATTCCCACATATTGTTGTCGGAACTCCAGGTCGTGTTTTAGACCATATTAATAGAAAAACAATCCGTTTACAAAATGTGCATACAGTTGTACTTGATGAAGCAGATGAAATGTTAAACATGGGCTTTATTGAGGATATTGAGAAAATTTTAGCGCAAGTTCCTGCCGAGCACCAAACACTTCTTTTCTCAGCAACAATGCCTCCGCAAATTAGAGCAATCGCTGAACGCTTTATGACTGAACCGGTAAATGTAAAAGTTAAAGCGAAAGAAGTAACAATGCCTAATATCCAACAATATTACATTGAAACTCATGAGAAGAAGAAGTTTGATGTGTTAACTCGTCTTTTAGATATTCAATCACCTGAATTAGCGATTGTTTTCGGTCGTACAAAACGTCGTGTTGACGAATTAGCGGAAGCGTTAAATGTACGTGGATATGCAGCAGAAGGTATTCATGGAGATTTAACCCAAGCGAAACGTATGAGTGTACTTCGTAAATTTAAAGAAGGTACTGTTGAAGTTCTTGTTGCGACAGACGTTGCAGCGCGTGGTCTAGATATTTCTGGCGTAACACACGTATATAATTTCGACCTACCACAAGATCCTGAAAGCTATGTTCACAGAATTGGTCGTACTGGCCGTGCAGGAAAAAGTGGTCTAGCAATTTCATTCGCAACGCCTCGCGAAATGAGTTACTTAAACCATGTAGAAAAAGTAACGAAGCGTAAAATGGAAAAAATGAAAGCTCCTACTCTTGATGAAGCATTAGAAGGTAAGCAAAAAGTTTCCATGGAGAAGTTAACAGCTGCGATTGAAGGGGATAACCTTAACTACTATCGTAATGCTGCAGAACAACTTCTTGAAGAGCATGATTCTGTATCAATAATTTGTGCAGCATTAAAGGTATTAACGAATGAACCAGATCAAACTCCGGTTAAATTAACGGAAGAATCACCGGTTTACCGTAAAGACTCTAGGGATAACCGTTCTCGTGGCGGAAGCGGTGGAAAAGGTAAAAACAATAATTGGTCTAAACGTCCAAGTAACAATAAACCTTCAGGTAACAAACGTCAAGGTGGCGGCTATAAACGCTCTCGTAAAGAGCGCGTCTAAAGAGGAAACTGTTCTCTATTATAGAGAACAGTTTTTTTTATACTTATGATAAAAGGAAATAGTTTTTATTAGCTTTTTAAAGGGAATATTATTGAAGAATGTACTAGGGAAAAGGAGTTAATATAATGACTATTGTAAAGCTTGGATATGTAGCGATGAGTGTCACGGTAGCAAATGCTTCTCCGTCTAAAACGATGACGTTTAAGCAATTTCAAACATTAGCAGACCGTGAAGCAGCAATTGAGAAGTTAGAGCGTATCGCAATTGAAAATTTAGAAAACTGTTTACGTTTGTTGAAACATAATGTTGGTAATAATATACGTTTTTTTCGCTTTAGTTCAAAATTAATACCGCTTGCGAATCATGAAGAATTAGCAGATTGGAACTACATACAACCGCTAAAATCAAAATTAAAAGAGATAGGTGAATTTTTAAAAGCACATCCTATTCGTGTTGACTTTCATCCGGATCATTTTGTTTTATTAAACTCCACTAAAAAAGATATTATGAATCAAAGTATTAAAACACTTGCTATGCATAGAGCTTTGCTTAAAGGAATGGGAATTGACCCAACGCATCGTTGTGTTCTACATGTTGGTGGAGCCTACAACGACAAGGAACAAGCACTAGAACAATTTATTCATAATTGGTCGTTATTACCGCAACCTCTACAAGAAATGATTATGTTAGAAAACGATGATACAACTTTTCATATCCAAGATACATTATACCTTTGTGAAAAATTAAACATCCCGTTAGTATTCGATTACCACCATCACATAGCCAACCATGACAATGAGAATTGGGAAGAAGAATGGGAAAGAATTGTAAGTACATGGTCCCACTCTCCACTTCCAATAAAAATGCATATTTCTAGCCCTAAAGATGATAAAATGTTCCGAGCTCATTCCGACTATATTGATCCAGATATGTTTATGGATTTTTTAAATAAAATAAAGGGAAGTGTTCCGGAGATTGATTGTATGATAGAAGCGAAAATGAAGGACCACGCTCTCTTTCAATTAGTAAAAGATATAAAAAAATATCCAAACGTGGAAATGTTAGATGGAGCTTCATTTAGTATTGTTTAATAAAACCCTTCCAATTAATGAGAAAGTGTACTTTAATTAAAGTATAGTAGTAAATGTGGAAGGAGAGAGAAATATGAGACCTGAACCTACACAGAGAATTCATCGAAAAGCACTTACAGTGTGGAGAGTCATTGCATCACTACAGGCTGTATTTAATTTAGCTTTACTAGTTGGAGGAATATGGGCTGTTCGCTTTTTTAATTGGCCAACATGGATTATTTATATCGCCATCGCCATTTTTGTTATATCGTGTGTTATTAATATATGGATATTGCCGACATTAAAATGGAGGCGTTGGCGTTATGAAATACATGAACAAGAAATTGAATTGCAACATGGTATTATTGTTAAGAAACGAACGCTCATACCAATGGTCCGAGTACAACATGTTGATACGAATCAAGGTCCGTTTTTAAGATACTATAAATTAGCAACTGTACATATATCAACAGCCGCCAAAATGCATGAAATACCTGCATTAGGAGAAGAAGAGGCCGATCAAGTTCGCGATCGTATTTCAACGTTAGCGAGGGTGGCGGAAGATGATGTTTGAACGAAGACGAATGCATCCAGCCGCTACAGTAGTGTTGTTTATTAAACAATTAAAAGATTTAATTGTGCCGTTTATTTTCATTTTTATTTTTGGTGCTGCTGGTAATTCATTTAACCTTTTTTCGATTTTTTTCATGATTTTCGGTTTATTGGCGGCATTGTTAACTGGGGTGTTACAGTGGCTCCGTTATTATTACTGGGTGGAAAATGGTGAATTACGAACAGAGTACGGAATTTTTGTAAGAAAGCGTCGGTTTATTCCGATTGAAAGGATACAATCCATCGATACGTCTGCAGGAATCATTCAACGGTTATTCCGAATCGTTAAATTGCAAGTGGAAACTGCGGGCGGAGGACAAGAAGCTGATGTGATGATCTCGGCTGTAACAAAGGAAGAAGCAGAAGAGTTGCGTAACATTTTATTAGCGAAGAAAAAGGAAATAGTAGAGAATGCACCAAGTTTCGAAATAGATAGCAATGAAAAAGAAGTAGAAGAAAACATAGAAGTGCAAGAAGAAATCACACATACATATCGCATAACGTGGGGAGATTTACTAATAGTTGGTACAACATCTGGAGGTATCGGTGTTGTTTTATCTGGTGTGTTTGCGACTGCTACTCAATTAGAACAATTTATTCCTTATGAAAGGGTGTTTACCCAGTTTGGCGAATTTTTGCAAAGAAGCGTTGTTATTATTTCTATTTTCATTTTTCTAGTTTTGTTCATTTCATGGATTATTTCAATTGGAATGACAATGATAAAGTATGGAAATTTTACCGTTGTAAAGCGTGAAGATGAGATCGTTATATCAAGAGGAATAATAGAAAAAAGACAGATGACCATTCCGCTCGAAAGAATTCAAGCTATTCGGGTAACGCAAAACTTATTACGACAACCGCTTGGATTTGCTACCGTTTATGTGGAGAGTGCAGGGAGCTCTTCTGGACAAGAATCCGATCACTCTACTATTTTATTTCCGTTATTAAAGAATAAGGACGTAAGCAAATGGCTACATGACTTTGTTCCGGATTATAAGTTACAGGAGGATGTACATCCTTTACCTAAAATAGCACTTGTCCGTTATTTAGTTCGTCATGTCGTTCCTGCTATTGTTGTCAGTGGACTACTCGCTTATTTTATTCCACCATATGGATATTTTGCCCTGCTACTAATCCCGATAGCGGGCGTGTTAGCTTATTTTCGTTATAGGGATGGAGGTTGGAAGTTAGACGGAGACCTACTTCAACTATCGTTTAGAATCATTAACAAAAATAAAGTAATTTTAAAGAAAAAGCGAATACAGTCACTTGAGTGGCGAGAGTCTTTATTTCAACGTCGTCAAAATGTAGGAACGTTAGAAGCGGCAATTAAGTCAAGCTTCACGTTTAAAAACTTTAAAGTGATAGATGTAAAAGTAAAAGACGGAGCAAATGTGTATAAGTGGTACTCCTATAAAAAATAAAATGGATGAGGAATGTTCCTCATCCATTGTTTTTAGAATTGACTCAATATCCCTAAAATAACAAGAGCGATTAATATAATCCAAACGACATTTTGTGAACTGGAACCGCTTCTTCGTTGTGTCATGCCGCGGGGGAAAATATCTCGTAGCGAACGAGTATAGTTTCCACGACCAACGAAAATTGGCGATAAAGCAAAACCACTTAAGAAGCCAAAAAGATGAGCGGTACCATTAATATTCCGCATTCCACCACCTAATAAACTCATAACTAAGCTGACTCCGAGAATAACGATGACAATTTGTGCGTTCGAGGAGCTAATATGTTCTGGACGAAAAAACACCATATAAATATAAATTCCAAATAACGCAAAAATCGCGCCTGATGCTCCTAGGTGGACATACATAGAAGGTTTTAAAAGGAACGTAGCAATATTGGCAATGATTCCACCAGCAAAGTATAGGGCCAAGAATTTCACTTTCCCTAATATACGTTCCAATCCGGGACCAAACAGTATGAGAGAAATAGAATTAAATAAAAGATGTGTTAAAGAACCGTGTAAAAAAATAGGTGTTATTAATCTCCACCATTCTCCTTGTTCTACAGCAAAGTTAAAGCCTACAGTCGTTTGGTAAAAAAGGTTTGAAAATGGGAAAGGTAGAGCGATAAACAACCATAATACAATATGTATAACGGTTAAAGCGGTAATAATAGGATATAATCGAGTAAACGTACGAAAATTTTCGGTTCGAACAAACATGGAATCTCTCCTTTATATAAACGTAATTATATTTAATTGGACATCTCTATTATATATGAAAAAAAGGTGATCGTATGATAAAAGGAATCGGTATCGATATTATTGAACTTTCAAGAATTGAAAAATTGATGGAACGTCAACCATCGTTTATAAATAGAATACTTGCAGATGAAGAACGGACGCAATTCCATACATTAAAAGGAAAACGGAAACTTGAATTTTTAGCAGGTCGATTTGCGGCAAAAGAAGCCTTTTCTAAAGCGTATGGTACAGGAATTGGCAAACATTTAAGTTTTCATGATATTGTCATCGCTAATGAGCCGACAGGTAAACCATATATTCAAAAGCCTGTAGGAGAAAATATCCATCTTTCTATTTCTCATAGTGAACAATATGCAGTTGCACAAGTAATTATTGAAAGCTTGTCAAGCTAGTCTGCATATTCCTAAAACTCCGCTCATATACATGTTCTAGAAAGAGAGACAAGGTGTCACGTACGAGGTATCCAATTACTAGTTGACCTTTTAACTAGTAACATATATTCCTCTACAATTCTCACTTTTCTCAAATAGGTAAACATGTATAAGGCAAAGGAGATGAAGGAATTGAGGAAGATTTGGCTATTATTAGCAGTAAGTATTGTGTCAGTCCTAATTTTAGCAGGGTGTGGTACAAAGTCACAAGAAGATGTAACAGGAGCTCTAAAAGAAAAAGTTTCGGAGATGACAGGTTACAAAGCGAATGCAAAGATGACGTTGCAAACTGGTGCAGAACCTCAAGTTTACGAAGTGGAAATTTGGCATAAAAAACCAACATTTTATCGCGTGAACTTAAAAAACTCTGAAAAAGATCAAAACCAAATGATTATTCGTAACGATGAAGGAGTATTTGTATTAACTCCAGCGTTAAACAAAAGCTTCCGTTTTCAAAGCGATTGGCCGAAAAATAGCAGTCAAGCTTATTTATACGAATCGTTAGTTAATGATATTATTAATGATCCGGAAGCTACTTTTACGGCAACGGAAGATGGGTATGTATTTGAAACGAAAACGAATTATCAGAACAATAAATTGTTACCAATGCAAGAAATTACATTAGGGAAAGATTACACACCAGTTTCGGTAAAAGTGTTAGATCCGGACCGACGTGTATTAGTGCTTGTAGAATTCTCTGACGTAGAGTTTAACTCTAAATTTGACGATGACTCGTTTAATGTAGAGAAAAATATGACAAGCATGAGACTAGATGAAGAGCTTCCAACGATGGGTGCAGTAAATGAAGAAAGTAAATCATTCAGTGTATTTTATCCAGAAGATACTCCAGCTGGTACAGAGTTGAAAGACGAGCAAGAAATTGCTACAGAAACTGGAAAACGCGTCATTATGACGTATGAAGGAGATAAATCCTTTACATTAGTACAAGAAACAGCGTATGTAGCTCCTGTTAGTACAGTATCATTTATGAGTGGCGAGCCAGTAGATTTAGGCTTTACGGTCGGTGCGCTAACAGAAAATACGATAACTTGGACGCTTAACGGAGTAGACTACATGTTAGCCTCCAATGACCTATCAAAAGATGAGATGCTAATGGTAGCGCGATCTGTTCAAGGTCAAGTAATAAAATAAATGTTCATATTACAGGTCCATTATTGGGCCTGTTATTTTGTCTTATTTTATAATTTTTTGACTAATCTAACAATATTCAAAGTGACATTTTTGCCTATTTTAGATAAGATAAAAGGACAAAGTATACAGTATTAAAGGAAGTGCTTAAAGCCATGTCAAGTTTTCATCGAGACTCTTGGGTGGAAGTAGATTTAGATTGTATTTATAACAATGTACAGTCAATGAAAAGTTTTTTACCAGATGGGGTTAGTATTATTGCGGTCGTGAAGGCGAATGCTTATGGACATGGTGATGCTCAAGTCGCCAAAACAGCGTTAGATGCAGGTGCCACATATTTAGCGGTCGCTTTTATAGATGAAGCTCTGTCTTTAAGGCAGCAAGGGATAAAGGCACCAATACTTGTATTAGGTGCGTCTAGAGTGAAAGATATTAATATTGCCTTACAGGAAAATATAACTTTAACGGTTTTTCGAAAAGATTGGTTAGTCGAAGCAATTCAACAACTGAACGGCAAAAATCCATTAAAAATTCATTTAAAGCTTGATACAGGAATGGGGAGACTTGGTTTTACTTCCATGAGAGAGGTGGATGAAGTTTTACAACTAGTAGATGAAACCTCTTCGTTTGAATTAGAAGGAGTGTACACACATTTTGCAACTGCAGACGAATTAGATACTACTTATTTTGAACAACAATATACAACATTAACGGATATGATTGGTTTTATAAAAGAAAAAACATCCATTCGTATGATTCATTGTGGAAATAGTGCAACAGCACTTCGCTTTCCCGATAAAGTATTTAATGCCGTTCGATTAGGTATTGCTATGTATGGACTAACTCCTTCAAACGAAATGATACATCTACTTCCTTTTGAGCTGCAGGAAGCCTTTTCCCTTCAGTCAAAACTTGTGCATGTAAAAAAGTTAGCAGTCGGACAATCTGTTAGCTATGGAGCTACCTATACAGCGGAAGAGGAAGAGTGGATAGGTACAGTACCAATCGGTTATGCTGATGGCTGGTTAAGAAAATTACATGGTGCTCACGTATTAGTAGATGGAAAAAGAGTTCCAATCGTAGGTAGAATATGTATGGATCAATTAATGATTCGACTACCGCATGAACTTCCTATCGGTACTAGAGTAACCCTTATTGGCGCTCAAAAAGAAGAGAAAATTAGTAGCAATGATATTGCACGTTTATTAGATACAATAAATTACGAAATACCTTGTATGATAAGTTATCGAGTGCCACGTATTTTTCGGAGAAATAAGAGTATAATGGAAGTGAGAAATTATTTACTGGACAACTAATGTTAAAACATTCTTATGCATAAAACAGAAGTCGTTTGGTGGATAATAGAGAAGGAATGTAATTTTAGCTTTGCAATTATTTATAATAATGGTATTATGGTATTTGGAATAGTATTAATGGTCTGTAGTTCTTGGAGGTGTAAGCTGTGTCAGAATCCAGCGCAACAACTGAAATTATGGTTCGATTACCTCAAAACTTAGTATCCGAATTAGATGGATTAGTGAAACAGGAAAACGGAAATCGAAATGAGTTAATTTATCAAGCTACAAAAATGTATCTTCGAGAGCGCAAAAAGCGACAAATACGTGAATCTATGAGACGTGGCTATATGGAAATGGCAAAGATCAACCTAAATATTGCATCAGAAGCATTTCTAGCAGAATATGAGGCAGAGCATACAGTTGAGCGCTTAGTTAGCGGGGGGTAATCAATTGATTGTCAAACGCGGTGACGTTTATTTTGCTGATTTATCCCCTGTAGTTGGGTCTGAGCAAGGAGGCGTTCGACCAGTTCTGGTTATACAAAACGATATTGGTAACCGGTTTAGTCCGACCATTATCGTAGCAGCCATAACAGCACAGATTCAAAAAGCTAAACTCCCGACACATGTCGAGATTGATGCGAAACGCTATGGCTTTGAACGTGACTCTGTAATATTGTTAGAACAGATTCGAACCATTGATAAACAAAGATTAACGGACAAAATCACTCATCTTGATGAAGAGATGATGGATCGAGTTGACGAGGCTTTACAAATAAGTTTAGGTCTTATTGATTTTTAATATAGCAATAGTATGAGCTCCTCTTTCAGTATGAGGTGCTTTTTTTTTATACTTTTTACAAAAAAGTAGAATATGCTAACTCATAAGCGGCCTAATATATATCAAATGCTAAGAAGTTTCATTTAATGTGTAAATGGG
The DNA here is from genome assembly GCF_027594365.1 of Sutcliffiella sp. NC1. Classification (NCBI taxonomy): domain Bacteria; kingdom Bacillati; phylum Bacillota; class Bacilli; order Caryophanales; family Bacillaceae; genus Sutcliffiella; species Sutcliffiella sp. NC1. The sequence continues at coordinate 244,346 of NZ_CP115153.1, forward strand.
TATATAAAGTACGTTACGATAGTTTATTAGCACTAAAAGATTGAGTATTTCGAAACGTTTAAACAAATCCAATTGACAGTCAAAACAATTAGCTTTTATAGTTGTAGTAGTGCAAAGTTCGAATAACGGAACAATGTGTAAAGGGGAAGAGTTAAATGAAAAGAGAAATTTTACAGTTTATTATAGAAAATGAGGAAAAAATATCGGAAAAATGGATTTATAAGATGGATGAGGTTGGGGAAAAGAAAGAATACCAAGTCATTTCAGAGAAAATGTACATAACGACTAGCAGAGAATATATTAATTTGCTTTTAAATAATATTAGTCAAGATTTAGATGACCTTTCTACCGTTTTACATGATTTTGCAAATCGAATTATTCGTTTCGGATGGCCGTTAATTTATGTAACCGAAGGACTAACAGTATTTAAAAATACTATATTTGAACTAATGTCTGTTCAAAAAGATGACACACTTAAACTAAAGTTGCAATCAGACTTAGACAATTGGCTGAAACCAGTTCAAGATGAAATAATAAAAACATACACTGGTTCATGGGAGCATACAGTTTCAATGCAAAAGATTGCTCTACAGGAATTAGCTGCGCCTTTAATTCCAGTATTTGAAGGAATTTCTGTCATGCCGTTAGTTGGTACAATCGATACAGAGAGAGCTAGACAAATTATGGAAAATTTACTACAAGGAGTAGTAAAACATCGTGCGGAAGTAGTTTTAATTGATATAACTGGTGTTCCGGTAGTAGATACGATGGTTGCGCAACATATCATTCAAGCAGCAGAAGCAGTTAGACTTGTTGGTGCTAACTGCCTGTTAGTAGGTATTCGTCCAGAGATTGCTCAAACGATAGTGAATTTAGGCATTAACCTTGACCAAATTATTACGAAAAATTCATTGAAAAAAGGGATGGAAGCGGCATTAGAAATGACAAATAGAACGATAGTGAATGTGGGGGATCGTCATTGAGAATACCTATTTTAAAACTTTACGACTGTCTTCTAATTTCAATTCAGTGGGAATTAGATGATCAGACAGCTTTACAATTCCAAGAAGATCTCTTAAATCGGATTCATGAGACAGGAGTAAGTGGAGTTGTAATTGATTTAACATCAATCGATATGATTGACTCTTTTATTGCGAAAGTATTAGGTGACGTTATAAGTATGTCCAAATTAATGGGAGCCCAAGTTGTTCTTACTGGTATTCAGCCTGCAGTAGCTATTACTCTAGTAGAATTGGGCATTCATTTAGATGAAGTGTTAACAGCGCTTGATCTAGAAAAAGGTTTGGAGAAATTACAACAGGAATTGGAGGATTAGAAAGATGACTGTCCAATCCTGTGTTACGATTAGAAATGAGTGGGATATAGTAGCGGCTCGTCAAATGGGTAGAAATGTGGCGAAAGAAATGGGCTTTGGTACGGTTGACCAGGCGAGAATTACTACTGCTATTTCCGAGTTAGCGCGAAATATTTATTTATATGCGGGAACAGGTCAAGTTTGTTTAGAAGCAGTGACGGAATATAATAAAACGGGGCTGCGTATTATTGCGCAAGATAACGGCCCAGGAATTGTTAATATTAGGCAAGTGATGGAAGATGGATATTCCACTTCTGGGGGGCTTGGAGCGGGGCTTCCTGGTGTTAAGCGGTTAATGGATAACTTTCAAATTGACTCTAATGTTGGAGAAGGTACTCGAATCGAGGCGGTGAAATGGGTTCGATAATCTAGGAGGTAGACTTATGAAGCTACAAGGCTTTGAAAAGACATATAAAGAGATTCTATCTGCTTATTTACGAGACCAATCGGAGGAAATCTTATATAGAGGTCAAGAATTTAGTAGAAAATTATTAGCTGAAAAGATTTCTCCGGATGAAATAATTAGTGTACATAAATCGATGCTACAAAATCTTTCACCTGAAATAGCAGATGATATACTTCATTCGTTAGATTTTTTATTAGAAGTAATGATAGGGTACGGAATAGCATATCGTGGTCATCAAAGTTTAATAGATAGACAGCAAGAATTGCAAACGGAAATTGATATAGCAGCAAGAGTGCAGCAGACAATATTAGAGACGAAAATCCCTAATTTACCTGAGGTGGAAATTGGTGTAGTTAGTGTTCCTGCTAAAAAGATGAGTGGTGACTATTTTCACTTTTTACAAGACGATCATTCTTTCGGTGTTGCAATTGCAGATGTTATAGGAAAAGGGATACCAGCAGCAATGTGCATGTCGATGATTAAGTATGCAATGGACAGTGTATCTGATACTAGTAAAGATCCTGTTTATATACTAAGCAACTTAAATAGAGTGGTTGAACAAAATATTGATGCAAGTATGTTTATTACGATGTTTTATGGAATGTATGACTTAAATGACCATCTATTTACGTATTCATCTGCGGGGCATGAACCACCTTTGTATTACGATTCGGATACAAGTGAGTTTGTTGAAATTGAGGCAAGAGGTATTGTGCTAGGTGTAGACCCAAAGGCTAAGTATGTTCAATATGAAAAACAAATCCAAAAGAACGATATGGTAGTGCTGTATTCGGATGGTGTTACGGAGTGTAGAACGGAAGATGGATTTATTGAAATTGACCTTATTACTCAAATGATTCAGGAAAGTATTGATGAACATCCTCAACAAATAGCGGAAACAGTATTTAAAAAGTTAGAGAAATTACAACACTTTTCATTACGTGATGATTTTACACTAATCATTTTAAAAAGAAGTGTTTAATATGAGTAAAAACGGGTATTAAAACAGTAGTGAGTGTGCTAGTCTCGAAAACAATGGGTAGTAATATCCTTTTATACAATAGATAACTATTTTTTAATGGGGTGAGCTGATGAATATGGATATCCAGATTAATGCAGAAAACGAACAAACGACCGTTTTCTTAACTGGTGAAATAGATGCTTTTACTGTTCCGAAAATTAAGGAAAGTGTAAGTCCTATATTACATGACTTTAATGGCAAAATTGTGTTTGATTTATCTGAAGTTAGTTATATGGACAGTACTGGTTTAGGTATGTTTGTAGGTTTTTTTAAATTAGTTAAAGAAAACGAGGGAGAGTTCGTGCTGACAGGTTTATCTTCTCGTTTAAAAAGATTATTTGATATAACAGGCTTAGCTGGAATTATGAAAGTAAAATAAGTTCAAGGTGGTGCAGAAAAAGATGAATCGCACGTACGATTATATTGAGATGGTATACCCAGCTAAACCAGAATACGTGGGAGTCATTCGGTTATCCCTCTCTGGAATCGCAAATCGCATGGGATTTTCCTATGATGAAATAGAAGATATGAAAATCGCAATAAGTGAAGCTTGTACGAATGTAGTGGACCACGCTTATCAGGGGGAAGAAAGTGGGAATATCCGTATCGGATTCGGTGTCTATGCTAATCGTCTAGAGTTAGTTGTTGCGGATAATGGCCAAAGCTTTAATTTTGAAGAAATCAAAAATGAACTTGGTCCAATCTCGAAATCCCACCCTGTGGAAACTTTGCCTGAAGGAGGTTTAGGACTATTCCTAATCGAAACGCTAATGGACACCGTCAAAGTGCACAATAATCAAGGCGTAACGGTGTTTATGACAAAGTATCTACAAGGAGAGCAGGTGGAATGGGATGAAGAAAAAGTCTCAGCCCAATAAACTAGATGTTGACCAGCTACTACTCCAATATCAACAAAATGAATGTAAAGAGGCCCAATTACAATTAGTGGAGCACTATAAACCGCTTGTGGAATCGCTTGCTAGGAAATATTCAAAAGGTAAAGCGTTCCATGAAGATTTATCCCAAGTTGGTATGATAGGGCTTCTAGGGGCGATGAAGCGTTATGATGCGAGTTTTGGAAGAAGTTTTGAAGCATTTGCAGTTCCTACTATTATTGGAGAAATAAAAAGGTTCCTGCGAGATAAAACTTGGAGCGTACATGTGCCCAGAAGAATTAAAGAGATTGGTCCCCGTATAAAAGTAGCGGTTGAGGAGTTAACGACAAAATTCCAAAGGTCGCCGAAAGTAATAGAGATAGCTGAGTTTTTAGAGGTTTCAGAAGAAGAAGTGCTAGAAGCTATGGAGATGGGGCAAAACTATCAAACGCTATCGGTTGATAACGCGATTGAAGCGGATTCTGACGGTAGTACAGTAACGATATTGGATGTAGTTGGCTCAACAGAAGATGGATATGAAAAAGTAGACCACCGACTGTTACTTAAGAAAGCCTTTTTTGTTCTATCGGAAAGAGAACGTCAAATTATTGAATGTATCTTTTTTGAAAACTTAAGTCAAAAAGAAACGGGTGATCGCCTCGGTATTTCCCAAATGCACGTTTCTAGACTACAGAGGAAAGCTTTAGAAAAACTGAAAAAGGCAATAGGGAAAGAACAATTAGATTCGGAGATTTTAACATGATCGAACAACTAACACATCGTCATGTACAAGTGAGTGCATATCAAAATGCGAAGAATGGTAAATATTATTGTGGAGATAGTTACTACATTAACGCAACGAATGACTTTTTCATATGTGTAGTAGCTGATGGGCTTGGTAGTGGTGAGTATGCCTACGAATCATCTAAATCTGTAGTTGAAGTGGCGAGGGAATATGAAAACGAAAATGTCGCCACTATTATGGAAGAATGTAATAAAAGTTTGCGATTAAAAAGAGGAGCGGCTGTCTCTATACTTAAAGTGTATTACGAACAGGAAAGGCTGGAATACAGCTGTATCGGAAATATTCGCTTTTTTTTATATCCTCCTGATGAAAAATTAATATATCCGTTACCGGTGAAAGGATACTTGTCCGGTAAACCATTGAAAATGAAAACACATTCTTATGTTTACGAGGCAGGTACAAGATTCTTTATATACTCTGATGGAATTGAAATTCCTTCTGTTCGAAATTACTTAAAAGGAATGTTACCACCTTCCTTACTGATGAAACTAGTAAAGTATCACTCAAATGAAGGGGAAGATGACGTAACGATAATATCAGGGGAATTTTTATAGTGGCTAACGACTTGTTAGCCTTTTTCTTCGTTTTATGAAACTATAAATTTTTATTGTTACATCTAGGACAAGCAGCAATCATGATTATGATAAATTAACATTTAAGGGCAATGTTTGTATCTATATGCTCTTTTGTTGTTTTAGAAAGATTTTGATATGATGAATATAGAAGGATTGACTAGGAGGTTAGTAGGTTGGAATGGAATGAAAAAGAACAGCAATTGTTGCAAAAGCTATCTCATGATATACAAATTCCAAAAGGGCAAGTAAAAAAAGTCATTGAATTGATTGAGGAAGGCAATACAGTCCCTTTTATAGCCAGATATAGAAAAGAACAAACGGGTTCGTTAGATGAAGTGCAAATTCGAAATATTTTTGAGAAATGGCAGTACTTGCAAAATATTGAGAAAAGAAAAGAAGAAGTACTTCGTCTTATAGAAGAGCAAGGGAAGCTGACGCAAGAGTTAAAAAGTCAAATAATGAAAGCGGACAAGCTTCAGCAAGTAGAAGACCTATACAGACCTTATAAACAGAAACGAAGAACGAAAGCGACTGTAGCAAAAGAAAAAGGATTAGAGCCTTTCGCCAATTGGTTACTTACATTTCCTCTAAATGTAAAGGTGGAAGAAGAAGCTTCTAAATTCCTTTCAGAAGAAAAAGAAGTGAGAGAAGTTGAAGAAGTTATCCAAGGAGCAAAAGACATTATCGCGGAAGTTGTCTCAGATGATGCTTCTTTCCGTCAATGGATTCGTGATATTACTTTTAAACAAGGTGTTATTACCTCATCAGTAAAAGATGAAGAAAAAGATGAGCGTGGAGTATATACCATTTATTATGAATATGAAGAACCAGTGGGCAAAATTTTACCTCACCGCATTTTAGCTTTAAATCGCGGCGAAAAAGAAGAGATATTAAAAGTTTCGATAAAGGCTCCTGTTGATAAAATACATACTTTTTTAGAAAAGCGAGTCGTCAAAACTTCAAGTTCTCCGGCTACAATCATTGTGAAGGAAGCAATGGAGGATAGTTATAAAAGGTTAATTGAACCAGCAATTGAGCGAGAAATTAGAAAAGAGTTAACGGAAAAAGGGGAAGAGCAGGCGATACATATATTTTCCGAAAACTTAAGAAAACTTCTGTTGCAACCACCATTAAAAGACAAGGTTGTACTTGGTGTAGACCCTGCCTATCGGACAGGATGTAAACTTGCTGTTGTTGATGCAACTGGAAAGTTACTGCATATAGGAGTTGTTTATCCGCATGCACCCGTAAATAAACGTCAACAAGCAAAAGATGAAATGATAAAAGTAATAACAAAATATAATGTCGAAGTAATTGCGGTAGGAAATGGTACGGCATCGAGAGAAACAGAACAGCTTGTTGCAGAGGTGTTAAAAGATAATGGACTATCCACTTTCTACTTAATTGTAAATGAAGCAGGAGCAAGTGTTTATTCTGCTTCGGAATTGGCCCGTGAAGAGTTCCCTGACCTACAAGTAGAGGAAAGAAGTGCAGCTTCGATCGCTCGTAGACTTCAAGACCCTTTAGCTGAATTAGTAAAAATTGATCCGAAATCAGTTGGGGTTGGTCAATATCAGCATGATGTAACACAAAAACGATTAGCAGAGTCGTTAAACTTTGTCGTCGAAACGGTTGTTAACCAAGTTGGTGTGAATGTTAATACCGCATCTACCTCGCTATTGCAATATGTATCTGGATTATCTAAAACGGTCGCAACGAATATTGTAAAAAAGCGTGAGGAACTAGGACGTTTTACGAGTAGATCAGAATTGAAAGGGATTCCTCGCTTAGGAGCTAAGACTTTTGAGCAATGTATTGGGTTCCTACGAGTAATCGATGGGAAAAATCCACTCGATCGCACGAGCATTCACCCTGAAAGCTACAGTGCGACAAAAACATTATTGGATAAACTGAATTTGTCGGTCAGTGACATAGGAACGGAACAATTACAAGCTGCGATAAAAGAGTTAGATGTAAAACAAATGGCGGAAGAATTAGAAATTGGTGAAGTAACGTTACGAGATATAATGGAATCTCTAGTACGACCAGAAAGAGATCCGAGGGATGATATGCCTAAACCGATATTAAAACAAGATGTACTTCAATTAGAAGATTTATTACCTGGCATGGAGCTTGAAGGCACGGTAAGAAACGTCGTAGATTTTGGTGCTTTTGTCGATATCGGTGTTAAACAGGATGGTTTAGTGCATATTTCCAAACTTAGTAATCAATATGTTAAGCATCCGCTAGATGTTGTTTCGGTAGGAGATATTGTTACTGTATGGGTAGAAGATGTGGATGTGAAAAAAGGCCGAGTAGCTCTAACTATGTTACAACCAGAACTACAAACGGTTTAAATAGAGAAGAAGACTAGTTCGTCTAGTCTTCTTTTATATCTGTTGTGTTTTGTTTTTCATAATAAAAATACCAACATTGATTTAAAAGCTTTATTTGATATCGATTTTTTTCTTTGTAGGCACGTTGCATTTGTTTCATAAACCATGTAGGCATATGCATACCACCTTTATCTTTTTTTAAGGTATTATCATACTATGCATTTTATTACGTATTGGTTCGAGTGAGGGATTGTTATGGATGATCAAAAAGTACAGATGTTAGTAGAAGAACTTTCATTGGAATACTTCCAAAGGCCGTTCGTAAATAGAGCTTACTTTAATCATCGGCTGCGAACAACAGGTGGAAGGTACTTAACGCATACAAACGACATAGAATTAAACATAAAGTATTATGAAGAGTTCGGACTGGATGAACTCATTGGAATAATAAAACATGAACTTTGCCATTATCATTTGCATATTCAAGGAAAAGGCTATCAACATAGGGATCAAGATTTCAAAGTACTTCTAAAAAAAGTGGGGGCACCAAGGTTTTGCCAACCGATAGAAGGGTTGAAGCAAAAGCGTACAACTGGCAGCTATCGACACTATGAATGTACTGGCTGTGGATTACAATATAGAAGGAGAAGAAAGGTTGATATTAACCGTTACGTATGCGGGAAGTGTAAAGGGAGATTACAAGAAAAATAAAATATTGACTTCTGTTTTCAGATGTGATAAATTATCAAGGTCGCTTCTCACAAAAGCTAAGGCACTTCGGAAAATTAGGAAAAATTCCTATCTTGAATAGCCTTGACATTTTAAAGAAGTGAAAGTAAAATAAAACTTGTCCGACTCATAATGTTTTGGACAAATGGTTCACTATTCCACCATAGCTCAGCGGTAGAGAAACGAGCAATTGCTTCGATGAGATTACTGCGAGTTGTACTCGGCGAGCCGCTACTTGATTAGGCTTCCTGAGACGAGGACATTCGGCTTAACTGAAATCGTTTCTCGTAAAAGTAAATATAATTATTATTCCACCATAGCTCAGCGGTAGAGCAACGAGCAATTGCTTCGATGAGATTACTGCGAGTTGTACTCGGCGAGCCGCTACTTGATTAGGCTTCCTGAGACGAGGACATTCGGCTTAACTGAAATCGTTTCTCGTAAAAGTAAATATAATTATTATTCCACCATAGCTCAGCGGTAGAGCAACGAGCAATTGCTTCGATGAAATTACTGCGAGTTGTACTCGGCGAGCCGCTGCTTGATTAGGCTTCCTGAGACGAGGACATTCGGTTCAACTAAAACCGTTTCTCGTAAAAGTAAACATAATTATTATTCCACCATAGCTCAGCGGTAGAGCATTCGGCTGTTAACCGAAGGGTCGTAGGTTCGAATCCTACTGGTGGAGCCATACGGAGAAGTACTCAAGTGGCTGAAGAGGCGCCCCTGCTAAGGGTGTAGGTCGTGTAAGCGGCGCGAGGGTTCAAATCCCTCCTTCTCCGCCATCATATGTTTGGCCCGTTGGTCAAGCGGTTAAGACACCGCCCTTTCACGGCGGTAACACGGGTTCGAATCCCGTACGGGTCATATTAAGGAAAATGGGATGCAGAACAAAAGTTTTGCCTCCCATTTCTATCCCTAAAGAAGTTTTTGTGTTTTAGGGGTCCCGTCATGTAGTGGTGAGAAATAATTCAACGAATACGCTAAAGGTTGCCCCAACGCATTCAACTTCTCAGAACTACCAGAAGAGGAAGCGACAGTCCGGTAAAACGGTTTGGAAGCGTGGAATTGTGACCTATTTTATCGTCGCGGGGTGGAGCAGTCCGGTAGCTCGTCGGGCTCATAACCCGAAGGTCGTAGGTTCAAATCCTGCCCCCGCAACCAATCTTTATTTAAAAAATTTATTATAACAAGAGGTCCCGTGGTGTAGCGGTTAACATGCCTGCCTGTCACGCAGGAGATCGCGGGTTCGATTCCCGTCGGGACCGCCACTATAATATTTATGGGCTATAGCCAAGCGGTAAGGCAACGGACTTTGACTCCGTCATGCGTTGGTTCGAATCCAGCTAGCCCAGCCAACTTATAAAAGCGGGTGTGGCGGAATTGGCAGACGCGCTAGACTTAGGATCTAGTGTCTTTGACGTGGGGGTTCGAGTCCCTTCACCCGCACCATCGTATTTTTGAGCGGTCGTGGCGGAATGGCAGACGCGCTAGGTTGAGGGCCTAGTGGGAGGTAATCCCGTGGAAGTTCGAGTCTTCTCGACCGCATCGAAAGAAATAAAATAAAAAAAGTGTTGACTTAGTAAAAACGAAATGATATTATAGATAAGTCGCTAAAACGAGCGCCCGTAGCTCAATTGGATAGAGCGTTTGACTACGGATCAAAAGGTTAGGGGTTCGAGTCCTCTCGGGCGCGCCATTATTTTTAAAATAGTAGACGGGAAGTAGCTCAGCTTGGTAGAGCACTTGGTTTGGGACCAAGGGGTCGCAGGTTCAAATCCTGTCTTCCCGATTTGAAATATAATTTAGCGGGTGTAGTTTAATGGTAAAACCTCAGCCTTCCAAGCTGATGTCGTGGGTTCGATTCCCATCACCCGCTCCAATAAAATGTTCTTTGAAAACTAAACAAAACAATAGCGTGCAAGTCGGTTTTTAAAATCGACAAAACAATAAATTGACGATAAGTCAGCAACATTTTGAGCAATCAAATACTCTACGGAGAGTTTGATCCTGGCTCAGGACGAACGCTGGCGGCGTGCCTAATACATGCAAGTCGAGCGAACTTCTTTAGAGCTTGCTTTAAAGAAGTTAGCGGCGGACGGGTGAGTAACACGTGGGCAACCTGCCTGTAAGACTGGGATAACTTCGGGAAACCGGAGCTAATACCGGATAATATATAGTACCTCCTGGTACTATATTGAAAGTTGGTTTCGGCTAACACTTACAGATGGGCCCGCGGCGCATTAGCTAGTTGGTGAGGTAACGGCTCACCAAGGCAACGATGCGTAGCCGACCTGAGAGGGTGATCGGCCACACTGGGACTGAGACACGGCCCAGACTCCTACGGGAGGCAGCAGTAGGGAATCTTCCACAATGGACGAAAGTCTGATGGAGCAACGCCGCGTGAGCGATGAAGGCCTTCGGGTCGTAAAGCTCTGTTGTTAGGGAAGAACAAGTGCGAGAGTAACTGCTCGCACCTTGACGGTACCTAACCAGAAAGCCACGGCTAACTACGTGCCAGCAGCCGCGGTAATACGTAGGTGGCAAGCGTTGTCCGGAATTATTGGGCGTAAAGCGCGCGCAGGCGGTTTCTTAAGTCTGATGTGAAAGCCCACGGCTCAACCGTGGAGGGTCATTGGAAACTGGGAGACTTGAGTGCAGAAGAGGAGAGTGGAATTCCACGTGTAGCGGTGAAATGCGTAGAGATGTGGAGGAACACCAGTGGCGAAGGCGACTCTCTGGTCTGTAACTGACGCTGAGGCGCGAAAGCGTGGGGAGCAAACAGGATTAGATACCCTGGTAGTCCACGCCGTAAACGATGAGTGCTAAGTGTTAGAGGGTTTCCGCCCTTTAGTGCTGCAGCTAACGCATTAAGCACTCCGCCTGGGGAGTACGGTCGCAAGACTGAAACTCAAAGGAATTGACGGGGGCCCGCACAAGCGGTGGAGCATGTGGTTTAATTCGAAGCAACGCGAAGAACCTTACCAGGTCTTGACATCCTCTGCCACCTCTAGAGATAGAGCGTTCCCCTTCGGGGGACAGAGTGACAGGTGGTGCATGGTTGTCGTCAGCTCGTGTCGTGAGATGTTGGGTTAAGTCCCGCAACGAGCGCAACCCTTGTTCTTAGTTGCCAGCATTTAGTTGGGCACTCTAAGGAGACTGCCGGTGACAAACCGGAGGAAGGTGGGGATGACGTCAAATCATCATGCCCCTTATGACCTGGGCTACACACGTGCTACAATGGACGGTACAAAGGGCAGCAAAACCGCGAGGTCGAGCCAATCCCATAAAACCGTTCTCAGTTCGGATTGTAGGCTGCAACTCGCCTACATGAAGCCGGAATCGCTAGTAATCGCGGATCAGCATGCCGCGGTGAATACGTTCCCGGGCCTTGTACACACCGCCCGTCACACCACGAGAGTTTGTAACACCCGAAGTCGGTGGGGTAACCTTTTGGAGCCAGCCGCCTAAGGTGGGACAGATGATTGGGGTGAAGTCGTAACAAGGTAGCCGTATCGGAAGGTGCGGCTGGATCACCTCCTTTCTAAGGAAAATCACGCTCATTGTTTTGTTTAGTTTTGAGAGATCATTCTCTCTATTAATATTGCGCTTGCGTCTGCAAGTGAAATCCACGATGATGGATTCCTTAAGCAGCAAGAGTAGCATGAAGGTTAAGCTACGAAGCTAATCACGATGTGATTGAAGTCAGTAGCCATGTTCTTTGAAAACTAGATAATATAAGTAATCAAGATACATTCACAAGTATCGTTCATCTTAGTAATTTTCTAATGATAACAATTCGCTGTTATCAACGAAACCTAATTTTAGGTTGAATACTAAGACAAATTAGAAGCGAGCAGGTCGAGGAAGCGACTGAGCGAGCGCCGGAGTGTACAAAAGCGTACATGAGGACGTGAGCGAAGGAAGCTGACGAAGAGATGCGACGCTTATCATTTGTCGACGGTTAAGTTATTAAGGGCGCACGGTGGATGCCTTGGCACTAGGAGCCGATGAAGGACGGGACTAACACCGATATGCTTTGGGGAGCTGTAAGTAAGCTTTGATCCAGAGATTTCCGAATGGGGAAACCCACTGCTCGTAATGGAGTAGTATCCTTACCTGAATACATAGGGTATGGAAGGCAGACCCGGGGAACTGAAACATCTAAGTACCCGGAGGAAGAGAAAGCAAACGCGATTTCCTGAGTAGCGGCGAGCGAAACGGAATTAGCCCAAACCAAGAGGCTTGCCTCTTGGGGTTGTAGGACACTCTATACGGAGTTACAAAAGAACGGGGTAAACGAAGCGACCTGGAAAGGTCTGTCATAGAAGGTAAAAACCCTGTAGTTGAAACCTCGTTCTCTCTTGAGTGGATCCTGAGTACGGCGGGACACGAGAAATCCCGTCGGAAGCTGGGAGGACCATCTCCCAAGGCTAAATACTCCCTAGTGACCGATAGTGAACCAGTACCGTGAGGGAAAGGTGAAAAGCACCCCGGAAGGGGAGTGAAAAGATCCTGAAACCGTGTGCCTACAAGTAGTTAGAGCCCGTTAATGGGTGATAGCGTGCCTTTTGTAGAATGAACCGGCGAGTTACGATTACGTGCAAGGTTAAGTTGATGAGACGGAGCCGTAGCGAAAGCGAGTCTGAATAGGGCGTCATAGTACGTGGTCGTAGACCCGAAACCAGGTGATCTACCCATGTCCAGGGTGAAGTTCAGGTAACACTGAATGGAGGCCCGAACCCACGCACGTTGAAAAGTGCGGGGATGAGGTGTGGGTAGCGGAGAAATTCCAATCGAACCTGGAGATAGCTGGTTCTCTCCGAAATAGCTTTAGGGCTAGCCTTGAGTAAAGAGTCTTGGAGGTAGAGCACTGATTGGACTAGGGGTCCTCATCGGATTACCGAATTCAGTCAAACTCCGAATGCCAAAGACTTGTTTCTCAGGAGTCAGACTGCGAGTGATAAGATCCGTAGTCAAGAGGGAAACAGCCCAGACCGCCAGCTAAGGTCCCAAAGTATACGTTAAGTGGA
>NZ_CP115153.1:260000-320000 GCF_027594365.1 Sutcliffiella sp. NC1
CTCTAGGTAAATACCTAGAGGTCTTTTTATTATCTACTACGTAAATAAAGTAATCTTTACATCTTTATAAAATAAAAAGGTCCAAAAATCAGTCTCTACTGACTTTTTGGACCATCCTTTTCTTATTCTCCGTAGTTACTTTGCTCTAACATGTCAGCTGCAGCAACTTGTAGCCATTCGGCTACAGGCATGTTGGCATTTTGCTCAACGAATGCATCTACTATTTTATAACCTTCACTGTAACCATATTTACTAGGGAGCCCACTTCCTCCATTTAATAATTTTAAAGCTAAAGCATCATCAACCGTATCGAAATCTTTGCTAATTGTATTCCAATGTGCAGAGCTAAATTCTGGATTTACTTTTGTAACTTCAATATTTGGAAATACTTCTTTTTCAAATTTTACTGCTTTTCCACCAAGTACGATGTGATCTAAAACTGTAAGTGATTCCCCGTTATAAAAATCGGATGCCCAAACACTTTGTAAGTATCCGTGAGCTGTTGCGCTTTTTAAAATATCATTTGTGTAATTTCGGTTATAGGTAATTAGTATTTTTCCGGACCCAATTGTTAATACATTAGTGTTCGTATCACTTGAAGGGAAAACACATACAACCGTATTTCCTTCAGTAGCTAAAAGGTTAGAGGAGTTTAATAATGCGTCTTGTATAGCTTCGTTTGTGCTTTTTGTATTAATCCGTTTAATAACATCTTGTAATGCTATACGGTTTTTTGGAATGTCGTTAATATAAGCATCTGCTAAATGGACGAATTCCCCATCCGCAAAACAAGCATCATAGATTGGATCTACAACTGTAGATTTATAAACATCTAAATGACCGTCATTTGGTACGTCTTTAATCTCTTCAAAATATGAATCATACAATGTATACGCATGAACAACTTCGAAAGTTTGGCCAGTCTCAGCATTTTCAAACTCAAAGTCGGTATCATCCATTTCGTCCACACCAGTGTTCACGTTACCGTTATTTCCGCAAGCTGTTAAAAATAATAGAAAAAATAAGAACAATAAGCCTTTCCATTTCATGTTAATCATTACCCCCTAGTAATAAGATTTTGTAGTTTTGTCTATCAATGATAATTATTTACAGACAAATTTAAATATTCTACAAATTTTACAAAAATCCTCTATGTCTATTAAATTTTGTATGTTAGATATGTGAACATGTTTTCCAACAACCTCATCATTCGTTATAATAGATAAAGCATGATTTACATGAGGAGTTGACATAATGTCTGTCCGAGATGAATTTGATTTTATAAAAAAAGTTCAACCTGCTACACTGCATCACTCAGGATTAATCGGGATAGGAGATGATGCAGCAATCTTTTCAGTCGATGCGCGATTTGAGCAGATTGTTTGTGTAGATACAATGGTAGAAGACAAACACTTTTTACCTACTACGATGAGTCCCTATCATATTGGATATAAAGCATTAGCTGCTAATATTAGCGATATTGCAGCAATGGGCGGAATCCCACAGTATTATTTAGTTTCTATCAGTATTCCTTCTAATTGGAAAGAAAGTGAGTTATTGGAGATATATGATGGACTGAAAAAAGCCGGAGATGAATACAAAATGGATTTGATCGGTGGAGATACGACTTCTACGCATTCTAAATTAGTTATTAGTGTAACGGCAATTGGAAAGGTAGAAGCTGGGCGAAGATTATTACGATCTAATGCTGAAGAAGGAGACGTAGTATTTGTATCGGGTACATTAGGAGATGCTCAGGGAGGATTAGATGTTCTATTGGAAGGAAATAAAGAAGTACAAGGACAAAATTCCTATTTAATACGTAGACATCAAACACCTACACCGAGGGTGACTCTTGGTCGAATCCTATCACAATTTACTCGTGTATCATTAAATGACGTAAGTGACGGACTTGTAAGCGAACTAAAGGAAATTTCAAATGCTAGTAACGTAAATATGGTTATAGATAGTGAGACAATCCCATATAGTCGTGCTCTTTTAGAATATAATAACGAAAAAGCACTAAAGTGGGCATTAACGGGTGGAGAGGATTTTGAACTAGTTGGGACTATAAGCAAAGAAAATTGGAAGCAACTTTCTGCCATTTGTGAAAAAGAAAACATACCATTATCAAATATTGGCTATGTGCAACGTGGTAAGGGTAAAGTGTATATAAGAAATAAAAACGGAGAATTAGAAGAAGTATCGGATTCAGGTTATAATCATTTTTTTAGTTAAGGAGAATGAATGAATGGTACAGGTTGCATTTACAACACATTCAACAGAACAAACAATGGGGTTAGCTCAAAGGTTAGCAGAAAAGTTAGTTGAAGGTGATGTTATATTGTTAGAAGGCGACTTAGGGGCAGGTAAAACGACGTTTACGAAAGGCCTTGCTAAAGGATTACATATTACAAGAAATGTGAACAGCCCTACTTTTACAATTATTAAAGAATATGAAGGAAGATTACCACTATACCATATGGATGTGTATCGGTTAGCAGAAAGTGATGAAGATTTAGGTTTTGATGACTATTTTTATGGGAATGGTGTAACGGTGGTAGAATGGGCACACTTAATAAAAGACTACTTACCAGCAGAAAGGTTAGAAATTAATATATACCATAAAGGTGATGACGAAAGAGAAGTAGTTTTTAAGGGAAATGGAAAACGTTATGAGAAGATTTGTGAGGAGTTAAAGAAATGAACGTACTAGCAATTGATACGTCCACTTACGTGTTGAGTGTAGCGTTAATAAAAGATGGCCTCGTTATAGGGGAACATATGACAAATACGAAAATAAATCATTCATTACGAGCGATGCCAGCAATTGAAAAGGTAATGGAAGAGTGCCAAATGAAGCCTAAAGATTTACATAGAATTGTCGTCGCTCATGGACCAGGTTCCTACACAGGTGTTCGAATTGGTGTTACGATAGCGAAAACGTTAGCCTGGAGTTTAAACATTCCACTTGTAGGGGTATCAAGCTTAAAGCTAATGGCTGCGAACGGACGTTACTTTTCGGGTCTTATTTGCCCGTTAATGGATGCGAGAAGAGGGCAAGTATATACAGGTTTGTATGAATGGGAGAACGAGAACCTAATTGAAAAACTCGAGGACGTTAACATCGATTTACAAAATTGGTTAGATCAATTAGCCGCCTTGAACAGTGAAATATTATTTATCGGAAATGATGTCCAACTTCACAAAGAGGTTATTATAGAAAAATTAGCTAAAAGGGCAATTTTTGCTACTGGTGCACAACTAAATAGCCGCCCTGGAGATTTAGCTATATTAGGTATGAACGAGGAAGTATTAGATTTACATACGTTTGTTCCTAACTATACGAGATTAGCTGAGGCAGAGGCAAAATGGCTAGAAAACAACCAAACTAAATAGGGGAATCTTGATGATGTTAACAGTGGAAATTGTAAAAATGAATGAAGAACATATTAATGGTGTATACGAAGTAGAAAAGAAAAGTTTCCCTTCTCCATGGACAAAAGAAGCATTCCATCATGAAATAATGAATAATCCATATGCCTATTATCTCGTGTTATTAGACAGAGAAAGAATAATCGGTTATTGTGGACTTTGGATTGTAATGGGAGATGCTCAAATAACAAATATTGCAATTGACCCTGATTATCGTGGAAAAAAATTAGGTGATCAACTATTAGTAAAAGCAAAAGAAGTAGCAATAGAAAAGGGTGGTTCTGTCATGTCATTAGAAGTAAGAGTATCCAATTATATTGCACAATCACTATATAAAAAACATGGCTTCCAACCTGGTGGAATTCGTAAAAACTATTATGTAGATAATAATGAAGATGCATTAGTAATGTGGGTGAATTTATGAGTGAAATGAAAAAAGACGAGTATATATTAGGAATTGAAACAAGTTGTGATGAAACGGCAGCATCCATCATTAAAAACGGAAAAGAAATTGTAGCTAATGTCGTTGCTTCACAAATTGAAAGTCATAAACGTTTTGGTGGAGTTGTACCAGAAATTGCGTCAAGACATCATGTGGAGCAAATAACCGTTGTTTTAGAAGAGACGTTAGAGCAATCAGGGGTAACGATGGAAGAAATCGATGCGATTGCAGTAACGGAAGGACCTGGATTAGTAGGAGCATTATTAATTGGTGTTAATGCGGCCAAGGCTATTTCCTTTGCACATAATAAGCCGTTAGTAGGTGTACATCACATTGCAGGTCACATATATGCGAATCAGCTAGTAACCGACCTCCAATTTCCTCTCTTAGCTTTAGTCGTTTCGGGTGGACATACGGAATTAGTATATATGGAAAAGCACGGTTCTTTTAAAGTAATCGGTGAAACGCGAGATGACGCTGTTGGTGAAGCGTATGATAAAGTAGCAAGAACATTAAATTTACCGTATCCGGGCGGCCCTCATATTGACAGACTAGCTCAAGAAGGAGAAGCAAATATTCCACTGCCAAGGGCTTGGCTAGAAGAAGGTAGTTATGATTTTAGTTTTTCAGGCTTAAAATCAGCGGTTATTAACACCCTACATAACGCTTCTCAAAAGGGTGAAAAAATTGAACCTGCTAATTTAGCTGCAAGCTTTCAAGAAAGTGTGATAGAAGTACTAGTAACAAAAACAATAAAAGCAACAAAAGAATATGGTGTAAACCAAGTCGTTTTAGCTGGTGGGGTTGCTGCGAATAAAGGTTTGCGTGCAGCACTCGAGGAAAGTTTTCGTGAATTGAAAGATGTGGAGCTAGTAATTCCGCCATTATCACTATGTACGGATAATGCAGCGATGATCGCAACAGCAGGCAGTGTGTTCTATCAATTAGGAAAACGATCTCCTTTATCTTTAAACGGTAATCCAGGGCTAGATTTAGAAAAGGCATTAGTCTAAAAATGGTTATCCACAGTTGTTACTAAAAACTGTGAGTAAGTATAGATAATCTATGGATAAATAAAAAACATTTGTTAGTAAATAATGTGGATAAGTGTGTTAATGTTTGTGGATAATGTTGATAAGTTTGTGAATACCTTAATAAATAAGAGTAGAATTGTTAATAAGTATGTGGATTGTTTACTTTTTGTGGATAGAAAATATAGAAAGGATGCGAAAATTCGCATCCTTTAGCTGTTCAGTTCTTCCCACTCTTCCATTAAAGTAAGCAGTTTATTGTTAGCTTCTTCGTTCTCTATATTTAATTGGTGTACTTTTTCGTGATTTTGGTAAATTTCAGGTTTGCATAAAAGCTTTTCATTTTCTTCTAGTTGTAACTCCAGTACTTCTATTTCTTCCTCAATTTCTTCAATACGACGTTTTCGCTGTCGCTCTTTTCTTTTTAATTCTTTTTCCTGTTCATAGCTTAATTTTTCTTGAGGTTTTTCTTTCTGTTTTTCAGTAGAAGAGTCTGTGGATAACTTATTAAGTTCTTCTATCTCAAACTTCTTTTGCACGAAGTAATCATAGTCACCTAAAAACTCTACAGCATTCTGAGAAGATAGTTCGATTAC
The DNA here is from genome assembly GCF_027594365.1 of Sutcliffiella sp. NC1. NCBI lineage: Bacteria > Bacillati > Bacillota > Bacilli > Caryophanales > Bacillaceae > Sutcliffiella > Sutcliffiella sp. NC1. The sequence goes on from NZ_CP115153.1 coordinate 265,505, forward strand.
TTTTGTGGCAATCCGGTTAATAAAGTAACGGTCATGTGATACGAAAAGTATAGTGCCTGGATAATCCATTAATGCATTTTCCAATACTTGTTTGCTATCAAGGTCTAGATGGTTCGTCGGTTCGTCTAAAATAAGTACGTTTGACTTTTGCAACATCATTTTTGATAATGCAAGACGTGCTTTTTCTCCCCCACTTAAACTGTTAACAGGTTTTAAAACATCATCACCACTAAACAAGAAATTTCCTAAGACAGTTCGAATTTCTTTCTCTACTAAATGAGGATAATCATCCCATAACTCGTCCAGAACCCGTTTGTTGGAATGTAATTCTGCTTGTTGTTGGTCATAATAACTAATAGAAACATTCGCTCCAAATTGAATTTTTCCAATTTGTTTAGGGAGTTTCTCCACAAGCAATTTTAACAATGTAGTTTTCCCAACGCCATTAGGTCCAACTAACGCAACACTATCACCACGATGAAGCGAAAGGTTTATATTTTCGAAGATAGGCTTATTTTCATATGAAAATGTTAAGTTTTCTACTTTTAACACATCATTACCGCTTTGCCTATCGATTTCAAAAGAGAAGGAGGCCGATTTTTCATCGCCTTTCGGTCGCTGCATTAACTGCATTCGATCTAACTGCTTTTGTCTACTTTGTGCCCGTTTCGTTGTAGACGCTCTTGCAATATTACGTTGAACAAAATCTTTAAGCTTGGAAATTTCATCTTGTTGCTTTTCAAACATTTTCATTTCTCGTTCGTATTGTTCTGCTTTTCGTTGTAAGTATTTACTGTAGTTTCCAATGAATTTAGTGGATTCATTTCGAGATATTTCGTAAACGATAGAAACTACTTTGTCTAGGAAATAACGGTCGTGGGAAACGATTAATAGGGCACCAGGATAACTTTGTAAGTAGGATTCTAGCCACGTTAACGTCTCTATATCTAAATGGTTCGTCGGTTCGTCTAAAATAAGTAAATCTGGCTTCGTTAATAGTAACTTACCAAGAGCTAATCTTGTTTTTTGTCCACCACTCAAACTGGTAATTGGTGTGGTATAATCAAAGGTAGCAAAGTTTAGTCCGTGAAGAATGGACCGAATATCTGCTTCGTATTGGAAGCCACCTTGTTGTTTATACGATTCTTGTAGGGAATCATATTCTTTTAATAATTTGGCATACTCTTCATCTGAAGAAAAACGTGTAGGATCTGCCATTTTCTCTTCTAAGTCTCTCATTTGTCTTTCCATTTGTTTGAGATGAGAAAAAACAGAAAGAAATTCTTCCCAAATGGAGCGGCTTGAGTCTAATCCGGTATGCTGTGCAAGGTAACCGATCGTAACATTCTTCGGTTTAATAATTTCACCGCTATCATAAGAGAGTTGATTAGAAATTATTTTTAAAAGTGTTGATTTACCAGCACCGTTTCTACCAACTAGTGCGATTCTGTCTCGTGATTGTACTTCTAGCTTTATATTCGATAAAATAAGTTCAGCACCAAAATATTTATGTAGTTGATTTACTTGTAAAATAATCATTTTTTCACCTCTATATTAAACTTAGTTTATCGCTCTTCTACTAATTGTTCAAGCAAGCGATAGGGTAAAAGAATGAAATCGTTTACGTTCAATGTAATTGGAAAAAATAGAGAGTAAGTAGGATTGTAAATGGGGGAATAGGATGAGTAACGAACAACTAAAAATACCACAAGCAACTGCAAAACGATTACCTTTGTATTATCGATTTTTAAAAAATCTTTATGCATCCGGTAAACAAAGAGTTTCTTCTTCTGAGTTAAGTGAAGCGGTAAAAGTTGATTCAGCGACGATTCGCCGTGATTTTAGCTATTTTGGAGCGTTAGGGAAAAAAGGGTACGGATATAATGTTCAATATTTGTTAACTTTTTTTAGAAAAACGTTAGACCAAGATGAATTAACATATGTTAGTCTAATAGGTGTGGGGAATTTAGGAACCGCTTTCCTTCACTACAATTTTTCAAAAAATAATAACACGAAGATAACTGTTGCTTTTGATGTAGATGAAACGAAGATTGGCACAGAAATTGGAGGTGTTCCCGTACGCAATTTAGATGATTTAGAGATGGAGCTTCCTGACGATGTAACAGTTGCAATATTAACAGTACCAGCTCATGTTGCGCAACCTATTACAGATCGCCTAGTCGCTAAGGGAATTAAGGGAATATTAAACTTTACACCTGCGCGAATAAATGTACCAGACACTGTACGTATTCATCACATCGATTTAGCGGTAGAATTACAATCATTAGTATATTTTCTAAAACACTATCCAACTGAGTAAAATAGTAGTAGAATAAGTATATTTCGAGGAGGTGACAAGAATGCCATTAGGTCCAGGAAGCATTCTATTAATTGTATTTGCAGCACTATTAATATTCGGTCCGAAAAAGTTGCCAGAACTCGGGAAAGCAGCCGGAAATACGCTACGTGAGTTCAAAAAGGCTACTAAAGGTTTAGCCGATGACGATGATGATATAAAAAAAGAAGACAAGAAGTAATGTAAGGATGAACATATATGACAGATAAGGAAATGTCGGTCTATGACCATATAGGAGAACTGCGCAAGCGATTAATTATAGTAGGTTCCCTTTTTATGGCCTCCGTTATTGGTGGGTTCTTTCTTGCAGAGCCGATTATTGTCTATTTACAACATACAGAGCAAGCAAGAGATTTAACGATGAACGCTTTTCGCTTAACAGATCCTATTAAGGTATTTATGCAGTTTGCCTTTTTAATTGCGTTCATTATTACGTTTCCTGTTGCTTTTTATCAGCTTTGGTCCTTTATTAGCCCAGGCTTATATGAGAAAGAACGTAGAGTAACACTTAGCTACATTCCAATTTCTTTAATTTTATTTTTAAGTGGATTAGCATTTTCCTACTTTGTTTTGTTTCCATTTGTAGTTTCTTTTATGATGGGTCTTGCCAATCGCTTAGAAATTAATCAAGTAATTGGCATTAATGAATACTTTCAATTTCTATTTCAATTAACGGTTCCATTTGGAGTTTTATTTCAGCTACCTGTAGTCGTTATGTTTTTAACTAGATTAGGTATAGTGACACCACAATTTTTTGTGAAGTTCCGTAAAATAGCCTATTTTATACTTTTAGTAGTTGCGGCTTTTATCACTCCACCAGAATTGTTGTCACATTTAATGGTAACTGTGCCGTTATTTATTTTATACGAAATTAGTATTATCATTTCTAGAATTGCGTATCGTAAAGCTAAATTAGCCGAAACAAAAATGGAATTAGAAAATATGAATAAAGATTAAAAAAGCAATCCCTCGGGATTGCTTTTTCTAATAGGAAAAATAATATTATTTTTGCTTCTTCATCTCTTTAATTTTTCCGTGTAAAAGGTAGGCCCGGATTGCCACTCCAAAATCAAAAGTTGCAATTAACATAAAAAGAATGGTGTGAAATTGCCAAATCGTTTCACCTTTTGTTACGACGGCAAGGTAGAGAAATAAAATTCCCATAATGGAATAAAATACAACCATTCTTAATGGGGTAATGCGCATAAATTATATCCTCCGTTATCTCTTCTATAAAAACAAGTATATGAAGCTTTGCATTTGCTCTAGTTTTTCAAGTTGACGCTCAATATCTTCACGAAAAATTTGTTGCACTAGAACGACAAAGGAATTCATCGAAACATGAGCGATAATTGGGACAATTATTCGGTTCGTTTTTACATATAGGAATGCAAAAATAGCTCCCATGACAAAGTATATAAGTAGATGTTCAAATTCTTGATGAACAACTGCAAATAATAAAGAACTAACAATTAAGCCTACTGCAAAATTGTACTTCTTATATAGTACGCCGAAAATGATTTTTCGGAAGATAATTTCTTCTAAAATAGGCCCTGCAATAGCTACCGCAAAAATAATTGCCGCAGAAGAACTAATAAACTCCATAATTTGTTGAGTATTCTCACTGCCTGGTTCTATTCCGAATAATTGCTGTTGAACCATCGCTGCTATTCCTTGTCCGAAAAGAGCCACCCAAAAACCTAATATAGACCAAATAATCGTTTGGAAAATGGATGATTGTGGTCCGCGTAGATCTTTTTCCTGGAAATCCTTTCGAAGCAGCCAGAGGATAATAAGTAAGCCGAGTGTGAAGCTGATTGTCGTCCAATAACTAAAAAGTAATGTCATTCGTGCATCATAATCAAGCTCGTTCCCGATTCCTAGTTCAACGAGAAGTGGAATACCAACTAGTGCAGAAAATTGCATAATAATATAGGCGATAATTACTTTCCAATAGGTTGATGTCATCATAATCTCCTCTATCTAATTGTTCCTACGTATTGTACCATATAAACTGTTTTCTAATAAAAAGATATAGTTTATTCTCAGCTGTATTTTATCAATTAATCCATATAATTAAAAACAATGGTTAAATATTAAATGATTGTGAGATAATGGAAAAGGTGTTACGTAATGTTAGATCATTTTTGTACAAAAAGAAGTAAAAAATGTGCAAAAAATATAAACTAAATACTTGCAAAAATATCACTAATTCATTAATATATTAATTGTGTTAGCACTCGAGTGTTTAGAGTGCTAATAAAAAAATACTTACATATAATTTTGAGGAGGTCGTTTCACTTGTTAAAGCCAATCGGTGATCGCATTATTATTGAACTAGTACAGTCAGAAGAAAAAACTGCTAGTGGTATTGTATTACCAGACTCTGCAAAAGAGAAACCGCAAGAAGGTAAAGTAGTAGCTGTTGGTTCAGGTCGTGTACTAGAAAGCGGAGAGCGTGTTGCACTAGAAGTTGCATCAGGCGATAGCGTTATCTTTTCAAAATATGCTGGTACAGAAGTGAAATATGACGGTAAAGAATATTTAATTTTAAAAGAAGCAGATGTTTTAGCTGTTGTTGGTAAATAAGAAAACTATTTCATAAAAAATATGAACTATTCTGAGGAGGTCTAGGTCATGGCAAAAGAAATTAAATTTAGTGAAGAAGCACGTCGCTCTATGCTACGTGGTGTAGATAAATTAGCTGATGCTGTTAAAGTAACATTAGGACCAAAAGGACGTAACGTTGTATTAGAAAAGAAATTTGGTTCTCCACTAATTACAAATGACGGTGTTACAATTGCGAAAGAAATCGAATTAGAAGATGCTTTCGAAAATATGGGTGCAAAATTAGTAGCGGAAGTTGCTAGCAAAACGAACGAAATCGCTGGTGACGGTACAACTACTGCAACAGTACTAGCACAAGCGATGATCCGTGAAGGATTAAAGAACGTAACTGCTGGTGCGAACCCAATGGGTATCCGTAAAGGGATTGAAAAGGCTGTTGCTGTAGCAGTTGAAGAATTAAAAACAATCTCTAAGCCAATTGAAGGTAAAGAGTCTATCGCACAAGTTGCTGCTATCTCTGCTGCTGACGAAGAAGTTGGTCAACTAATCGCAGAAGCAATGGAGCGCGTAGGTAACGACGGAGTTATTACGTTAGAAGAGTCTAAAGGATTCACTACTGAACTAGAAGTAGTAGAAGGTATGCAATTCGACCGTGGATATGCATCTCCATACATGGTAACTGATTCTGACAAAATGGAAGCAGTTTTAGACAATCCATACGTCTTAATTACAGACAAAAAGATTACAAACATTCAAGAAATCTTACCTGTATTAGAGCAAGTAGTACAACAAGGTAAACCATTATTACTAATTGCTGAAGATGTGGAAGGTGAAGCGTTAGCTACATTAGTAGTAAACAAATTACGTGGTACATTCAATGCAGTAGCTGTTAAAGCTCCTGGCTTCGGTGACCGTCGTAAAGCAATGCTTCAAGACATCGCAATTCTTACAGGTGGAGAAGTTATTACAGAAGAATTAGGTTTAGACTTAAAATCTGCTAACATCGGTCAATTAGGACGTGCAGATAAGATTGTTGTAACGAAAGAAAATACAACAGTTGTTAACGGTCATGGAAACACAGACGATATCCAAGCTCGTGTTGGCCAAATCCGTGCTCAATTAGAAGAAACTACTTCTGAGTTCGACCGTGAAAAATTACAAGAGCGCCTAGCTAAATTAGCTGGTGGTGTAGCGGTAATCAAAGTTGGTGCTGCAACAGAAACAGAATTAAAAGAGCGCAAACTTCGTATCGAAGACGCATTAAATTCTACTCGTGCTGCAGTAGAAGAAGGTATCGTAGCTGGTGGTGGTACTGCACTTGTAAACATCTACAACAAAGTTGCTAATATCACAGCTGAAGGCGACGAAGCTACTGGTGTGAAAATTGTATTACGTGCAATCGAAGAGCCAGTTCGTCAAATCGCTCACAACGCAGGTCTAGAAGGATCTGTTATTGTAGAACGCCTAAAGAAAGAAGAAGTTGGAGTTGGTTTCAACGCTGCAACTGGCGAATGGGTTAACATGCTTGAAGTTGGTATCGTAGACCCAACTAAAGTTACTCGTTCTGCACTTCAAAACGCAGCAAGCGTATCTGCTATGTTCTTAACTACTGAAGCAGTAGTTGCAGACATCCCAGAAGAAAACGCTGGCGGCGGCATGCCTGACATGGGCGGCATGGGTGGAATGGGCGGCATGATGTAATAAGCCGCTTCACCCCTTGATTTATAAGGGTTTTATGTAAGATGAGAGTGTAATGCTAACATTTTGCAAACATTGAGGTAAATTAACGGAGGCTTCTCATGAGTTTACAAAAAACTTATAAGAGGCCTCTTTTTAGTTTATAAGAAAGGATAATAAAATTTCTAGATTTAACCCCTCCAACTAATTTTAATCGGTATCTTAAATGTACATTGACAACTAACTTGAAAAGGGAAATACATCTATAAAATTGGTGTTCCTACAAAGCTTTTAAATTAAAAGAATTATTTTAAAGGAGGTAATGATTAGTGGGGCATTATTTTTCAGGTGTTGATAAAGAAGGGAAAGAAATTGTTTATGCCCATTTTCATTCGTCTAATTATTTTGCTATAGATCTATATCATTTGCTTGATGCGAATGACAAAAATGGAGGCGTTAGTGGTATTTTTGATTCAGCCATATACACGCAGGAGCAATTAGAGAAAGCAAAACGAATGTATAAACAAAATCTATCTAACGAGCGCACATTATGTGAATCAGATATATGGGATAAACAGCAAATATTACAATTTATTGAAAGGTGTTTAGACGTTGCAAGAAAAGAAGGAACTGTCAAAGTTCTATTCTGTTAAATTCACTATTAACAAATCTTCTGTAAAATTCTCTTATTACACTTCCCCCTACATTTTAATTTCTTTCCATCATTTTTAAAATTATTCATTTCCAGCCTTTTGCTACCCAATTATAAACTGTGATAAATGTAACAGTCCGCTTCTTATGAGTTGTAGTAAACTTTTAAGAAGCTTTTTATTAATTAACATTTATAAAAGGCAACTTTTTACGATAAGAGGTGAAAAAATGGCTAACGCACAATTTAATCCCAAACTAGTCAATATTTTAAAAGATATTTTACTTCGTTTACATGATGGTAAACCGCAAGAAACCGTGAAAGAGGATTTTGATAAACATTTTAACCAGGTTAGTGCTGTTGAAATATTGTTGATTGTACAGGAATTAAAAAATGGGGGCCATGGCATTACGTCGGATGATGTTGTAAAGCTATTTTCTATTTATAAACAACTATATGGTCTAGCTATTAATGAATGGCATGTTCCTGATTCCAATCACGAGGGTCACCCGGTTCAAATTTTAATAGCTGAAAATAAGGAATTTCAATCCATTTTAGATCAAATGAATGGCCAAATAGAATTACTGGAGAAAAGTTCACAATGGGTACAAGAGGAAGAAGTTATAGAGAAGTTAAAGGAAGACGTGTCTCAATTAGGACAATTGAATAGGCACTATAATCGAAAAGAAAAACTCATTTTCCCTATATTAGAGCGTTATGGGCAAATTACTCCTACAAGAATTATGTGGGAGGGAGATGATCGAATCCGCATCTTATATAAAAATGTAAAAAGAAAGATAGAGAATATACAAGCTATAGAAATAGCATCCGTTAAGCAATCTTATCAAATATTCCAAAGCAAAATAAAAGACATGATGTTTGATGAAGAATCTATTCTACTACCTATCGTCCTGAACATTTTTAACGAAGATGATTGGTTAGCGATAGCAAGGGAAAGCGATACATTTGGCTATTGTTTTATCAATCCACAAAAAGAATGGGGACGAAGCGTATCAGTTGAAGATGAGTGTAATAATGATATAGATAATTCAACAACAAAGCATTTAAAAATTGGCGGCGGCTACTTAACCGTACAAGAGGCTAACAGCATTCTGAATAACTTGCCAGTAGAAATAACGTTTATCGATAAAAATGGTATTTTTAAGTACTTTAATGAAAGAGTAGCGTCATCTGACATGATGTTTGTACGGACACCCATTTCGATTGGTCGTAATGTTGCCAATTGTCATCCTCCTAAAAGTTTAAAAAAGGTAATGAGGCTCGTCCAAGACCTTAAATCAAAGAAACGATCTAGTGAGAGTATGTGGTTTAAAAAAAAGGATCAGTACATTCATATTACGTATAAAGGTGTTTTTGATGAGGATGGAGAATATTTGGGAATATTAGAATACGTTCAAGATATCCGACCTTTTTTCGAGTTGCCACGTGAAGCGAAAAGATAGCTTAGTAGAATGGACGAATAGGTAATATCTAAATTTATTAGAGCAGTAGGAACCTCATTTATAAATGTTAGTTAGCTATTATGCTGTTCATTTCCTTTCGATATACCGAAATCCCCTTCCTACTAGAAGGGGACTTTTTTTCCTCACTTACTACCATCAATCCAGTTTTATTAAGTGGACTGGTAAACAATAGCCTTTTCTAAAAAATATCAAGAAAAAAATGATTAACCAATAGGGACTTCTCCCCTATTGGTCCTTGGGGGAGGGCTTAGGTGATAAAAATATACGGGATAAAAGTAGTACTTAATGAACACGCCTCCTTGAAATTGCATATGAAGGGGTTGTTCTTAATATAGTGATCAAAAACACAATTAAGTAGATATTTAATTATTGAAACATTGGAAATACGTATCGAACTAGAAACCATAAAAAACCAAAAAAGATAATCACATATGCAAAATATTTAATGAAGGTAGAGATTACTCTACTTGTATCCTCCTTTTTCTCGACGTGTCGCTTGTCCACATTTACATCCTTTCTCACAATCATTTCCTCCTTGTCAGTGGTGTTTTTTTTCTTATCACCTATATATCCTTAAAAGGAGCTTTTAAAACATTAGTAAGAATGGCACATAACAATTATCCGCTTCCCTTGTTCTATTTAGAAAGTATCATTTGAGGGAATCGTTCTTCTGTTTGCACAGTACTTTAAGATTAGTTCCTAAAGATAGGTTTCATGTCGATCTTTTGTGGGCATTAAATAAGCACAGACAGACAAACATCGGCAAAAAATGATGAAGAAAGGCGTGAGCGGTTATGTTATGGACGGTATTAATTATAGTTTTTGTATTATGGTTACTTGGATTCTCGTTTGAAGTTGGAGGAGGTCTAATCCACTTACTTCTAGTTGTTGCATTAATCGTCTTTATAATTCAACTTTTAACAGGCAGAAGAGTCTAAATGTAGCAAGCGTTCCGTTTTAGGAGCCTTGCTTTATTCAGGATTATTTCTTGGAGTTATAATAAGAAAGGCTCCAAGGAATCCACACATATATATAATATAAATATTAAGGGCAGAAATAGAATTAATATCAGCTAGTATTTTCCTTAAATTACTACCATCAATCTAGTTTTATTATGTTGACTTGCTAGTTTCCTGGTAAACAATAGCCTCTTCTAAAAAATTTAATACTTCTTTATGAATAGGATATAAGCCTAATTTAGCGGATGTTTCTTCCGATTTTCTCGCTTCCCAAAACTTTTCTATTAATTCAGGGTGATCTCCAAAAGATTCTTTCGTTAAAATATCTACATCAACTACAATTAATTGCCCCTCCGCAGAACTAGGGAGTATACCATTTTGTAAACAGAGTTCCACGCGTTTAACAATATTTATCCATTTAATGATGAGTGGATCTTCCATTTTTGGTAGATTCCCAGATAATATTGTTTGTTCCTCTGTACTAAATAGGTCATTCCATAACTTCTGTTTTCTATCCTTATTGTTATTACCTTCTTCCGGAAGTAGTGGTAAGAGATGGTCCCATTTCAGTTGGCCTTCTAACTTTAAAATGTTTAATAGTGTTGTTGTATGGTAGAGGGATTGAGTTAAGCGTTCTATGTTCATTTCCAGTTGCTCTTTATGTACAGTTAGAATCTTTTCAATCGTAATGGAATGGATGATTTTCTTTATATCTTTTAGAGACATCGATGTTGTCTTTAGTAATACAATTTTTTCTAAAAGTAACATGTCCTCCTCAGAATAGTACCGTTTTCCATTATCCTTCTTTATCGTCGGTACAACTAATCCAATTTGATCGTAATAACGTAATGTACGCAAAGAAATATTGAGCTTTTTGGAAACTTCACCAGTTGAAAACAGTGTCATTTTATAGTATCCCTCCTAAAAAAGTGTTTGCAGGTGACGTAACGTAACCAATTATACTAAATCTAACATAACATATTTAGGAGGGAAAAAATGATGACGAACACAATGAAATGGTCTTGGAAAGAAGTTTTTATACTACTTATCCTTATCCTTATTCTTGTACCGTTTTTCATTGAATACTTATTGCATGACTTTTTATATACCCTTTTTCAGGAAAGCTTATACTCAGGTACGCTGACGGGGCTTATCATGGCCATCGTATTTACAGTAGCCTTATATTTCGTTGCTTTAAAACCACATGATCTTTCATGGGATGCAGTTGGAGTTAACCGTTTTCCAACTAGATACTGGAAATGGATTGCAGTTTGGACGATTAGTTTAATAGTTGTCAGTGTTGTCCTTTTATTGTTAATGGAACTTTTACATTTCACTTGGGAGAATCACAAAACGGAGTCCATACAGAGGAATATAAATTGGTTTACTTTTACTATTGGCTTTGTATCTGCTGCAATCATTTCTCCAATATATGAGGAGATTTTTTATAGAGGATTTTTGTATAAATGGTTTCGAGGGAAATGGGGAGTAGCTGCTGGAATGTTTATTAGTTCTTTTATTTTCATGATTGTACATATCCCTACGTACAATACGCTGCCGATAAATTTTGTATCAGGTCTCGTGTTTGCGTGGACATACGAAAAAACAGGGTCAGTTTTACCGGCTATTATTATACATGGAATATTTAATGGCACAGCCGTCATTTTAACAGTACTTTCATAAAGTATGACTTTTGTATTAACCTTGTATTCTTCCTGACAACGAGTGTGATAATTTAATATCAAATTTAAAGGAACTCACTTACATGAGTTCCTTACAAATTATTATTTTTCACCAAACGCTTCCGGAATCATTTTAAACCCTTCAATTATTGTATCTTCTTCTACTTCCAGCATTAAGTATAGCTTTCCATCGACTTGTACTTGTTTTACGTAACGTAGATCTTGTGGGCTAATCGAGATATTTGCTATTTTTGTATTAATCTTAATGGACTTTGAATTGAATTTTGGTAAGGCGCTACTAGCTTTTATTTCATAACTCTCATCATCAATTAATTTCTTGAAAGCTGTTTCCACTTTTTCTACATTTACATCTTCCACTCCACTAACCTTTAAAACACGTTCTACATCCTTTGTGTCTAATTTCGGTTGTTCTTCCTCTTCGTTTTCAACAATCATACGATTAATTTCTTCATACACATTGGAGAGAGTAGAAGTATTAATTTTGTCCCCAGTTACTTCTTTCACTATTTCTTCAAAGACGATTTTATCGTCTTTGGCTGTCATCGTTTCTTCGCCATTTAGCACTTCTTCAATAAATTGGTGGTCTGGTTCATGAACCTTTCCTGCTGAATATAGCACATGGTTAACATCTGCAGCATTTTCTGTGAAACAAGGAAATAAAAATCCACCAATTGGCGAGTTTAAGTTAATAATAGGGTCTACTACAAAATTGTATTTGAACTCTTTTTCTACATAGTCAAAGAGTAGTTCTTTCTTTGGCTCTTGTGTATTGTTTATACTGCACAAAATAAATGGGTGGGAATAAACTGCATCGCGAGAGTTTTCCTCTGTTTCCTCATTCGTACGTTTCATTGGCTTTCGATATTCCCCACGAATGAAAGTAACAACAATATCCTTCTCATATTGTCTGTTTAGAAGCATTTTACCGACAATTGGAAGCATTTGCTCTTTCCATGTTTCTACCTCAACGCTTAGCAACCCTTGATGCAGGATAAGCTGACTGTTATTTTCGACATCGCGTCTAAATTTTAGTTCAAATAACTTTTCGTCTAAATTACCACCTAGCATCTTTTTAAAGTTATTCATAAACAGTTCTTGTTGGTCCGGATCTAACATTTCAAAAGGTTGACTTTGGTGATGATAAATGTCGCTCGATTCTTTCATTATGTAGACATTAAAGATATCTTTAATGTTTAGTAAATCATTATCAGCTTTAAATTGTTTTCGAAAGTTTGCTACGTCTTTTTTGTTCATGATTATACCTACACTCCCTAAGTCTCCCAGACTACATATTTACTTCCATTACAAAATATCCTTTATTCTATCATACCTTGTACAAGAAAATTCAAGTTAAACTTTGTGGTTAATAAAACGAGTGAACCAACTCTATTTTCGATATTCTATTTGTACATTTTTCGGAGAGCGATTAAACTCCTTTCTAAACAATAGGTTTTCTATTTTTATTTGTAGAAATAATAGGAATGTACATACTTAAACGTGTATAGTTGATATTAGATAAATATTTTTAAGAAAAATGAATCTTTTTGGCTATGGAAACAGTATATATAATATCGGAAACAAATAGGGAGGAATGAAAATGAGTATTTTAGCACGTTTTAAAGACATTATGGCTAGCAATATTAACGCACTGTTAGATAAGGCAGAAAACCCTGAAAAGATGATTGATCAATATTTAAGAAACTTAAACCGAGATTTAGGAAAAGTAAAAGCGGAAACAGCATCAGTTATGGCGGAAGAACAACGCTCTAAAAGACTACTTGATGAGTGTATTGCAGATGCAGAGAAAATGGAAAGATACGCAATTAAAGCATTAGAAGCTGGAAATGAAGACGATGCGAGAAAGTTCCTCGAAAGAAAAACAGAAATCGCCTCTAAGCAAGCGGGGCTACAAAGTGCCTATGACTTAGCGGCATCTAACGCAACGCAAATGAGACAAATGCATGATAAATTAATGAACGATATTAAAGAGTTAGAATCCCGTCGTAGTATGTTAAAAGCAAAATGGTCTGTAGCTAAAACACAAGAACGTATGAACAAAATTGGTGCATCTGTGACAGACACGAACAATACAGCATCTGCCTTTGGACGTATGGAAGATAAAATTAATCGTGCATTAGATGAGGCAAATGCAGTGGCCGAGCTAAATGCAGCACCAAAGGATGACTTAAAAGATTTAGCTGCCAAATACGATACACAAGTAGGGGTAGAGGACGAGTTAGCGGCCTTAAAAGAAAAATTGAAGAATAGATAGGAACGGTTTTCGAACTTAGAGCTGTAGCAAGTCGCTGCAGCTTTTATACAGTTCATTTACTTATCCGTACGCATTTGAATTTTAAATGGAGTAGAGGTGAATAAAGTTGGTTATCCATTATAAATGTCCGAACTGTGGCGATGATATGGTATTTAATAGTGAAACAGGAACATTATCTTGTGGTGCGTGTGGGAGACAAGATAATATTGAAGATTTTTCGGAAGAGAACATAATTACAACATTTGAAGAGGATGAAGCGAAAGAGTATCATTGTGAAAACTGTGGAGCTGTTCTAATTACCGAAGCAGAAACAGCTGCAACAACTTGTAGCTTTTGTGGAGCAGGTGTAGTACTAGCAGACCGTGTATCCGGGACGTTAGCGCCAGCTATGGTTATTCCATTTTCAATAAGTAAAGAACAGGCAGGGGCAGCTTTTAAAAAATGGTGTAGAAACGGTTTGCTCACACCAAAAGATTTTATGACTGCAAATCGTATAAAAAATATAACTGGGATGTACGTTCCGTTTTGGATTTATGATTTAAATAGTAAAGTACAAGTGTCGGCTGTCGGCACAAAGGTGCGCACATATACGAAAGGTGAATATATTTATACAGAAACGAAATTTTATGATGTGTATCGTGATATTAATTTAGACTATTTAAAAATACCAGTAGATGCATCAACTAAAATGAATGATGAATTGATGGACAAACTCGAACCGTTTCCGTACGATCAATTAAAAGAATTTAAAACACCATATTTAGCTGGTTATATAGCAGAAAAATATAACTATGATGATAAAGAGCTTTTACCGCGAGCTAAAGATAAAATAGATGGATATATAGAGTCTTATATTAAATCTTCTGTTTCAGGATATGCGACTGTAAATTATAAAAGAAAAGATATAAACGTTAAAAAAGTGCACAGTTCGTATGTTTTATTACCTGTTTGGATGGTTTATTACGATTACAACAAGACGGAACATATATTTGCGATGAACGGACAAACGGGAAAAGTCGTTGGAAAGCCTCCAATTAGTAAAGGGAAAGTTGCAGGCTGGTTTGGTGGAGTCGCAGCCGGAACGTTTGTTAGTCTGAAAGTCGTCTCTATGTTGATGGGAGGCGGATTTTGGTGAGTAAGAAAAAAACACTTTATACTGGAATGGCAATCATAATAATTTATCTAATTAGTTTACTGGGTATTACTCACTCAGCCTATGCGATAGAACGAAAAGTATATGATTACGCCGAGCTGTTAACAGAACAGGAGATAGATTCATTAGAAGCTCTAGCTAATGAACTAGGTGCAGAGCGGGAAACGGACTTCATTATTGTGACGACTAATGAGTCAGGAATCGATGTTATGGAATACACGCAAGACTTTTACGATGAAATCGCTCCAGGGTATGACAAGCCACATGGTAACACGGCAATCTTAACAATAGATATGCAAGGAAGAGAAATCTATTTAGCTGGATTTTATAAGGCTGAAACATATTTAGATGATGCTAGATTGGATCAAATCCGTGACCAAATTACACCTACTTTATCAAGTGGAAACTTTTATCAGGCGGCTCAAGATTTTATTGTTTTATCCCATGAGTTTATGGGGCAGGAGCCTGAACAGCATTCAGAAAATGGGTATGAAAATCATAATTCTGCTCCTAGTCCTAATACGTATTACGATTCAAATTATTCAAATGGAGATAATATACTTTTCAACACATGGTTTCAAATCATTGTTTCTTTAATTGTCGGTGGTGTTGTTGTTTGTATTATGGCATTTAACATGGGTGGCCGAGTAACCGTTAATGCTCGTACTTATATGGATGCTAACACATCAAGAGTACTTCACCGTAAAGATCAATACATTCGAACAACTGTTACGAAAAGAAGAAAACCTCAGCAGAAAAGTGGGGGAGGCGGTGGTGGAGGTGGCATCACTCGTGGTGGACACTCCCATAGCGGTAGTAGAGGTGGCTTTTAAAAAATGATCGCAACATAAGAATAGAAAGAAAGGATTGGTAGTATGGTTTTCTTTAGAAATCAATTTGCAAACGTTGTGGAATGGGAAGAGTTTCGCGACGATATGATTTTTTGGAAATGGAGCAATCGAGAAATTAAAAAAGGAAGTAAGCTTATTATCCGTCCGGGTCAAGATGCAATCTTTTTGAACAATGGGAGAATTGAAGGGATTTTTAAAGATGAAGGGGATTACAATATTGAGTCAGAAATTATCCCGTTCCTTTCCACTTTAAAAGGATTTAAATTTGGCTTTAATAGCGGAATGAGGGTAGAAGTTCTATTCGTAAATACGAAAGAATTTACCGTAAAATGGGGAACACGTAATGCCATTAACATCCCTACGCTCGGAATGCCAGGTGGAATGCCAATTAGAGCAAACGGCACATTCCAATTCAAAGTAAATGACTATGTGGCTCTTATTGATAAAATAGCAGGCGTGAAAAATAAATATTTAGTAGAAGATGTAAAGATTCGGATTACTGCAATCCTTGACCAGCTTCTAATGAAATGGATTACTCGAGAAGGTAAAGATATGTTTAATCTTCAGGCTAATTCGTTTGAAATAGGTAAAGGAATTAAAGAAGATTTAGATATGCAAATTATTAATGACGGCTTAACGGTTACCGGATTTAATATTATGAGCTTTAATTATCCGAAAGAAATTCAAGATATGATCAATAAAAATGCCTCTTACGGAATGGTAGGAGATATGAAAAAGTATCAGCAAGTTTCCATGATAGATGGAATGTCGTCTGGGAAAATGAGTGGTGGTAGCAATGCAGCTTCCGATATGGCTGGAATGATGATGGGGATGAATATTGCAAAAGAGATGATGAAAAACATGGATGATCAAGATTCCGATAAAAAAGCGGCACCACAAGCTTCAAAACAATTATCCACGCCCCAAAATGACGAGGATACGAGTATCGCCCCGAAATTTTGCCCAAACTGTGGCCAAAAAAATACTGGTTCCAAGTTTTGTCCAAATTGCGGTAATAAACTAGGATAAATAGCTGTTTGATAAGCTTATAAAAAAGGAACTGTCCAATATGTCTCAAAACAGTGGAGAAACCATATCGTTTTTCTACTGTTTTTTTGTGTTGATTTTATTAATCCAGATAAAGGTTAACGAACAAAAAAAGTCCTAAAAGTCAGTTTCTACTGACCTTTAGGACAGCCCCTTTTTTAATGATTAACTACTTCCGTATGCTTTGTAGTATTAACTAACGATAAACGCCCGTCTGTTATGTTGTACACTTTATCGCAATAATCAATTAGTCTTGTGTCGTGTGTAACGACGATTGTTGTTTTTCCGTTATCTTTCGTCGCTTTTTTTAACATTTCCATTACTTCAAAAGCGCGATCAGAATCTAAAGAAGCGGTAGGTTCGTCTGCAAGTATAATACTAGGATCCGTGTACATCGCTTTTGCTATAGCAACTCGTTGGCGTTGACCTCCAGATAAGTCAGCAGGAAAGCTTTTTAATAGCTCGTGAATCCCTAATGATTCGTAAAGTTGCTCTAACCTTTCAGTAGAAAGGTTATTTTTTTTCACTTTGTCTAGCAGTTGCATTTGTTGTTCCACGTTTAAAAACGGAACTAAGTTGGACGACTGTAACACAAAGCCAATTTCTTCTAATCGTAGAGTGGCACGTTTTTTTTCTTTCAAACTACTTAAGTTTTTCCCGTTAACAATAACATCGCCGTTGCTAGGAGTTTGAAGTCCGCCAGCAATTGTTAAGAACGTACTTTTTCCTGAACCTGACGGGCCGATAATCGCAATAAGCTCTCCGCTTTTCGCTTTGAAATTAGTTGTTTTTAATGCTTCTATCTTGGATGGTCCTGATTGAAAAAACTTATTTACATTTTTTAATTCGAGTAACACCTCCATCATTTACCCTCCTATTGCTTTTAATGGATCAATTTTTACGATTGTTTGTACAGAGAATAGTGCGCCTAACACCGATACAAAAACGAGAATAGTACCGTAAATGAGCATATCAACGTAATTAAACGCTACTGGTACTGCGGCAGGTAGAAAGAAGCCGGTTGTAATCGTTAGGATGAACCCAATGACAACACCTGCTAATGCTAATAAAAATGTTTGCGCAATAACAGACACTGCTAAATATTTGCTTGAAATTCCTTGAGCCTTCATCACTCCAAAGATACTAATCTTTTGAATTGTTAACACGTAAAGAAAAATGGCTAAAATAACGGCGGAAATAATAAATAGAAAATAAATCATAAATGTTAATGTTAAGCTTTGTTCCGAGTACCCAGGCATATTTTCAATAAACGTTTTCGTCGGAATGACTTGTAGAGAGTTGTCAACCGTAACTGCCTCTATATTTTCTGTACGAATAACAAAGGCGTTAATTTTGTTTGAGTCCTCATCCATAGAAGTACCGAATCGGACGTATTGAAACGTGTCCAAACCTCCGTAAAGAACAGGAGCCGCGTTAAACTTAGCCTTATCAGTAAAACCTGTAATGATTAATGTTGCATCAACAGAAGAGAGTTGAAGAGTATCTCCTATGTTAAACCCTTCATTTTTTAAAGATTCATCAGCAATAACTTCCCCTGTCTCGCTAAAAGCTTCCCCTTCTGTAACTTCCGGCATAATAAATTCATTATCACGTATACCGAATATAGATACGTTTGCTTTATTTACTCCGGATGTAGCAATTGAGTTTAATTGACCGAGTACAGCAACCTCACTTACTCCATTTCCGTCGTAATCCTCTATTAGTAAACTCGATTGAGGTAAGTTAATATCGGATTCCTCAGTCAAAATAATACCATCTGCATTCCACTTATCCACTGCCTCTTTATTAATATTTTCAAGACCATTAGCCAACCCTGATAAAAAGAATACTAAATAAGAAACGAGTGTTAAAACTCCTACAATTAAGATGAAGCGTAGTTTATTGTTTTTTATTTCATTCCACGCTAAAAACATGTATTGTTATCCCCCTGACGGCTGAATTTGTATAACTATTGTATAGTTAATATATAATTAATATGTGGAATAAGCAACAAATAAGTTCCACCTTAAACAATAAAAAGCTCTAGTCAGTGAGACTAGAGCTTCTTATTGTTACTTAATTAATTCAGGAAGATTATTTAACCATTCTTTATCTGTAGGAGCGATGTCCCAACGAGGGCTATCGGCTTTACTTTTCTTAACTCCTAACCCACCTACGATAAATTTCAAGTTAGGGTTTTTAATTTGTAAGGTGTTAATATAAGACTGAATTAAAGGTTCGTCTTCTATACGAGATGTTGATAAGGCAACAATTTCGATTCCCTTTTCATTGATTAATTCCCCTAAACCTTCAAGTGGTGTATCTGCCCCTATATAGTAAACTGGGTAATGCTTTTCTCTCAAAAATAACGTAAATAAAATTAACCCTAGTTGGTGTTGCTCTCCGGAAGGGCAAATCGCCATTACTTTCGGCAAGCTTGGTGACGTTTCAAAAATGGAGAAGAACTTTAATGATCGTTGCATCACAATATTGCTAATCATATGCTCTTTTGCGACATGTAATTCGCCTCTTTCCCATGCAGTTCCAACCTTATACATTAACGGTACAATAATGGAGAAAAACACAGTTTTGTATGGGAATTGGGTGAAATATAGATCTAAAAGAAAATTACATTTGTCGGCATTTAAGTCTAAAACAGCTTCATATAATTCTTGAACTTGAGCTTCAAAGCCTTCTCGACGTAACGGTGTCTCAATTGGTACTACTTCACTTTGCTCTTTTTTTGCTTTAAGGAGCTTAACTGCCTGACTTACATTAAGTCCATTATCATGAACTTGCTTTTTTAACCATTTTAAATCGTTAAGGTTTTCTTCTGTGTAGACTCTATGCCCAGAATCTGTACGTTCCGGGGTAATAGCCTCGTAACGTGTTTCCCAAGCGCGAATCGTAACCGTTGGCATATCTAATATTTTTGATACAGCTTTAATATTGTACATAAGCTAACCCTTCTTTTACAGATGCTATAAATTATTTGTATTTTTACTATATCTTGTTTATGGAAAGAAAACAACCGAAGAGAAGGAGTCAGGAGTAGGTAGCTTTAACAGAAAATCTGACGGTATTCGATAAGAAAAGTAAGCCAATCTCCTCTAGTCCCTTAGCACATTGTTACTAGATAGTACGTTAACATTATTCTTGAATAATAATTCGAATGTCGCTACTAACTACATTCTTTTATTAAATAATTAGTCCAGAGTATCTATTTACCGTAAATATTAATTAGGTTTAAAAATGTCTGAATTCAAGGTTTTGCCACTGCTTATAAAATGGAAAAACAATTCTTTATACCTATATTTTTTTACAAATGTAACAAATTGTAACGATGTTGTAACAATTAACGGGTACTTTATAATGTTCTATTATTATTGTTAAATTATTTGTTTAATATAAGAAAACGTTATCAGTTCATAAGTCTTGCGTATTGAAGGGGTCGAATAGTTATAAAGCCCTACCTAAAATTTGACAAGATTCGACAATTCGTTGACGCAATTTACAACGAGTGGTAATTAATATAAGAACCATATTTTGAAAAATAATTGGAAATGAAAGGTTGATAAGCATTCCTTTAGCTTCGACTTTTCAATTTATTACGAAATACATTATCCAAAAAGTAAAGGCAGGGAGAGAAATGCTGGAATCGAAGCGTAGAGCAATAATATTTTTTACACTTTCATTTTTATTAGCTATTGCAGCGGGGTTTTTATTTTTGCAAAAGGTGAGCGCAATTAACTCCGAATTAGGGGGGATGACGGAGATATACATCGCAGCAGAAGATATTCCATCAAGATCAGTTATTCAACCACAACAGTTAACGACAACCGAGATACCTAATCGATTCGTCAATGAATCTCATATTACTAGTTTACAAGATATAGCAAATCGTGTATCAGTCGTACCACTTTCTTCTGGAGATATTATCACGAAAAATATGATGAAGCCATTCTCTTCGTTAAGAGAAGAAAACAATCGATTAGTGACAATCGTTCAATCTGAACGCATTCGCTTTGATGAGAGGTTAGAAGCACTGGATCGAATCGATATTATTGTTTCGCATAAGTTTGATGGAAACAATAAAACGACTATTTTCATGAAAGATGTGTTAGTCGCAGCAGAGCTTACGTCTGATGGAGAGTTTGTCGGTGTAGCGGTAGAAGTACAAGTAGAAGATGCACCAGAATTAATACATATGCAAAATTACGCAGATAGTATTCGTGTGTTAAAAGCGAATGTTGGTAAAGGGGAAGTGGAGGAACAGTCAGAAAAAGAGATCGTAATTGAGTCTCCACCTGAGGAAGAAGAAATAGAAGAAAAAGAAAAGGAAGAAGATAAGGCTGAAGAAAAAGAGGAAGATAAAGAATCTAATGAAGAAGATTCAAGTGTAGATAAAGAGGAAAACTCCTAATTCAAAAGGTGATGGAGGAAAAAAGTAATGAATGAAAAGATGAACATCTTACTAGTAAGTGAAGATGAGCTAATGATAAATCAACTATCTAATGTCTTTGCAGATGAGGCAGATTTGGAGTCTGTTACATTCAGGGAATTACGAACAGAATTTGATCGTTTAGAACCAGATTTAGTTTTTATTGTTCAAACAGAAGATGAAGGTGCTTGTGTTGATGCAATTGAGTATTGTATCGGGGAAAACCCAGCCTCTGTTGTTGTGTTTATCGCAACATATCAAGACTTTAACTTGTTAAGAACTGTAACGAGAGCTGGTGCGATGGATTTTTTTATCTTCCCTGACGAATGGACATTATTTAATGGTAGGGTCGATAGTATCCTTCACATGGTAAGAGAAAGAAAAAAGCAACTAATCGAAACATCGGCAACGAACCAATCTTTTAAGCGGGGAAGAGGGCAAATCTTTTCCTTTTATAGCGGAAAAGGTGGAAGTGGAAGAACGTTAATTTCTACTACATTCGCGCAAACATTAAAGTTTGAATCTACTGCGCAAGTGTTGCTTCTAGACTTAAATCTTCAATACGGAGGAGTGGAAACGTTTCTATCGATTGATTCGAACCGCTCTGTCGCACATTTAATACCGGTAATAGAAGAGTTAAACGAAGGGCATATAAGAAATGTAACGGAGAGGGAGCCTTACTCAAAGCTCGAAATTTTACTAAGTCCAAGAGATGCTGAAACTGCAGAATCGTTTACAGATGCATTTTTCTCTAAATTATTAAGAACTTGTAGAAGAAGTTACGATTTCGTCATCGTTGATTTGCCTACAGCGATGAATGAACATACGTACACAGCTTTAGAGGAGAGTGACAAAATCTTTTACGTGCTTAATTTAGATACGCCAGCTATTAGTATGTTAAAACAAGTAGAAAACTTGTTTACCAGATTGGGCATTGATATGAATGAGCGTATGCAAATCATATTAAATGAAGTAGGTAGGGACAACGAGATAAACCCTAGAGATATTAAAGAAATTATTAAGTATCCAATTCAAGCTCAATTAAGGCGCGACATTAAAGGGGTGCAAATGCACATTAATAAAAGTGAACCACTTCGTAAGGAAATGAATGAAAAAAAGATTATTCCATTTGCAAAAGATATTCGAAAATGGGTGCTTGGAATGATCGAGTAGAGGTGTTGAACAATGTCCTTATTTGACAGAAAGACACGGGGAGCTACTAAAAAGGTAAGAAACAATACTAATTATGAGAACCCTTATATTAATGAACTAGTCGAACATTACAAAACTAGGATACTTAGAGAAGCAAATTTAGAATTATTAACGAATCTTTCACAAGTAGAAATGCGAATACGAATTGAACAGCTAGTAACGCAGTTTATGAGTGAAGAGAAGGTAATTATTCCAAGACATGATAAAGAGCTCATGTTAACGAGAATTATTGATGAATCGGTTGGATATGGGCCACTCGAACCACTTTTACAGGATGATAGTATTACAGAAATTATCATTAATGGCCCGAAAGAGATTTTTGTAGAAAAGAAAGGTCAATTACAGTTAACAGATATAACATTTCGGGATGATAATCATGTTCGGCATGTTATCGATAGAATCGTAGCACCAATTGGAAGAAGAATTGATGAAAGCTCCCCAATGGTTGATGCTCGATTGCCAGACGGAAGTCGTGTTAATGCAGTAATTCCACCAATAAGTTTAAACGGACCACTTATATCGATACGTAAGTTTAGGAACGATCCTTTTACTATTCAAGACTTACTACAATTTCAATCTTTAAATAAAGAAATGGCGCAATTTTTAGATGCGATAGTAAGAGCGAAACTTAGTGTACTAATTTCTGGAGGTACAGGTAGCGGTAAAACTACGTTGTTGAATGTATTAGGAAGCTCTATTCCAGAAGGAGAACGGGTAATTACAATTGAGGATTCAGCAGAATTACGATTAAACAAACCGAATGTTATCGGTCTGGAGGCCCGTCCCGCAAACGTGGAAGGAAAAGGAGAAATAACGATTCGTCACTTAGTAAGAAACTCCTTACGGATGAGACCTGATCGAATTATCGTCGGAGAAGTTCGTGGAGCAGAGGCGTTTGATATGTTGCAAGCGATGAACACCGGTCATGAAGGATCATTAACAACCGTGCATGCGAACTCCCCATTTGATGCTCTTAGAAGAGTAGAAGGAATGGTAGTAATGGCAGGGATGGATTTGCCAACGCATATCATTAGGGAATATATTCTCGGTGCAATTGACTTTATCGTACAAGGAGAACGATTAACAGATGGTACAAGGAAATTAACTTCTGTATCAGAAGTTGTCAGATCTGATGATGGAACGATGGACATACAAGAAATTTTTAAGTTTTACCGAACAGGCATGACAGAGGATGGAAAAGTAGCGGGATACTTTGCTCCAACTGGAAAAATACCACATTGCTTAAGTAGATTGCAGAGCTTTGGAATTGCGTTAGATGATAGCATATTTGAACCATTGGAGGTGAGAGGACGTTGATTTGGGAAGCTGCATTATTTGGGTTATCGGTGTTGCTGTTTATATGGGGAGCATATTTGTTCCTCGGTTATCGAAAAGAGAAAAAAGAAGTTAAAAAGAAGTATACAGAATGGTTTCAAGAGGAAGGAACGAGAAGTAGCTTTATTTCTGCATTAGGGGACCGCTTTGATCAAACAGAAACTGGGACGCAATTAAGAGATAAATTATTAAGATCTAATGTTTCTCTATTACCTTCAGAATTTATGGCGATATTACTTTTAATCGGTTTTGCATCAGGAATTTTTATGTATAGTGTTTTCTCTTTAGGTTTTCTCGTTAGTTTAGCGGTCTCTAGCATCATTGTTACTGGAAGCTATTGGATGTTCTTTACAGTTAGAAAAAATAAATATGTAGATCGAATGAGTGACCAACTCTCAGATGTTTGTAGACTTATGGCAAATAGTACGAGAGCAGGATTAACCGTTAATCAAGCGATTGAAGTAGTGGCGAGTGAAACTCCTAACCCTGCTGGAAATGAATTTAAAAAGATGGCCCAAAATTTAAGATTAGGGGTAGACATGGAGAGGGCGCTCATTCAATTAGAAAGAAATGTACCAACGAAAGAATTCAAATTATTTATTGCGACTATTTTAATTCAAAGAAAATCTGGTGGAAACCTTTCGGCTGTGTTAGATGAAATGTCGAAAACGTTAGACGAGCGGAAAATTATAAGGCAAACAATTAAAACGATGACAGCTGAACAAAGGTTCGTTTCTTACATTCTGCCGGCATTGCCAATCCTGATGATTTTAATGATGAATATGGTAATGGAAGGATTTATTGAGCCGTTATTTACGATTCCTGGGGCTATTTTGTTTGTTTTATTTGCGGTCGGAATGTTAATAGCATTCCTTTTAGTAAGATCAGTCACAAATATAAGGGTGTAGAGCAATGGATTCTTTCATTTTAATTAGCGTTATTTTAATCTGGTTATTTATTTTAATAGGAATCGTAAATATATATAAGTATTCAATAGAAAAGAGAGAATTAAAGGAATATATCGAAGAAGTTACTACCGAAGCTTTTTATTTTGGTAAAGAGAAAAAACCGTCAAGGGTGAGCAAAGTTATTGCAAGGCTTTCCAAGTATGCAGACGATTTTTCGAATTTAGGGGAAAGAATAAACTTTTTTAGTGAAACACAAGATTTAGAGGAAACGTTAAAAAAAGCAGGATACCCACACCAATTAACAGTTGCTAGATTACAAGGTTTAAAAATTGTTTTTGTTATTATCGGTTTTTTAATGGGGGCATCTTCCGTCATTTTAGGCTTACCTTTTTCTAATATTGCATTTGTTACCTTTCCGTTTATCGGTTTTTTCTTACCGATTATTTGGATAAAGCAAAAGGCGAAAGAACGTCAATTAAAGCTAAGGCAAGACTTACCGGACTTTTTAGATACAGTAACGATTAGTTTACAAGCCGGAGCAGGGCTAGATCAAGCGATTAAAGAAACAATTAAGCATTTCCAAGGCCCTATTAGAGAAGAGTTTTCTAGGCTAATGAGTGAAATTGAACTAGGAATGCCGCGAGAGCAAGCATATAGCAATATGTTAAAGCGCAATGACAATCCAGAATTTCAAAACTTTATTAAAGCACTAGTACAAGGAACAAGATTAGGGGTACCGGTATCGACGACGTTTCATATACAAGCAGAGGAAATTAGAAAAATAAGTATTGAGCAAGTAAAAGAAAAGGCAGCGAAAGCTTCGCCGAAAGTAACGTTAATTACATCCTTTATCATTGCACCGACCGTAATGATGTTAATTTTAGGGTTAGTTGTGTTGAATTTAGTTTATGGCGATAACAGCATTTTAGATGCTCTGTAACGTAACAGATATTTGAAAGGGGTGATATGGGAAACCATAGAACAACTTTTTCAAGCATACGTAACTTTGTTAGGGATGAAAAAATGTTAAATAATAGGAGGAAAACAAAATGAAAAACATGTTTATGACAATGATGGTAAAGATGCAAGGTGTATTCCAAGAAGGGAAAGCAGTTGTAAAAAATGAACGTGGTGCTCAAACAATTGAGTGGGTAGCATTAGCGGTAGTTATTCTTTTCTTAATGGCTGCGGTAGCGACAGCGATGAGTGGGCAAGGAGGCAATCTTGCGCAGTCTATTGTAAGTAAAATATCGGAGTTAATTAATAAAGTAGGTCAGTAATAAGCTAAAAGGAGGACGTTATGAAATATCTTTCCATTATTCTTCTTGCCGTTTTCATCATTGTTGGGTGTTCGAATGAACAGGCAGAAACCAACGATAACGATACTCCAATACAAGAAGAACCAATAAAAGAAGTAGCTCAGGATTCAATAGAAGAAGACCAAGAAGTAGAAGAAACTGTCGATGAAAATGAAGAGAGTCAAATTACATGGGAAGAAATTAGGGCGACTCCAGCTTTCCCTTCCTCTATAGAGGATTTAGTCCATTATCCAGTCGGTTTGTTTCCTTCTACTGCTGAAGATTTTGATTTAGAAGGACTAAAAGAACATGTTCTTCAGATGCCGAAGCTAGAGGAAAATGCAACTGAAAAGGATTTGTATGATTTTGCAAAATATATTTATAGTCTTCTTCAAGGATCAAAAGAGGACCCGAGACCAATTGTGCAATCAATCGCTATGTTAAACAGCGATAGTCCAGACAAAATTGCATCTCCTGACATTCAAAAGGAACAATATAACGTTTTAATCGCGTTAGATGCTAGTGGAAGTATGGGACATTACTTAGGCAACGAGACAAGAATGGAAATTGCAAAGGCAGCAATTAAAGAATTCGCAGCTAGTTTACCAGAAGATGCGAATGTTGGATTAAGAGTATATGGACATGAAGGAACGGGTTCCAATAGTGATAAAGAGCTTTCCTGTAGCGCTAACGAGCTTCTGTACGGTTTTACACCTTATAACGAAACGGAGTTAAATTCAGTACTAGACCCGATTCATCCAGCAGGATGGACACCGTTAGCGAATGCTTTAGAACTAGCTGGTAAGGATTTAGAAGCGTTTGCGGAAGAAAATAGCCGCAACATCATATACTTCGTCAGTGACGGGATAGAAACATGTGGTGGGGACGCTGTTAAAGTAGGAGAACAATTAAAAAACTTAAATGTTGAAACAGTTGTCAATATTATTGGTTTTGCAGTTGAAAAAGATGAGAGTGCTAGTTTGAAGACAGTTGCAGATGCTGCTGGGGGAACCTATTCGGATGCTCGCAATCAGCAACAATTAAAGTCTGAGTTTGACCGTGCTTTACGAGAAGCATATGAATGGCAAAGTTGGAAAATTAAAAGTCAGGGCGAAACACTTTACGAGAAAAATAGAAATGATATCGATATACGCTCTTGGAGAAATAGACTTTATTTGACTACCCCTGGTACGGTTAATAGATTTAATGAAAGCTTATGGCACTTAAAAAATCATAGTTACATAAGCGAAGAGCAACGAATTCGTTTAGATGAAATCATTAAAGAGGTTATTGATAATGAAGTAACGATGATGGATGAATATATGGAGTTTTTATTATCCGTTAATGAGGAAGATTTCGCGCAAAAATGGGAAGAGATAGAAAACATCTATAATTCAAACACAAACTAAGAAAACGGGTTGGTTTACCCCAACCTGTTTTTCTCTCAACTGTTTAATTGGGCTACAACCTTCCTAATTACACTCCTTGTAATCGAGTTAAACGGTTGATTTTACACTAAAAAGTAATGGGGTAATGAGCATGAGTCTACTTAAACAAGCAATTTCAATTTATATAGAAAACTTCGAAAGGATACTATTATTAGCTTTTACGATCCTTTTGCCGTTTTTATTGTTTCATGGAGCGATTTCGAACTATGTTTTTTATTTAGTGGCAGATACACCTGCACAATTCTATGGCGATTTTAGCAATTTATATTTAATGATGATTTTTTATTTGTTTGTACAAATACCGTTTATCCAGCTAACGAAAAGTGACCAAGAAGGGGAAGAGGCAGTAGTAAAGAAGTCGTACATATCCTTTCTGAAGTATAGCTCCAGTGTGTTTTTGTTCGGAGTAGTGTTTATTACCTCGGTATTGTTAGGGATGGTGCTCTTCGTAATTCCAGGCATTATTATTTTATTGTTTTTCTATTTTACACCTTATGTAGCTGTTTATAATGAACGTTCTGTATGGAAATCTATGAAAACAGCTTTCCAAGTTGCAAAGAAAAACATGATGAAATTAATAAGCTTATTGCTTGTTATTGCATTAATAGAAGGAGTCTTAAGTAGTCTTTTGATGCAAGTAGTATCTTTGTTTTCTTTAAATTATTTCGTCATTTTATTTCCACAACTACTATTAAATATGATGTTGCTGCCTTTATTCGTCATCTTTACTAGTCTATGTTATGACAAATGGGCAAAAGACTTATATAGTACGAGGATACAAAACAGTAATGCCTTTGTGGGAATAGAAAGTAAATAAAAATAGTAAAGGCAATCAGGAGGAAAAACCGATGTCTTTTATAAAAAAAATTTCAAAAAAAGAAGATGGCTCTGCGACAATTGAGTTTTTAGCAATTGTACCATTAATGCTGCTAATTATGATGATTTTTTGGCAAATGCTTGTTAGTGGCTATGGGGTCATTGTAGCACAATCAGCTGCAAACGAAGCTGCAAAAGCATATGCATTGTCAGGTAATGAAGTGGACGCAAAGGATGCAGCAAAGCAAATATTAGGGACGTCAGGTAACGTGAAGTATGTTAGTGCAAGTATTCCTTCACACGGTGCTTCGAAAAATTTTACCGTTACTGTTGATACGAAAATAGACTTAGTGTTTATTCCGAAAAAAATTATGAACCCGCCACCTTCTATTACCTTTTCTCGGTCAGTAAAAGGAAGGGTGTTAGATTAAATGAAGAAAATTTTGAAAGAGGAACGTGGAAACACCATGCTCTTAACATTAGGGATGGTGTTTGTGATGGCTCTAATGTTAGTTGTTATTCTTAATTTTGCAAATGTGTTTGTTGTAAAAGAAGTTGCCTCTTCTAACGCTGAACAAGCAAGTTTAGTTGGAGCCTCCTTAGTTGTCGAAAAACTAAAGGAAGAAATCGAGAATTACGAAGATTCACTATTAGGTTTAATAGAAGAAGTTGTTGATGAAACGATAACTGAAAAAATTGAAAATCGAAAAAATGAAATTAAATACGAAACAAACTGGCTAGCGCATGAGCTAGAACTAAAAGCAATGAACGATGTGTTAGAAAAAGAGTTAAGAGACGGCAATATTGTGCTAAGAGGATATATTATAACGGCTCTAAACCGAGCAACGAATGAAATTCCTCACTTAGTACAATCGAATATCGTAGCAAACAAAGGGGAAGTAGGGGGAACAAGAATCCGTTTTAATTCGGATTATCGGTTAGAAGTAGAAACATACGTAGAATTCTCGATGATAAAGATGGAAAATTTCGTGAGTGATGATAAACAGAAAGTAAAACAATCGGGAGAAAGTCCAAGTTTTTCATTTTTAAAGGAACTGCCTTTTTATAGTTGGAGTTATACGTTTCCGTAGATAAGATAAGTAAATTTTTTCGAAGCAAAGGGGGATAAAAAATGAAACAATTAAAACGGATATTCTTTTTACTGGCCGCGATGGTTGTCTTTTTCATGTCTAATTCTGTACCTCTAGTAGCGCTTGCCAACAGTTGGACACCTGCACCGTTAACACCAGGGAATTGGGAAGTAGATCCGTGGAAGGTAGACGATTGGACTCCGCCGACGTTAAATACACCTGAGTTGAACACACCTGAATTAAATACACCTCAGTTGAGTAATCCTGAATGGCAAATACCGTTATGGAATACACAAGAGTGGAGTATACCGCCTTGGGCAGTGGGACCTTTAAATCCAGATAATATTACACCGCCAGAATGGAACCCTTCTGACCAGTCCTCTTTAAACGAATGGGGAGTTCATCCGCTAACTGTTCAAGTATGGGAAGCGGAAATGGGGACACCGACAAACCCTTATCCGGTACTTCAATTTCAATGGTGGTTAGAGAATCAATTAACAGATCCTAGCTTAAGTCATTTAAACTTAGGAGAGCATACAACAAACCAAACATTAGGAGAAAATTCATTAACTTCTCCGCAAGTAACAGATGGTAGAAGTTCCCCGCTAGATTCTTTAACAGGATATGACCCTTATGGGCAACAGTTTACTACTTATGATGGACTAAAGTTTACGTTAAATGATACAGCATTAGGGCTAGTCTCCTTTACGACGGGTATGTTAGAAGCTGAAATGAACGGTGTATCGCCTGGAAGAGGATTTGTTACTTCAGGAGGACTTCATAGTATATTAGTTAATTCCGTCAAAACAGTAGGTTCTGGTACAGGTAATCCTTGGGTACAAGGCACTGGAGATGTGCTAGATGGAGCGTTAAAGACTGCTCAATCTGTTGAAGGATTAAATAACGTTAGAACAGCACTTTCCGTCATTAACCAATCATGGCAAGGTTCAGCTAGTTTAGGTGATTCGAAGTTTAAAACGTTGTTTAGCAATACTTCAGGTGGAGCTGTTAGTACCTTATCCAAGTTTAATATCGCAACAGGTGTAATTGGAGCTGGTTTCTCTGGGTATGAATCGTATCAAAACATAAAAGCATGGAATAATGAAACGGATTTCACAAAGAAAACAGATTTGGCTGGAAAAAGTGCAACAAGTATCGGTAATACGCTACTTTCCGGTGGTGCGGCCCTAGCATCCGTCCCTATCCCCGGTCTACAAGTAGTTGGAGGGGCACTCATTGTAACTGGTGGAGCATTAGCGATCGGAGGAATGGCACTTCAATGGGCGAATAAAACAGAAACGGGAAGAAAGATTATTGCAGGTACAGTGAATACGGCAAAGAAAATTGGTAGAGGGATAAAGAAGCTGTTTGGAAAGTAAAGTCACATTAAAAAGAGGTACGAATTAATGAAGGTTGATTTTAGTAAGTTTGATAAAAGGTTATTCGAAAAATATATGCATCGTAACGAAACAGTAGACTTTTATCATTACGGTTACAAATTTCATCATGATGACAGTACTATTTATTATTTAGCATTATTGAAAGAAAAAAAAGTAACACAAGGTGGATTAGTATTTACGCATAATAGCGAAGTGGTTCAGGACCGAGAGTTAGCGATTGAAGTTGCTAAAGATATGTTGCTCTACAACAAAGCTATTTTAGATGGAAACGATGCAATAACAGATATGAAATCTAGACCTTATCAAAAATTAAAACCACTGATTACCAGTCTACAATGGATTCGTGAGGAAGCGACCGATATAGATGTAAAGCAATCTTTCTCTAATGTAATCCATGCGTTTGAAAAAATTATAGAATCGCGTGACTTTGCCAACTCTATTTATGACGAAATGAAGGTAATTGATGATCATGTGAATAAAAAGACTGGTTTTGTAACAAATGAAATGGTTAACGAAATGAGAAGTTTAGTATTAAAGTTTAATCAAAAGATGTACGATGAAGCAAAAACACAGCTTCAATTTTGGGATGATCATGAAGTTGTTTTACGTGAAATAGATAAAAGGAAATTTCCAATGTCAAAATGGCTGGAAATTAGAAATTTAAAAAAGCAGCTCGCGTTGAAGCATACTGGTAGAGGCAAACAAATGTTGTTAGAAAGTTTAGAAGTGATGGAAAAGAACTATGACAATAACGTAATAACAGAAACACGTGGTACGTTAACCTTAGAGGAATACACGGCATTAATTCAAGAAAATGAAAGATTAGATATGGAAGAGAACGGAATAACGAAGGTTAGAAACTAAGTCTTCCAAACTATTATAGTCATTAGCTAGCTTGTTGAGAACGTTCTATGTACTTTTCTCTACAAGCTTTTTTTAGGGATATATTGTATGGGGATGGAGGAAGATATATGAGAAAAATAAGTATATTATTCCTTGCGATGTTTTTCGTTGCTTGGAATGCTTTTTTACCTGTTGCTAACGCGTGGAATCCAGGAGTATGGAAACCTGCTGAATGGAAATTAGAAGACCTTCAACAGCATGAATGGAAAGTAGACCCGCTAGAAATCCAAGAGTGGTTGCCAGAAAATTTAACGGAGCAAACAATAGTTTTATATGAGCTAACCCAATATGAGTGGTTTACGCAAAGCCCGGAATTAATGCAATGGGTGATGGAAGATCTCGAAAATCGGGAATGGATCATAGAAAACTATGATGTTGTACTAGATGAATTATCGCAATTGTCAGATTGGACTGTAGATGAAATAACAGTGATGGAGTGGCAACTTACAGAACTAAGGGACTTTTCATCGACTGTACAAGATGCGCTACAGCAAGATATTAATGAACTAGAAGGGAACAATTCTGCTAACTCTCCACCGTCTACTGAAACAGAAGCTTCGAGCCCTTCGCTAACGGACCCATCTGCCTCGCCTGAAGATGCGATTTCGAACAGTGGCCCTAATAAGTATGACATCATAAAATTCACTTCAAAAATGGTAGGCGACACAGTCAATTTTGCTGATAAATTAGCAAGACAAAACGATGCGTCGGCTTCTGATTTGTATAAATATAAAAATAATATCTTTTATTCAGGCATTAAAACGTTCACGAAAGGAAATGAAGCACTCGAAGGGGTATTTGCTGGTGTTGATACCGTAAGAACAGGGAAAAAGTTATATGAGGAGATTAATAAACTAAGGTCCTTAGGAAAAACTAGGGAAGCCGTTAGTCAGGCGGGCTCTATATCTTCAGCATCTCAATTAGTTAATACTCCTGCAACGAAGACGTTTACTCCTGCTAATGCGATCGTTTCAACGGCTCTTTTACCTTTTTCGATAATAGATACCGTTAACAATGTTCAAAAAATCCAATCAACAAGTGGAGTAGATCGGACAGATGCAATTATGTCAACCATCGGAAGTGTTGGTGATGTTATAACGGGACTGGCAGCTCCAGTAGCGATGATTCCTGGGTTACAAGGTGTAGCTGCTGGAATGGTAGTGGTCGGGACAGCGGCTAGTTTGATTAGTCTTGGTTATAAAACGTTTAGAAAAAGAAAAGAAATTGTGAAAGGTGCTAAAAACTTAGCGAAAAAAATTGGAGGATTTTTCGGTTTTGGAAAATAACGCTGAGAAAGGATTTATTAAATGACTGTAAAATTTACGAATGATTTATCAAGCGTAATACAAAAACATAAAAAAATGCTAGAAAAGTCTGAGTTGTATACGTACTATTTTTTTTACAATAGTAAAAAATATTATCAGTGTATATACTTACGCTTTAAAAAAACTACAGGTGTTGTCATTTTGGACGAAACAGGAGCGGTAGTACCAAAATCTACTGCTGTAAAAGTAGCTTACTATATAAATAGCTATAATAACTTTATTTTAGATGTTACGAGAGTAATAATACCGGAAATGCGAAAGTCCTATAAACCGATAGAAGAAAAATATGAGTTGCTAATGAAGATTACAAGCAAAACAGAGGATTCGGCCTTTCATAAGTATTTTTCTATACTGGATGAAATATTGTGTCGGAGGAGAAGGTTGCCTGAGATAGTAGAAGAGTTTACTAAATTACATGATGAGGTGCTACGTACCAATCATTTAGACTTGGAAATATACCATCGTGCGCTGAATATCGGTGAGGAATTCAATGAAATTGTATTTTCAACTGCGATGCGGCTAACAGAAGCAGTTCCAATTACTAAAAAAATAAAAGAAGATAGGAAATTGTATCAGCAGGAAGATTTCTATCCTGAAGTAAAGCGGCTAGTAGCTGGTATTAATGACTTTTTATCGCCATCCTCATTAAAAGAGTTAGAAAAATCCGTACGGTTATTAGGCGAGGATGAAGTTGGAAATCACCAAATTATTTCAGCTGATGAAAAAGGTATGGAGTTAGCGAAGGAGCTTGTTGAACGAAATGGGAAAAAGGATTTTGAACGAAAAGTTATTCCCATCATTAGGAACGGAGATTAAGGGAGAAAAGGGGAAATAGTGTGATTGCAAATAGTTTAATGTTCTATGGGAAACATTTTGATCGCCTATTAGTAATATCTTTCATCATTCTTTTGCCGTTATTGTTACTTCAAACGATAATTGTAAACTACATTTATAGTATTTCTACCTTTAACGGAATTACATTATATGGCGATTTGGCAAATGCCGTTTTTACTTTGTTAATTGTTGTCATGGCACAAGGCCCATTTATTAAATATGTATTACTAGAAGAGAACGGAGAAGAACGAAAATTAAAACGATCCCTCGTCTTTTTTGCGGATCAAGCTTTTACTTTTTTCCTGTTCGGAACACTATTAACGTGGATGGTTGTAGTGGGAAGTTTGTTTCTTTTAATACCGGGCATTATTTTATTGGTATTTTATTATTTAACCCCATACTTTATTGCTTCTGAGGAATGGAAGATTGGGAGGGCGATGAAAAAATCAGCTAATTTGGCTAAAAAGAAATTTTTCTCGCTATTAGGTATTTTACTATTAATTGGATTGCTCGATTGGGGTTTGGGGGTAATAACTATATATTTATCCTCTCTATTTATTGATATTTATTTCGGTGTGTTAATTGCGAAATTAATAGTATCGGTGGCTATTTATCCTTTCGGAATTATTTTATTAACGTTAAATTTTTTGAAATGGAAAGAAGAGTGGAAGGAAGAAGGAGGATTAGGGGATGTCGACATTCGAGCTGTCTACACGTGAGAGGAAATGGAGAAGGTTTTATTTATTCGTTATGATTATGATTTATGGATTAGTAATTCCGCTTGCTCTATCTCTGTTTTTTGTTGGTGAAAGTTTTCCGTTTATCCCGATCTTTGTTGGGATTGCTTTGCCGTTTATGAGAAACAATCATCTAAAACAAATACGTCAACAGGTATAATGGAAGGTAAAAATCGAGGTGATAGAACTTCGGTTTTTTTTATGCCTTTCTCGGTAACTCTTTTATTCTATGAAACGTCTAACCTTATGGAGAAAAGCTACTAGAATGTGCTTGGAATAATTTCACAAAGGAAGGAATACATTTCTTTGTTATACTTTTCATATGGCAATGTGTAAAAAGCAGTAATTCTTTCACTCTTAAATTATGACAAATTTCTCATTTATTAAAAGGGTTTTATTGGTATTTGTAGAATATAGAGAAAGTTAGTGTTTTTTATAATTCGGTTAAATATTGTTAAGGGTAACCAATGTCTGGCTATTGTATGTATAAGGAGATTTATAATATTTGATTTAAATAGATGCTGGAGGGATAAATTGTCATGGGAACAAAGCAAGCGCAAGTTCAACGTATTTTAGATAATATTGGGAAAGTAATGATTGGAAAAAAACATGTGGCAGAATTAAGTGTGGTGTCTCTATTAGCTGGTGGACACGTTTTGTTAGAAGATGTACCTGGTGTAGGAAAAACGATGATGGTTCGGTCATTAGCTAAGTCGGTAGGGGCAGATTTTAAGCGTATTCAGTTTACTCCAGATTTACTACCTTCTGATGTGACAGGTAGCTCCATATATAACCCGAAGGAACTAAAATTTGAATTCCGCCCAGGTCCACTTATGGGAAATATTATTTTAGCAGATGAAATTAATCGTACTTCTCCTAAAACACAATCAGCGCTCTTAGAAGGAATGGAAGAAGGGAGTGTAACGGTAGACGGGACAACGTTATCGCTCGGTACACCATTTTTCGTTATGGCAACGCAAAATCCAATTGAATATGAAGGTACCTATCCGTTACCAGAAGCACAGTTAGATCGATTTCTTTTAAAAATGAATATGGGTTATCCAACTCCACAAGAGGAAGTGGAAATTTTAATTAATATTGAACATCGCCAACCGATTTTGGAACTAGAGCCAGTCGTTACGTTAGATGAGTTAAGACAAATGCAACAGGAAGTAAGAAGTGTGCATGTTGACCTAACTGTTAAAGAGTATATTGTCGATATGGTACATCGTACTCGAATGCATCAATCTGTTTACTTAGGAGCAAGCCCGCGTGCGTCCGTCGCTCTAATGAAAGCTTCGCAAAGTTATGCGTATGTTCAAGGTAGAGATTTTGTCATTCCAGATGACGTGCAATATTTAGCTCGCTATGTGTTACCACACCGCATCATTTTAAAATCAGAAGCAAAATTTGAAGGTGTTACAACGGAAAATGTAGTTGAAAAAGTAATAGACCGTACACCGATTCCTGTTCAAAGGTCAATGAGCTAACGATGAAAGCTTATTTTCGTAAATTTAAGCGTACTTCGAAGCTAGTCGCTTTTCTGTTTTTATTAGTGGTAACGTTTATGTATGCGATGTTTCAAGGTGGATTTGTTAGTTGGTTTTTATTTTTTAGTTTTCTCCCTTTTTCAATTTACGGTCTGCTTATACTCTTTTATCCTTTAAATGATTTTAAAGTGACGCGAACATTGAATCAAGAACAATACCGATCGGGCGACCGGCTAATTGGGACAGTAACGGTTACTCGAAAGTTTCCGTTTCCACTAGGATACCTCGTTATGGAGGAAGTGTTACCATCGGACCTATTATTTTGCGTACAAACGAAAAAAGTAAAAATATTACTATTCCCATGGTTTAAAAAGACGATAACTTTTCAATACGCATTAGATAGAATGCCACGTGGAGAGCATACATTGTCAACGATTCGCCTTAAGACTGGTGATTTTTTAGGACTTTTGGAAAAAGAAAAGGTATGCCATTTAGAAAATCATTTTCTCGTATATCCGCACTATGTAGATTTAATTTATCGTAAGCGAGAGAGCAAATTTGACCAAGGTAGTACAACTTCCAATGTAAAACTTGTTCGTGATACATCTATGACGGTAGGAGTTCGTGAATATCAGCCAGGGGATCGTTTTTCTTGGATTGATTGGAAAGCAACAGCTAAAAAGAATGACATTATGACAAAGGAATTTGAGCAACAGCAAAGTCATGATGTTCTCATCTATTTAGATCGTTCGCAAGCTTCCTCTTTTGAAAGTGCTGTTAGTTATACGGCAGCATTGACGAAAGCTATATTAAGATTCGGCTCTCAAGTTGGACTTGTCTCGATTGGTAAAGACCGCTCCATTTTTCCGTTACGCGGTGGGGAAGAGCAATTCGCACAAATTTATTTTCATCTTGCTCGTGTACAACCGAACAGTAAAATTAGCTTTGCGAAGACGATGGAAATGGAAATGGGAAAAGCTCAACCGAATGTAACGTTTTTATTTGTTACTGGAAAATTAACAAAAGGAATGGTTGATTCGATTGGGAAATTAACGTATCGCCAAATGAATATGCAAGTGTATGTTACGAAAGATGAAGGACAAAGAGTGTCAAAAGAAGAAAGCGTCTATATCGAACAACTACAAAAACGGGATGTATATGTAAAGGTTGTGAAACAAGGCGAACTTAAATCCTTATATAGTGAGGTGAGTTAAATGGCCAAAACAACTCCTTTCCAACGTAATTTGTATGCTTTAATGATGCACTTATTCGGTTTTCTCCTTTTATTAGAATGGGTGCGACCGTTATCGGAAGTGACGGATACGTCAAATGCTTACGTATTTGTTGTATTTTTAGCTGTTGCCTTTACGATTTCTTATCTACAAATTATGCCTTTAATTGGTTTTGTTATACAGACAGGGTTTATGTTTTACTTTCTTCATATTTTGTATATGAAGGAAAAGTTTTTATCGAAAGATTGGTTCTCTATTTTTTGGGCAGACCTTAAATATAATGTGAGTGTTATCTTTGCTGCTGATTGGACGGCGATGAGTGGTTTCTTTCGTTCCTTACTATTGTTTATATTACTATGGCTCATTAGCTACCTATTAATTTATTGGATATTGTATCGAAAGAAAATGTTTTTATTTGTAGCACTTTCCATTACGTATGTGGCGATTCTAGATACTTTTACGACGTACAATGGG
The DNA here is from genome assembly GCF_027594365.1 of Sutcliffiella sp. NC1. Taxonomy (NCBI): domain Bacteria; kingdom Bacillati; phylum Bacillota; class Bacilli; order Caryophanales; family Bacillaceae; genus Sutcliffiella; species Sutcliffiella sp. NC1. The sequence continues at coordinate 303,168 of NZ_CP115153.1, forward strand.
AATGGAGCGATAATTCGTTTAATTGTAGTCGGATTAATTTTGGTTGGTTTTGTTCATATAGAGAGAGTTCGTGAACAAGAAGGAATTTTTAAAAATAATAAAATGATTATGGCCTGGGGGATTCCGTTTATCATTATGGTATTCGGTGCCGCAACGATTGGCTACTTATCACCAAAGGCTGCGCCACAATGGCCGGACCCGGTCCCTTTTTTCACAGGAACAGGAGAAGGTTTCGGGCCGGGTAATGGTCAAGTTCGGAAACTTGGTTATGGAGATAATGATAGTAGATTAGGTGGTCCGTTTATCGGGGACCCTTCTGTCGTCTTTACCGCCGAAGTGGAAAAACGTCATTATTGGCGAGTGGAAACGAAGGATATATACACTGGTAAAGGATGGGAAGTGTCTGACGGTGAATCAATTGAACTCATAAATGGCCAGAATACAGAAGTAAATTGGTTAGCTGATAAAGTTGAAACAGAATCATTACAAGCAACAATTGACATGGAACTAACGTATCCTCATATTAATTATCCTATCGGTTTACAAAGTGTCATTCCATTATGGCGTGAAGAAGAGAGTGAGGAAGTAACGTTTGAGGTTAATTCGGTAACAGAAAAAATTTCAACAGATGTCTCGTTGCAATCCTATTCCTTACAATATGACTACCCGCGTTATTATATCGAGAGATTACATCGTGCAGAGCCGGGTGCTGGTTTAGAAAGTGATGAAGAGTTTGTTGAAATGTATACTCAGTTACCTTCTTCTTTACCAGACCGTGTTAAAGATTTGGCAGAAGAAATAACGTCTTCATTTGAAACGCGTTATGATAAAGCAAAAGCGGTAGAAAGATATTTTGCGAGAAATGGTTTTGAATATGAAACTACTAATGTTGCTGTACCGACTGGTAATCAAGATTATGTTGATCAATTTTTATTTGAAACACAGTTAGGATATTGTGATAACTTTTCCACATCGATGGTCGTTATGTTAAGGTCTGTCGGTATTCCGGCTCGTTGGGTGAAAGGTTATACACATGGAGATTTGCTAGAGCTGACAAACGATGGAACTAGAATGTATGAAGTTTCGAATAATAACGCCCATTCTTGGGTAGAAGTCTACTTTCCGGAAGTTGGTTGGGTGACGTTTGAACCGACAAGTGGTTTTGATAATCCTTATAACTTTGTTTATGAAAGTACACTGCAAAATGAAGAATCAGAAAATGGTGAAGATCTTATACCTGAAAATAATGAGACACCAGAACAAGAAAATCCACGTAATGCTGAAGATATGTTTGAAGAGGGTGGCTCTGAACAAACTGACAACGGAAGTGGAGGGACTGCCTTCCAATTCGGTATTAATCTTTCGTGGAAAACACTACTTTTCATTTTTGTAGGAATAGCATTTTATGCAGGGTTATTATTTTTCACTAGGAATAAATGGTTGCCATATTATTTTATTTTCTTATATAAAAGAAGCAAAGACGATAAAGCATTCATGAAAGCTTATAAAGTCTTGTTGCAGATTTTAAATAAAAATGGAGTTGCTCGAAAAGATGGTCAAACTTTACGTGAATACGCCAAGTTTGTAGATAACTACTTATACACAGATGCGATGCAAACACTAACAGAACGTTATGAACGTGTTATCTATCGAGGTGACTCTTCAAGTGAAGAATGGGAGCATTCAAAAGAATTGTGGGAAAATTTAATTAAAAAAGCATCATCTTGACCATATGTAAACAGACTGATAGAATAAGGACAAATTAATACGAATACGTATATGACTTCATATATCCTCGATAATATGGTTCGAGAGTCTCTACCGGATTGCCGTTAACAATCTGACTATGAAGGCAGTGTCTTACTATTAGACTAGAATTCTGCCTTCTTTTTATTTTGCAGAAATCTAGTCTTTTTTTATTGTTTTAAGAAAAAATGTTTACAATAATGAGTGTTTGTGGAATTTTTATATCAATTGTAAGCATCTTTTCTAAACAAATGGTGAGGCTAACTGTATATAGGCTGCGTATTCTTTTATCTAGCAGAAGAGGTGAATAGGATGGAAGGCGTTCAAGAAATGATTGTTGTGCTTGATTTTGGTAGTCAATATAATCAGCTAATTACTCGTCGTATCCGTGAATTCGGTGTTTATAGTGAGTTGCATCCACATACAATTACAGCTGAAGAGATTCAAAAAATGAATCCGAAAGGGATTATATTCTCTGGTGGCCCTAACAGTGTATATGGTGAAGGGGCTTTAAGTTGTGATGAGAAGATTTTTGATTTAGGTATTCCTGTGTTAGGTATATGTTATGGAATGCAGTTAATGACAAAACACTTCGGTGGAAAAGTAGACAAAGCTAATCATCGTGAATACGGTAAAGCAAAAGTAACGGTAACTAATAAGTCCTCTTTATATGAAAATCTTCCTGAAGAGCAAGTTGTATGGATGAGTCATGGTGACTTAGTAGTAGAAACACCAGCAGGTTTTGTGACGGATGTTACAACACCAACTTGCCCTATTGCAGGAATGAGTGATGAAGCTCGCAAATTATACGGAGTGCAATTCCATCCAGAAGTACGTCATTCTGTACACGGTAACGAATTGTTAAATAATTTTGTATTTGAAGTTTGTGGATGCTCTGACAGTTGGTCGATGGAAAACTTTATTGAAATCGAGATGGAGAAAATTCGCCAACAAGTAGGGGATAAGAAAGTTCTTTGTGCACTAAGTGGTGGCGTGGATTCCTCTGTAGTAGCGGTATTAATTCATAGAGCAATCGGTGACCAATTAACTTGTATCTTTGTTGACCACGGTCTATTACGTAAAAATGAAGCTGAAGGCGTAATGAAGACATTTAGTGAAGGTTTCAATATGAATGTCATTAAGGTCGATGCAAAGGATCGCTTTATGGATAAATTAAAAGGTGTATCAGATCCAGAGCAGAAACGTAAAATTATCGGTAATGAGTTCATTTACGTATTTGATGATGAAGCGGCTAAGTTAGAAGGAATTGATTACTTAGCTCAAGGTACTCTTTATACAGATATAATTGAAAGTGGTACAGCGACAGCACAAACAATCAAGTCTCATCATAACGTTGGTGGCTTGCCAGAAGATATGCAATTTGAATTAATAGAACCATTAAATACATTATTTAAAGATGAAGTACGTGCTTTAGGAACAGAATTAGGTATCCCTGATGAAATTGTATGGCGTCAACCGTTCCCAGGTCCAGGTCTTGGTATTCGTGTATTGGGTGAGATTACGGAAGATAAGTTAGAAATTGTTCGCGAATCTGATTATATTTTACGCGAAGAAATTATAAAAGCTGGTCTGGATCGTGATATTTGGCAATACTTTACGGTATTACCTGACATCCGTAGTGTAGGAGTAATGGGTGACCAACGTACGTATGATTATACAATTGGTCTTCGTGCAGTAACATCTATTGACGGCATGACTTCTGATTGGGCTCGTATCCCTTGGGATGTGTTGGAAACTATCTCGACAAGAATAGTTAACGAAGTAAACCACATCAATCGTGTAGTATACGATATTACGAGTAAGCCACCAGCAACAATTGAATGGGAATAATAACTATAAACGAACAATACGAACATTTTTAATTAAAATGTTCGTATTTTTTATTGACATAAATTTTATCTGGGAGTAATATAAGTATGTACTAATTAATAGTTTTTCATATGTCGTATAATCTCGGGGATATGGCCCGAAAGTTTCTACCAGGCTACCGTTAATAGCTTGACTACGAGATATGGTTAAATATAAATTGCCTCGTTTCTTAATTATAAGAAGAGAGTTTATATTTTTCTATATTCTCGCAAAGTTAAGCGCTCCTGGTAACCGGAGTGCTTTTTTTATTTTTAAAAACGAGGAGGAATAATTCTATGTTAAAACGTTACTTCGAATTTGAGAAATTCGGTACAAATTATAAAACAGAGTCAGTAGCTGGTATAACTACCTTTTTAGCAATGGCTTATATTCTAGTTGTTAATCCGATGTTCCTAACAGAGGCAGGAATGGATTACGGTGCTGTATTCACAGCTACAGCTCTTGCGGCTGCTATCGGTACGCTTATTATGGGGCTTTATGCAAAATATCCAATTGCACTAGCACCGGGTATGGGATTAAATGCATTTTTTGCTTTCTCGGTAGTTATAGGAATGGGAATCCCGTGGGAAACAGCGTTAGCGGGTGTGTTAGTATCCGGTTTAATCTTTATTGCAATTACAGCTGTAGGAATTCGAGAGAAGATAATTAATGCAATTCCTGCAGAATTAAAATATGCTGTTGGAGCGGGTATCGGACTATTTATTACGTTCATAGGGTTACAAAATGCAGGTTTAATTGTTGCGGATCCTGGTACGGTAATTGGTTTAGGTAATTTAAGAGATGGTAATGTATTACTCGCGGTATTTGGTCTAGTAATTACAGTAATTTTAATGGTAAGAGGTCTTAAAGGTGGTATTTTCATCGGGATGGTTATTACAGCCATCGTCGGAATGTTCGTCGGTTTAATTGATCGTCCAGAGGCAGTTGTAGGTTCAATTCCGAGTATGGAAACAACATTCGGTGCGGCTATTAGTAACTTAGGTGGAATATTCACCGTTCAAATGTTAGTAGTTATTTTAACTTTCTTGTTTGTTGACTTTTTTGATACAGCGGGTACTTTAGTAGGGGTTGCGAACCAAGCAGGCTTTTTGAAAGACGGAAAATTACCACGCGCAAACAAAGCTTTATTATCTGACTCGGCAGCTACTGTAGTAGGATCTATTTTAGGTACATCAACAACTACTTCTTATGTAGAGTCCACTTCGGGTGTTGCAGCTGGTGGAAGAACTGGTTTTGCTTCGGTTGTCACTGCGGGACTATTCCTGCTAGCGTTATTCTTCTCGCCGTTACTTTCTGTAGTTACAGCTCCAGTTACGGCGCCTGCGCTAATTATCGTTGGGGTATTAATGGTTTCTGCTTTAGGTAAGATTGACTGGGGTAAATTCGAAATAGCTGTACCAGCTTTTTTAACAATTATTATGATGCCGTTAACTTATAGTATTGCTACAGGTATTGCGATCGGATTCGTTTTCTATCCTATTACAATGCTTGTTAAAGGAAGAGGGAAAGAAATACATCCAATAATGTATGGTTTATTTATTATCTTTATTCTATACTTTGTTTTCTTGGCAGAATAAATTCGAGTTCTTTCTATAATAATAAATACAGTGGTGGGATTCTCTAGTAGAGTCCCGCTTTTTTATTTATTAGGGATTGTATGTGGGGTTTAACAACGGGCCCTAGTTGGATTTTTAGTAGATTCCTTATTATATTGAAGAGGGAATCGAACGCCGTAAAATTATATTAAAAAAGTAATTGACGTTATTTGTATGCCGTGTTATGATAAGTATCCGCCTGATTGAAGTGCTAATCAGTGCTTAAGCAATTAAAAATTACCTACAAATTTACCAGTTGAAATTAATAAGGTAACGTTGTAAGATAGTAATCTACCAAATGACAATGACTACTTCGAGAAAATTATTTTGAAAAAGTTATTGACTTAGAAGTTTTGATTTGGTAAGATAATAAAGTCGCTCTTGAGCGACACGTTAAAATGTTCTTTGAAAACTAAACAAAACAATAGCGTGCAAGTCGGTTTTTAAAAATCGACAAAACAATAAATTGACGATAAGTCAGCAAACATTTTGAGCAATCAAATACTCTACGGAGAGTTTGATCCTGGCTCAGGACGAACGCTGGCGGCGTGCCTAATACATGCAAGTCGAGCGAACTTCTTTAGAGCTTGCTTTAAAGAAGTTAGCGGCGGACGGGTGAGTAACACGTGGGCAACCTGCCTGTAAGACTGGGATAACTTCGGGAAACCGGAGCTAATACCGGATAATATATAGTACCTCCTGGTACTATATTGAAAGATGGTTTCGGCTATCACTTACAGATGGGCCCGCGGCGCATTAGCTAGTTGGTGAGGTAACGGCTCACCAAGGCAACGATGCGTAGCCGACCTGAGAGGGTGATCGGCCACACTGGGACTGAGACACGGCCCAGACTCCTACGGGAGGCAGCAGTAGGGAATCTTCCACAATGGACGAAAGTCTGATGGAGCAACGCCGCGTGAGCGATGAAGGCCTTCGGGTCGTAAAGCTCTGTTGTTAGGGAAGAACAAGTGCGAGAGTAACTGCTCGCACCTTGACGGTACCTAACCAGAAAGCCACGGCTAACTACGTGCCAGCAGCCGCGGTAATACGTAGGTGGCAAGCGTTGTCCGGAATTATTGGGCGTAAAGCGCGCGCAGGCGGTTTCTTAAGTCTGATGTGAAAGCCCACGGCTCAACCGTGGAGGGTCATTGGAAACTGGGAGACTTGAGTGCAGAAGAGGAGAGTGGAATTCCACGTGTAGCGGTGAAATGCGTAGAGATGTGGAGGAACACCAGTGGCGAAGGCGACTCTCTGGTCTGTAACTGACGCTGAGGCGCGAAAGCGTGGGGAGCAAACAGGATTAGATACCCTGGTAGTCCACGCCGTAAACGATGAGTGCTAAGTGTTAGAGGGTTTCCGCCCTTTAGTGCTGCAGCTAACGCATTAAGCACTCCGCCTGGGGAGTACGGTCGCAAGACTGAAACTCAAAGGAATTGACGGGGGCCCGCACAAGCGGTGGAGCATGTGGTTTAATTCGAAGCAACGCGAAGAACCTTACCAGGTCTTGACATCCTCTGCCACCTCTAGAGATAGAGCGTTCCCCTTCGGGGGACAGAGTGACAGGTGGTGCATGGTTGTCGTCAGCTCGTGTCGTGAGATGTTGGGTTAAGTCCCGCAACGAGCGCAACCCTTGTTCTTAGTTGCCAGCATTCAGTTGGGCACTCTAAGGAGACTGCCGGTGACAAACCGGAGGAAGGTGGGGATGACGTCAAATCATCATGCCCCTTATGACCTGGGCTACACACGTGCTACAATGGACGGTACAAAGGGCAGCAAAACCGCGAGGTCGAGCCAATCCCATAAAACCGTTCTCAGTTCGGATTGTAGGCTGCAACTCGCCTACATGAAGCCGGAATCGCTAGTAATCGCGGATCAGCATGCCGCGGTGAATACGTTCCCGGGCCTTGTACACACCGCCCGTCACACCACGAGAGTTTGTAACACCCGAAGTCGGTGGGGTAACCTTTTGGAGCCAGCCGCCTAAGGTGGGACAGATGATTGGGGTGAAGTCGTAACAAGGTAGCCGTATCGGAAGGTGCGGCTGGATCACCTCCTTTCTAAGGAAAATCACGCTCATTGTTTTGTTTAGTTTTGAGAGATCATTCTCTCTATTAATATTGCGCTTGCGTCTGCAAGTGAAATCCACGATGATGGATTCCTTAAGCAGCAAGAGTAGCATGAAGGTTAAGCTACGAAGCTAATCACGATGTGATTGAAGTCAGTAGCCATGTTCTTTGAAAACTAGATAATATAAGTAATCAAGATACATTCACAAGTATCGTTCATCTTAGTAATTTTCTAATGATAACAATTCGCTGTTATCGAAAACCGCTAATTTAATTAGCACATGGTTAAGTTATTAAGGGCGCACGGTGGATGCCTTGGCACTAGGAGCCGATGAAGGACGGGACTAACACCGATATGCTTTGGGGAGCTGTAAGTAAGCTTTGATCCAGAGATTTCCGAATGGGGAAACCCACTGCTCGTAATGGAGTAGTATCCTTACCTGAATACATAGGGTATGGAAGGCAGACCCGGGGAACTGAAACATCTAAGTACCCGGAGGAAGAGAAAGCAAACGCGATTTCCTGAGTAGCGGCGAGCGAAACGGAATTAGCCCAAACCAAGAGGCTTGCCTCTTGGGGTTGTAGGACACTCTATACGGAGTTACAAAAGAACGGGGTAAACGAAGCGACCTGGAAAGGTCTGTCATAGAAGGTAAAAACCCTGTAGTTGAAACCTCGTTCTCTCTTGAGTGGATCCTGAGTACGGCGGGACACGAGAAATCCCGTCGGAAGCTGGGAGGACCATCTCCCAAGGCTAAATACTCCCTAGTGACCGATAGTGAACCAGTACCGTGAGGGAAAGGTGAAAAGCACCCCGGAAGGGGAGTGAAAAGATCCTGAAACCGTGTGCCTACAAGTAGTTAGAGCCCGTTAATGGGTGATAGCGTGCCTTTTGTAGAATGAACCGGCGAGTTACGATTACGTGCAAGGTTAAGTTGATGAGACGGAGCCGTAGCGAAAGCGAGTCTGAATAGGGCGTCATAGTACGTGGTCGTAGACCCGAAACCAGGTGATCTACCCATGTCCAGGGTGAAGTTCAGGTAACACTGAATGGAGGCCCGAACCCACGCACGTTGAAAAGTGCGGGGATGAGGTGTGGGTAGCGGAGAAATTCCAATCGAACCTGGAGATAGCTGGTTCTCTCCGAAATAGCTTTAGGGCTAGCCTTGAGTAAAGAGTCTTGGAGGTAGAGCACTGATTGGACTAGGGGTCCTCATCGGATTACCGAATTCAGTCAAACTCCGAATGCCAAAGACTTGTTTCTCAGGAGTCAGACTGCGAGTGATAAGATCCGTAGTCAAGAGGGAAACAGCCCAGACCGCCAGCTAAGGTCCCAAAGTATACGTTAAGTGGAAAAGGATGTGGAGTTGCTTAGACAACCAGGATGTTGGCTTAGAAGCAGCCACCATTTAAAGAGTGCGTAATAGCTCACTGGTCGAGTGACTCTGCGCCGAAAATGTACCGGGGCTAAACGTATCACCGAAGCTGCGGACTGTTCTTACGAACAGTGGTAGGAGAGCGTTCTAAGGGCGTTGAAGCTAGACCGTAAGGACTGGTGGAGCGCTTAGAAGTGAGAATGCCGGTATGAGTAGCGAAAGAAGGGTGAGAATCCCTTCCACCGAATGCCTAAGGTTTCCTGAGGAAGGCTCGTCCGCTCAGGGTTAGTCGGGACCTAAGCCGAGGCCGAAAGGCGTAGGCGATGGATAACAGGTTGATATTCCTGTACCACCTCATTCCGTTTGAGCGATGGAGGGACGCAGGAGGATAGGGTAAGCGCACTGTTGGATATGTGCGTCCAAGCAGTTAGGCTGGATAAGTAGGCAAATCCGCTTATCCTAAAGGCTGAGCTGTGATGGCGAGGGAAATATAGTACCGAAGTTCCTGATTCCACACTGCCAAGAAAAGCTTCTAGCGAGGAATATGGTGCCCGTACCGCAAACCGACACAGGTAGGCGAGGAGAGAATCCTAAGGTGAGCGAGAGAACTCTGGTTAAGGAACTCGGCAAAATGACCCCGTAACTTCGGGAGAAGGGGTGCTCTGTTAGGGTGTTAAAGCCCGAGAGAGCCGCAGTGAATAGGCCCAGGCGACTGTTTAGCAAAAACACAGGTCTCTGCGAAGCCGTAAGGCGAAGTATAGGGGCTGACGCCTGCCCGGTGCTGGAAGGTTAAGGGGAAAGGTTAGCGCCTCGGCGCGAAGCTTTGAACCGAAGCCCCAGTAAACGGCGGCCGTAACTATAACGGTCCTAAGGTAGCGAAATTCCTTGTCGGGTAAGTTCCGACCCGCACGAAAGGCGTAACGATCTGGGCACTGTCTCAACCAGAGACTCGGTGAAATTATAGTACCTGTGAAGATGCAGGTTACCCGCGACAGGACGGAAAGACCCCGTGGAGCTTTACTGTAGCCTGATATTGAATTTTGGTACAGCTTGTACAGGATAGGTAGGAGCCTGAGAAGCCGGAGCGCTAGCTTCGGTGGAGGCGTCGGTGGGATACTACCCTGGCTGTATTGAAATTCTAACCCGCGAGCCTTATCGGCTCGGGAGACAGTGTCAGGTGGGCAGTTTGACTGGGGCGGTCGCCTCCTAAAGAGTAACGGAGGCGCCCAAAGGTTCCCTCAGAATGGTTGGAAATCATTCGTAGAGTGTAAAGGCACAAGGGAGCTTGACTGCGAGACCTACAAGTCGAGCAGGGACGAAAGTCGGGCTTAGTGATCCGGTGGTTCCGCATGGAAGGGCCATCGCTCAACGGATAAAAGCTACCCCGGGGATAACAGGCTTATCTCCCCCAAGAGTCCACATCGACGGGGAGGTTTGGCACCTCGATGTCGGCTCATCGCATCCTGGGGCTGTAGTCGGTCCCAAGGGTTGGGCTGTTCGCCCATTAAAGCGGTACGCGAGCTGGGTTCAGAACGTCGTGAGACAGTTCGGTCCCTATCCGTCGTGGGCGTAGGAAATTTGAGAGGAGCTGTCCTTAGTACGAGAGGACCGGGATGGACGCACCGCTGGTGTACCAGTTGTCTTGCCAAAGGCATAGCTGGGTAGCTACGTGCGGACGGGATAAGTGCTGAAAGCATCTAAGCATGAAGCCCCCCTCAAGATGAGATTTCCTTTAGCGCAAGCTAGTAAGATCCCTGAAAGATGATCAGGTTGATAGGTTCGAGGTGGAAGCGTGGCGACACGTGTAGCTGACGAATACTAATCGATCGAGGACTTAACCAATTTAAATGAACGATATGAATGATCTTGATGAAAATATATTATCTAGTTTTGAAAGAACAATTCTTTCAACTAAATATGTCTGGTGATGAAGGCGAAGAGGTCACACCCGTTCCCATACCGAACACGGAAGTTAAGCTCTTCAGCGCCGATGGTAGTTGGGGGCTGTCCCCCTGTGAGAGTAGGACGTCGCCAGGCAGGGAATAGATTTTTGGATCTATTCCTTTTTTATCCCAATACGTTACCAGATTTTAACACTTGAACCGTAAGGTTTAATAGGGTAAGATAAGAATCTATCGTTTCTATGTTAAAACTAGTGAATGACTTTTATAAAAAAAGTTGTTGACTTCCGAGATGGGAAATGATATATTAGTATAGTTGCTTTTGAGCGACGCGTTAAAATGTTCTTTGAAAACTAAACAAAACAATAGCGTGCAAGTCGGTTTTTAAAATCGACAAAACAATAAATTGACGATAAGTCAGCAAACATTTTGAGCAATCAAATACTCTACGGAGAGTTTGATCCTGGCTCAGGACGAACGCTGGCGGCGTGCCTAATACATGCAAGTCGAGCGAACTTCTTTAGAGCTTGCTTTAAAGAAGTTAGCGGCGGACGGGTGAGTAACACGTGGGCAACCTGCCTGTAAGACTGGGATAACTTCGGGAAACCGGAGCTAATACCGGATAATATATAGTACCTCCTGGTACTATATTGAAAGATGGTTTCGGCTATCACTTACAGATGGGCCCGCGGCGCATTAGCTAGTTGGTGAGGTAACGGCTCACCAAGGCAACGATGCGTAGCCGACCTGAGAGGGTGATCGGCCACACTGGGACTGAGACACGGCCCAGACTCCTACGGGAGGCAGCAGTAGGGAATCTTCCACAATGGACGAAAGTCTGATGGAGCAACGCCGCGTGAGCGATGAAGGCCTTCGGGTCGTAAAGCTCTGTTGTTAGGGAAGAACAAGTGCGAGAGTAACTGCTCGCACCTTGACGGTACCTAACCAGAAAGCCACGGCTAACTACGTGCCAGCAGCCGCGGTAATACGTAGGTGGCAAGCGTTGTCCGGAATTATTGGGCGTAAAGCGCGCGCAGGCGGTTTCTTAAGTCTGATGTGAAAGCCCACGGCTCAACCGTGGAGGGTCATTGGAAACTGGGAGACTTGAGTGCAGAAGAGGAGAGTGGAATTCCACGTGTAGCGGTGAAATGCGTAGAGATGTGGAGGAACACCAGTGGCGAAGGCGACTCTCTGGTCTGTAACTGACGCTGAGGCGCGAAAGCGTGGGGAGCAAACAGGATTAGATACCCTGGTAGTCCACGCCGTAAACGATGAGTGCTAAGTGTTAGAGGGTTTCCGCCCTTTAGTGCTGCAGCTAACGCATTAAGCACTCCGCCTGGGGAGTACGGTCGCAAGACTGAAACTCAAAGGAATTGACGGGGGCCCGCACAAGCGGTGGAGCATGTGGTTTAATTCGAAGCAACGCGAAGAACCTTACCAGGTCTTGACATCCTCTGCCACCTCTAGAGATAGAGCGTTCCCCTTCGGGGGACAGAGTGACAGGTGGTGCATGGTTGTCGTCAGCTCGTGTCGTGAGATGTTGGGTTAAGTCCCGCAACGAGCGCAACCCTTGTTCTTAGTTGCCAGCATTTAGTTGGGCACTCTAAGGAGACTGCCGGTGACAAACCGGAGGAAGGTGGGGATGACGTCAAATCATCATGCCCCTTATGACCTGGGCTACACACGTGCTACAATGGACGGTACAAAGGGCAGCAAAACCGCGAGGTCGAGCCAATCCCATAAAACCGTTCTCAGTTCGGATTGTAGGCTGCAACTCGCCTACATGAAGCCGGAATCGCTAGTAATCGCGGATCAGCATGCCGCGGTGAATACGTTCCCGGGCCTTGTACACACCGCCCGTCACACCACGAGAGTTTGTAACACCCGAAGTCGGTGGGGTAACCTTTTGGAGCCAGCCGCCTAAGGTGGGACAGATGATTGGGGTGAAGTCGTAACAAGGTAGCCGTATCGGAAGGTGCGGCTGGATCACCTCCTTTCTAAGGAAAATCACGCTCATTGTTTTGTTTAGTTTTGAGAGATCATTCTCTCTATTAATATTGCGCTTGCGTCTGCAAGTGAAATCCACGATGATGGATTCCTTAAGCAGCAAGAGTAGCATGAAGGTAAGCTACGAAGCTAATCACGATGTGATTGAAGTCAGTAGCCATGTTCTTTGAAAACTAGATAATATAAGTAATCAAGATACATTCACAAGTATCGTTCATCTTAGTAATTTTCTAATGATAACAATTCGCTGTTATCGAAAACCGCTAATTTAATTAGCACATGGTTAAGTTATTAAGGGCGCACGGTGGATGCCTTGGCACTAGGAGCCGATGAAGGACGGGACTAACACCGATATGCTTTGGGGAGCTGTAAGTAAGCTTTGATCCAGAGATTTCCGAATGGGGAAACCCACTACTCGTAATGGAGTAGTATCCTTACCTGAATACATAGGGTATGGAAGGCAGACCCGGGGAACTGAAACATCTAAGTACCCGGAGGAAGAGAAAGCAAACGCGATTTCCTGAGTAGCGGCGAGCGAAACGGAATTAGCCCAAACCAAGAGGCTTGCCTCTTGGGGTTGTAGGACACTCTATACGGAGTTACAAAAGAACGGGGTAAACGAAGCGACCTGGAAAGGTCTGTCATAGAAGGTAAAAACCCTGTAGTTGAAACCTCGTTCTCTCTTGAGTGGATCCTGAGTACGGCGGGACACGAGAAATCCCGTCGGAAGCTGGGAGGACCATCTCCCAAGGCTAAATACTCCCTAGTGACCGATAGTGAACCAGTACCGTGAGGGAAAGGTGAAAAGCACCCCGGAAGGGGAGTGAAAAGATCCTGAAACCGTGTGCCTACAAGTAGTTAGAGCCCGTTAATGGGTGATAGCGTGCCTTTTGTAGAATGAACCGGCGAGTTACGATTACGTGCAAGGTTAAGTTGATGAGACGGAGCCGTAGCGAAAGCGAGTCTGAATAGGGCGTCATAGTACGTGGTCGTAGACCCGAAACCAGGTGATCTACCCATGTCCAGGGTGAAGTTCAGGTAACACTGAATGGAGGCCCGAACCCACGCACGTTGAAAAGTGCGGGGATGAGGTGTGGGTAGCGGAGAAATTCCAATCGAACCTGGAGATAGCTGGTTCTCTCCGAAATAGCTTTAGGGCTAGCCTTGAGTAAAGAGTCTTGGAGGTAGAGCACTGATTGGACTAGGGGTCCTCATCGGATTACCGAATTCAGTCAAACTCCGAATGCCAAAGACTTGTTTCTCAGGAGTCAGACTGCGAGTGATAAGATCCGTAGTCAAGAGGGAAACAGCCCAGACCGCCAGCTAAGGTCCCAAAGTATACGTTAAGTGGAAAAGGATGTGGAGTTGCTTAGACAACCAGGATGTTGGCTTAGAAGCAGCCACCATTTAAAGAGTGCGTAATAGCTCACTGGTCGAGTGACTCTGCGCCGAAAATGTACCGGGGCTAAACGTATCACCGAAGCTGCGGACTGTTCTTACGAACAGTGGTAGGAGAGCGTTCTAAGGGCGTTGAAGCTAGACCGTAAGGACTGGTGGAGCGCTTAGAAGTGAGAATGCCGGTATGAGTAGCGAAAGAAGGGTGAGAATCCCTTCCACCGAATGCCTAAGGTTTCCTGAGGAAGGCTCGTCCGCTCAGGGTTAGTCGGGACCTAAGCCGAGGCCGAAAGGCGTAGGCGATGGATAACAGGTTGATATTCCTGTACCACCTCATTCCGTTTGAGCGATGGAGGGACGCAGGAGGATAGGGTAAGCGCACTGTTGGATATGTGCGTCCAAGCAGTTAGGCTGGATAAGTAGGCAAATCCGCTTATCCTAAAGGCTGAGCTGTGATGGCGAGGGAAATATAGTACCGAAGTTCCTGATTCCACACTGCCAAGAAAAGCTTCTAGCGAGGAATATGGTGCCCGTACCGCAAACCGACACAGGTAGGCGAGGAGAGAATCCTAAGGTGAGCGAGAGAACTCTGGTTAAGGAACTCGGCAAAATGACCCCGTAACTTCGGGAGAAGGGGTGCTCTGTTAGGGTGTTAAAGCCCGAGAGAGCCGCAGTGAATAGGCCCAGGCGACTGTTTAGCAAAAACACAGGTCTCTGCGAAGCCGTAAGGCGAAGTATAGGGGCTGACGCCTGCCCGGTGCTGGAAGGTTAAGGGGAAAGGTTAGCGCCTCGGCGCGAAGCTTTGAACCGAAGCCCCAGTAAACGGCGGCCGTAACTATAACGGTCCTAAGGTAGCGAAATTCCTTGTCGGGTAAGTTCCGACCCGCACGAAAGGCGTAACGATCTGGGCACTGTCTCAACCAGAGACTCGGTGAAATTATAGTACCTGTGAAGATGCAGGTTACCCGCGACAGGACGGAAAGACCCCGTGGAGCTTTACTGTAGCCTGATATTGAATTTTGGTACAGCTTGTACAGGATAGGTAGGAGCCTGAGAAGCCGGAGCGCTAGCTTCGGTGGAGGCGTCGGTGGGATACTACCCTGGCTGTATTGAAATTCTAACCCGCGAGCCTTATCGGCTCGGGAGACAGTGTCAGGTGGGCAGTTTGACTGGGGCGGTCGCCTCCTAAAGAGTAACGGAGGCGCCCAAAGGTTCCCTCAGAATGGTTGGAAATCATTCGTAGAGTGTAAAGGCACAAGGGAGCTTGACTGCGAGACCTACAAGTCGAGCAGGGACGAAAGTCGGGCTTAGTGATCCGGTGGTTCCGCATGGAAGGGCCATCGCTCAACGGATAAAAGCTACCCCGGGGATAACAGGCTTATCTCCCCCAAGAGTCCACATCGACGGGGAGGTTTGGCACCTCGATGTCGGCTCATCGCATCCTGGGGCTGTAGTCGGTCCCAAGGGTTGGGCTGTTCGCCCATTAAAGCGGTACGCGAGCTGGGTTCAGAACGTCGTGAGACAGTTCGGTCCCTATCCGTCGTGGGCGTAGGAAATTTGAGAGGAGCTGTCCTTAGTACGAGAGGACCGGGATGGACGCACCGCTGGTGTACCAGTTGTCTTGCCAAAGGCATAGCTGGGTAGCTACGTGCGGACGGGATAAGTGCTGAAAGCATCTAAGCATGAAGCCCCCCTCAAGATGAGATTTCCTTTAGCGCAAGCTAGTAAGATCCCTGAAAGATGATCAGGTTGATAGGTTCGAGGTGGAAGCGTGGCGACACGTGTAGCTGACGAATACTAATCGATCGAGGACTTAACCAATTTAAATGAACGATATGAATGATCTTGATGAAAATATATTATCTAGTTTTGAAAGAACAATTCTTTCAACTAAATATGTCTGGTGATGAAGGCGAAGAGGTCACACCCGTTCCCATACCGAACACGGAAGTTAAGCTCTTCAGCGCCGATGGTAGTTGGGGGCTGTCCCCCTGTGAGAGTAGGACGTCGCCAGGCAGGGAATAGATTTTTGGATCTATTCCTTTTTTATCCCAATACGTTACCAGATTTTAACACTTGAACCGTAAGGTTTAATAGGGTAAGATAAGAATCTATCGTTTCTATGTTAAAACTAGTGAATGACTTTTATAAAAAAAGTTGTTGACTTCCGAGATGGGAAATGATATATTAGTATAGTTGCTTTTGAGCGACGCGTTAAAATGTTCTTTGAAAACTAAACAAAACAATAGCGTGCAAGTCGGTTTTTAAAATCGACAAAACAATAAATTGACGATAAGTCAGCAAACATTTTGAGCAATCAAATACTCTACGGAGAGTTTGATCCTGGCTCAGGACGAACGCTGGCGGCGTGCCTAATACATGCAAGTCGAGCGAACTTCTTTAGAGCTTGCTTTAAAGAAGTTAGCGGCGGACGGGTGAGTAACACGTGGGCAACCTGCCTGTAAGACTGGGATAACTTCGGGAAACCGGAGCTAATACCGGATAATATATAGTACCTCCTGGTACTATATTGAAAGATGGTTTCGGCTATCACTTACAGATGGGCCCGCGGCGCATTAGCTAGTTGGTGAGGTAACGGCTCACCAAGGCAACGATGCGTAGCCGACCTGAGAGGGTGATCGGCCACACTGGGACTGAGACACGGCCCAGACTCCTACGGGAGGCAGCAGTAGGGAATCTTCCACAATGGACGAAAGTCTGATGGAGCAACGCCGCGTGAGCGATGAAGGCCTTCGGGTCGTAAAGCTCTGTTGTTAGGGAAGAACAAGTGCGAGAGTAACTGCTCGCACCTTGACGGTACCTAACCAGAAAGCCACGGCTAACTACGTGCCAGCAG